>NZ_JARWCR020000104.1:0-23107 GCF_029846695.2 Bradyrhizobium nivariense | reverse complement strand
CTTCGGCAAGCTGAAGGAATTCAAACGCATAGCGATGCGATGTGACAAGACAGACGGCAGCTTCGCAGCGATGATCTACCTCGCCACCGCTGTCATCCATTCCAAGTGAATCTCAACAGACCCTAGTTCGCACCGGGATTTTGCTGGTTCCTCTCCCGGGACTTGGAACTTTTATTCGAAGGAAATTTCCGTGCCATCCTCTATTGAACAAATGGTTTCCGCCTACGTTCGGTTGAAGAATAGGCCTGCCTTGGAAGACAGGCGTATGACCCGGCGCCAGCTACTAGCTGATGTGCAAAGCAGGACGGGTGTCGATCCAAGGCAATCGGTTCTGGCTCTGCAGAGGACGTCAAGCTGATCGAAGCGGGGCTAGGGCAGATTGGACAGGATTGATCGGCGGCAACGGCTGCGCCTGTCTTGTACGCTACGCGGCAGGCAGGGGAAAACGTGGAAGCGGTTGCGTGCGGCGCCTGGCGGTTACGCTCGGCAGCTTCCAGGCCGTGTACAACGCGTCGAAGGTCATTTGCGCTTCGCGAGGAGCTTCGCGACACCGACATTACCGTGACCTGCCTCATGTCGGGCGCGACCGAGACCAAGTTTTTCAGGCGCGCTGACATGCTCGACACCAAGGTGGGCTCAGAGGAGAAAGACCATCCCGCCGTGGTCGCGCGCCAGGGCTTTGACGCCATGACGAAAGGCGAGGGCGATGTCGTCACCGGCCTCAAGAACAAGATCCAATCGGCAGTGGCAAACGTCACTCCGGCGGAAACGCTCGCGAAGCAGCATCGCAAAATGGCGGAACCCGGCTCCGGCAAGCATTAGCCGGCAAACAGGAGGAATTGTCATGCTTACGAGATCAATGCTGGTTGGCGCCATCTTGGCCGTCAGCTCAACTATCGCTTTCGGGGGCCCTTGCAATACAGCCAACCGCGATGCAGGCTCTGGACCGGTCACGACGGGCCAGGCGAGTGAGACCACTGGCACCGCCTCGCCAAACGCCAAGGAGCATCCGCCAACGTCAGCCATGAACGAGGCGAGCGAGAACACCGCGACCTCGTCGCAGGACGCGCAGCACCAGATGCAAAGCCAGCCGACGGCAGCTGAACAGTCCAAGACGACGGCCGGCGCGGGTGGCCAGGATTGCTAGGAGATCAGCGTTCCTAAACAAAAGGGCGGGAGAGGCTCAATTGCTATAGAATCTTCCTCAAAGCCTTTGCGTCGGCCGGCGCCGCACTTTTCTGGTCGTTGTCGAAATAGACGTAAACGTCACAGCCTTGCCGCTTCCAGCCGGGGCAGTTCATAGTGCCAGCCCGAGGTGCCGATAAGAATGCGTGCCATTCGAACGTCGTCCCATCTTATCGGCGTTGCCAAATAGGCCGTGCATGCGCTTACAACGATCTATCGACGCCCCGACCAGAGCATTGTTCCTGACCCTGATCGACGCCGCGCGAGAGGCGGCGAAGCCATGAGCTGGTGGTTTTCAGTGCCCCGTGATGCCGACATCGATCCCCCGGATCGCTCGCTGCGGACATCGCCACTTCGCGCCTTTGTGCGGGGTGAAGGTCTTCCAGTGATGCTGACCGTGTTGCATACTGAGTCTGGCACAAACCATGAGCGAAGTAAGTGATGGTCTGAGACGGAAACTAGATTTGGTCTCGAAGGACTTGTCAAACGGCGGTAACCATGAAACCCCGAGATCCTTGCCGCCGCGGACATCTTGAGGCGCACGAGTAGTGCACGTCACTCTTGGTAACTCGGGATAATGCGCGCAAGACCGTCGCGGAAACCAAGAGGAGTTAATGGCGCTCACCCTCTTGGCAAATGCAGATCCATGGCGGACGCCCAAAGGACAATTTCCAGCGTTTGTCGGCCGACCCCGCAAGCGCGAAAAGGTTACGTTGCGTCAGAGACGCGAGTTCGCGGGGTAGCAGGCGGGGCCATCTAGGGCGAGCGTATTGCGGCCTGTGCTCGGGGGC
The DNA here is from genome assembly GCF_029846695.2 of Bradyrhizobium nivariense. Taxonomy (NCBI): domain Bacteria; kingdom Pseudomonadati; phylum Pseudomonadota; class Alphaproteobacteria; order Hyphomicrobiales; family Nitrobacteraceae; genus Bradyrhizobium; species Bradyrhizobium nivariense. Next base: position 21,131 of record NZ_JARWCR020000104.1, on the reverse strand, counting down.
TTAGACGGCCGAGCGGCACTCCTGTCTTCGCTTCCGCCACCTAACCCCGGCGAAAAATCTGGCCGCGCTCGGCTGCAAGGGCGAGTTCGGTCCATTCGCCGGCAAGCTTCAGCCAGCCATCACGATCGATCGGATTGAGGCTGCGAGCTGCTTCGTCCCGGCACGCCGCGGCTTCTTTGTAGAATCGCTGCGCGGCGGGGGGCATCTTGGCGTAATGTGAAAAATCACCAGGCAGCTTGCCCTTCATGGTTGGCCTCGTGAGTACAGACTCCGCGGCTGGGGCCCGCATTTAAGAAGAATAATCTGACCCGCCAAATTGAACTCGATGGTCGCGCCAACAACGCCGTCGCGAGCAATGTAGTCCATAATGGCACCGCCACCGCTTAGCTGAAGGTCATCCAGATTGGAGGCCGGATAATTGCGAAGGCGTCGTTGCCAACTCGCAAGCCCTGCTTGCCGGTGATTGTAAGGCCATCACAACGACATTCAGTCACAGCATCCTCGCGTACATAGCAAGGATCGCCTCAAGGTCCCGGCTCAGTAAACATCCAGCCAGTCGACGGCTGCGTCCATGACGTAAAATTTCATCGCGCTGTGCCTCTGAAACTTGGGACATAGAAGGGCTCGTAATGAATGCTGGCTGAACAGGCTAGTCTCGTTGTGCTGGCGGTCTGTCGCCCCAGCCATCCATTCGAGCGTTAACCATCGGCTTAGCGGACGGTCACGAGGTTCAGCTTTGGCGACTGGTCGCCGAGCTCAAATTTGACGATCCGCGGCACTGACCCAAGCGGCGGCGGAGTGCTCACTAATGACGTTGGCGTGTCGCCGCGTCGGGATCTTGGCCAAATTGCGCCATCGTCCAGTTGGCAGCTGCGGACAGCGCGAAGCCGACGCAGGCCGAGAGCGCATCGACCATAAAATCCTCAAACCGCGCGTGCCGTCCCGGCACCCATAATTGCATGATCTCAAGCAGGCCGATCAGGGCAACGGCGACCGCTGAAACAGTCCAGCGACGCTGCGGATAGGCAAGGCCGAAGACAATCCCGACCAGAAGGAAGGCGAGCGCGTGATCGCCTTCCTGTCCGAGAACGGGGTGAGGCCGAACGACCTGAGGTCCGAGCGTTACGAAGGTGACAGCGGCCGCGAGCAGCCACGCGACAAGCCGAAGAAGAGCGGCAATAACCACTAAAGAGCCTCGATTGGCAGCCTTAGCGGGGGCTCTTCATTTCTGAGACTCGATTTCAAGAGCATGCTCCCTCCACTCAGAGCCCGGCGCTGGCTGCTCTGGGGCAATCCTTGTCCTGCTGCGGAAACCCTTTCGACCAAATTCATGCTCCACCTGAGCGGTAGAACACCGGGTCAATAGTTACCACCTGCTCCTGGAACATGAGTGCAGAATTCCCGATGTGCGTGGACGAAAGGAGAGTACTCCAAAGGGATGAGACACTGAGCCAAAATCCGGATGGCTCATCCTGCAGCAGCTCGACGCTACAGCCTTACGCACTTGCTCTGCACACGGCCGATTAGGTGCGAAACATCATTGGACGCTCGACACATAATCTCAAATTGCGGTTGGTACTGGCAACAATAACTTCTGCTTTCCTCAGGGTTGAGGGCAATGCAATGGCGATCCAGAAGGGCGCTACTCGGACGCCTGTTTGTCGATTAGTCTCAGACCATTGAATGGGAGGGCAAAGCTGAGTGGCCGGGTAACGCGCTCACCTGGGAAATCGACGCGCATCGGGATGAGATTTTCGAGAAGCTGCTTGTTCTTCAAGCAGCAAAAGCGAGATTTCTAGCGCGGTGATTGTGGTTGCACGGAAGAATTGTCGACCCTTTTGCTTGGCCAAACGGAGTACCAACCTGTAGTACTTGCCCCGCGCACCCTTTCGGGCGCAATTGGAAGCCCGCTTGCGGTTCTTGTTGGTGGTTCGTCCTGAACGCAGGCGTGGGAATGGACGGCCCCGGGCCCCAGCTCGGGGTGGCCTCACTGGCCAAGACGGCGGGCCCGCCTCGATCAGTTCAAATCGCGAAATACATGGGAAATACATGAGAAGGAACTCTCAGCAGTTCGCGTCAGTGATGGGACACAATCCCGTAGCCTAACCCAAAAGTGGTGGGGAGGGTCTTCCATGCGAGTCGCGTAAAGTTGGTGGGCATAATGACGCATCAGAAGGAAGTCGTATCGCCACGCGACAGGTGATTGCAAATGGGGCGCACGGTCATGCTCAACGAGGAAGTGGAAATCTCCCTGACGCAGGGAAGAAGTGCACCCCTATGGATGGCAGCGGTCATGCTCGCTATGACATGGGCGTCGGAAACGAAGGCTTCCCCGGATCAAGCGCGGCACCTCGCAGACGCGCAACAGGCGACGACTGCCCGCAATCTCAGTTCTGAAGATTTCGAGACGTTACTCCTCCGCCCCGGCGGCAGCGACGAATCGATACAGCTCGCGCAAGCGACGGCCAGCGACACAAGAGCTCCGCAGCAGCCTCCGGAACAGCAACGCGACTGGGCAGGATCACTGTCCTGCGAACTTGCGCTTGCAAGGCGCGACATCGAGTTGCTGCAACATCTCGAGCAGGAGCACGATCGGGCCGAGTGGCTGGCCCAGGGGCTTGACGCTGCGCGGCGCGAGGTCGAAATCCAAAAGGCGTTGGCAGCGAAGGCCGTCGAGGAAGCTTCCCGACTGAAGGAAGTGTCCCGGCTGAATCAAGCGGGCGAGAGTGGCGCGGCTGAGCTGCAGGAGGAGCGCGAGCGATCGGCGCGGCTGGAGCAGGATCTCGCGGCCGCGCGGCGCGATGTCGAAACCCAAACCGTGCTGGCGACGAAATCAGGTGAAGAAGTATCCCAGCTGAAACAGGCGGGCGAGAGCGGCGCCGCGGAGCTGCAGAAGACGCTGCAGCAGGAGCGCGAGCGGTCGGCGCGGCTGGAGCAGGATCTCGAAACCGCGCGGCGCGATGTCGAAACCCAAACCGCGCTGGCGACGAAATCAGGTGAGGAAGTATCCCAGCTGAAACAGGCGGGCGAGAGCGGCGCCGCGGAGCTGCGGAAGGCCGTGCAACAGGAGCGCGAGCGGTCAGCGCGGCTGGAGCAGGATCTCGCAGCCGCGCGGCAGGACGTCGAGTCCCAGGCTGCGCTAGCGACAAAGGCAAACGAGGAATTTTCGCAGCGAAGTCGGGCGGCGGAGGCCGGTGCCGCGGACTTGAGGCAATCGATGGAGAAGGAGCGCGAAAGGGCCGATACGCTTGCGCAGGGTCTCTCCCTGACGCGAAGCGCTATTTATGCGTATCAGATACAAACGGCACAGGTGGCGAAAGCCAGCGCGGACGCGTCCCTGCTGAAAGCGGCAGGGGAGAGCGGCGCGGCGGAATTGCAGAACGCCCTACAACAGGAGCGGGATCATATCGGCCAGCTAGAGCTCGCGCTTGCGACCGCGCGACGAGATGTCGATGCGCAGACGGCGCTGGCGGCAAAGTCGAGCGACGAGGTCGCCAGGCTGACGCAAGCAGCAAAAGCCGGCGGCGCGGAGCAGAAACGATCGATGCAGAAGGAGCACGAGAGAGCCGATGCGCTGGAGCAGGATCTCTCGATGGCGCGAGCCAAGATCTACGCATACGAAGCTCAAGCGGCCAAAGCCAGCGAGGAAGTGGCGCAGCTTAAACAGGCGGAAGCGAGCGATACCGCCGACTTACGGCAATCGCATCAACGGGAGCGCGAGCGGGCCGAGCAGCTGGCCCGGGATCTCGCAAAAGCAAGCCGAGATCTCGCCGCAGAGACCGAGCGCGCTTCCAAGGCAAGCGAGGAAGCCGTACGGATCAAGCAGGCCGGAGAGCGAGACTCGGCCCAGCTGCGCAGCTTGTTGCAGCGCGAGCGCGCCGCGAGACTGGAAAGGGAACTCGCATCGGCGCGTCATGACAACGGCGCGCTTGTGGCGAAAACTCCCCCCGCTGCGTCTCAGTCGGCAACCACCAGCCAGGCCGCGAGCGAGGAGCCGCCCGCAGCGCCGGTACGACCAATCCAGATCCAGCCTGTCCAGAACAAGACAGTCCAAGACAAATCGGTCCAAGACCAGACCGCAGCGGCGCGCAGCCAGAGCGATGCTCCGGTCAATCCTAACGAAGGGGCGCAAGCGGCGAAATTGATCGCGCGCGCGAGCATCCTGCTTGAACAGGGAAACATTGGCTCGGCGCGGATCGTGCTGGAGCGCGCCGTTGAGATCGGCAGCGCGCAAGCGAGCTTCGCGCTCGCGGAAACCTACGATCCGCTGATCCTTTCAAATCTCGGAACGTATGGAACGCAAGGTGATCTCACCAAAGCGCGAACTCTTTACGCGCGTGCTGAAGCTGGAGGAATCAAGGAGGCGAAGGCGCGATTCGAAGCGCTGCGTCGATAGCACGGTCTTGTGAGACGATGTTCCAAGTCACCAATCGAGGATCGAAGGCGCCGACACGGATGCAGGATGTGTAGAGGAGTGGGTGGATGAAAAGATTTACAGGATGGCGCCGGCTGCTCTTGCTGGCCGCGTTCGCACCATTGCTCACGGCCATTCAGCCTTGGGCGGATGCGCGGCCATTGAATTTGCGCCCCCAGAAGCCTCACCCGGCTCGGCCCGCGCTGGCGCAGCCAAGGCCGGAAGTGATTTCCATGAACGCCTGGACTGTCGGCCTGGCCGGAGGTCTCCTCGAGGGCGCGCCGATCCGTCTGGCGGCGGAGATCGCCCGCGTGGTCGACGATGGGGACAACCTGCATGTTCTTCCGGTCGTCACACGCGGGGCCACGGAGAACTTGAATTCCCTGCTCTATCTGCGCGGCATCGACGCGGCGATCATCAATTCCGACGTGCTCGAGGAATACAAGAACCAGGTGCCGGACATCCAGCGACGAATTGCGTATGTCATGAATCTGTTCCCGTCCGAGCTGCAGATCTTTGTTCGACCGGAGATTCAGAGTCTGAACGACCTCGTCGGCAAGAAGGTCAACTTCAACAACCAAGGCACCGCCGCCGCCTATTCAGGGCCGCTGATCTTCAGCCGCCTCAATATCGAGGTGGAAAAAACGTTCATTCCGCACCAGATCGCGCTCGAGCAGATGCGCAAAGGCGAGATGGCAGCTGTCGTCTTCATTACATCGAAGCCGGTGGATGCGTTCGTGAAGGGTCGGTGGGAGCCAGGTTTCAAGTTCCTGCCTGTCCCATACGAGAGCAAGTTCGAGGATTACTATCTTCCCGCTTCTCTCGACGCGACCGACTATCCCAATCTAATCAAGCAGGGCGAACGGATTTCGACGATCGCCGTGCCGACCGCTCTGGTCGCCTTCAATTGGCTCGCCAACTCGAACCGTTCTGACCGCGTCGCGCGCTTCGTCGACCACCTGTTCTCCCGGATCGACAGATTGCAGGCGCCCGGTTTCGATCCGAAGTGGAAATCCATCAACCTCGCTGCGACGGTTCCAGGTCTTACGCGCGTCCCTGCGGCGCAGGCGTGGCTGGATCGTCAGCCCCGCATAACACGTGCATCCCAATGAAACGCGCCGCGCTCCTGCTGATTATTGCACTTGGGGGCACAAGCGGCATTGCGTTCGCCCAGGATCCGGTGACACAGCTCCGTTCCTGCCTTCAGAAGGAACACGCAGAGCGCCTCGGGTGTCTGGATAAAATGACGCGTACCATCGCGCCTCAGCATCGTCCGACGCCCGAAGACGACTGGATCGTCAGCCAGACGACGTCGCCCGTAGATTATTTGGCGATCGCGACCGCGACGACATCATCACACAGCGGGACCGACGAGTCCGCGATGCAGCTATCTATACGCTGTCGTGCCGGCCGGACGGAGCTGGCGCTTGCGGGCCCCGGCATCTCCCGCGGAGGCGGTGATGATGTAATTTACTATCGTGTGAATGATCGTCCGGCGGTGCAGGTAGCAGCCGCATTGCCGGCATTCGGTCCTGGCGTTTCGTTCGCCGGGGATGTTGTTCGCTTGCTGCAGTCCCTTCCGGATAATGGGGAGTTCATCGTCCTTCTCTCATCTCGAGGCGGGACTGCCCATGACGGGACGTTCTCCCTCGCCGGGCTGGACGCGGTGCGCGCGAAAATGGCCGCGGCGTGCAGATGGCCGCGCGCCATTGCAACACCTAACCATTGATGGTGTGAAAATGGTTGTCTTCGATGGAGGCGCACAATGATCAGGTTTCATGATATTGGCAGGACGGTCGCGGTGGGAGCGATCGCCGTTCTGGTTTCCACGTCATTCGCGGACGCGGACCAGGGCGGAAAATACTGGACGCCGGCAGACGGGCAACCCGTCGTGCACAAGGCAAGCCCTGAAAGGCACCACATAGCGAAGCGAACGACTGCGACGCAGATGCGATCCGCCCTTGCCCGTATGGTGGATCCCACTGCAACGAAGAAGAAGGAACATCACCTGATCCTGCAGGTGAACACCAACGATCCCGCCGCGATGAATCTTGCGCTCAACAACGCGACGAACGTTGCCCAATACTACAAAGACGCTGGCGAAAAGGTGAAGATCGAGGTCGTCACGTTTGGGCCCGGCCTGCACATGCTGCGTGACGACACGTCGCCTGTAAAGTCGCGCATCGAGGAGATGGCCCTGAGCACGCCCGAAGTTGCGTTCAAGGCCTGCGGCAACACTCAGGAAAAAATGCAGAAGGCCGAGAGCAAGGACATCCCGATCGTGCGGCAGGCGGAGGTCGTGAAGTCGGGCGTCGTGCGCGTCATGGAGCTGCAGGAGAAGGGCTGGACCTACGTCAAGCCGTAAGCCGGACAGATCGGCCATCCCGATTGACGTGAATAGAACCCTCAGCGACCGGGCGTGCAGGGCGGAATGGCGCGCGACGGCACCATCGATTGGCTGTTCCGGCACTACAAGACGGACGAGGCGCGTATATTGAGAAGATCTCGCCCGGTCACGCCCCAATTAGGAACGGATCATCCAGATGATCTGCGATGCCGTCGGTAAGCGTGTTCGGCGGTGAACGCTAGAACTTAGAAGTTACGCCACGAGCCACTGACAGAATCTACAAGATCGGCCCGAACGGGATGAGACTGCAGACCAGTCATGCGGCCGCCCGTTCCAGGCGGACCGATTGTTTCATGGCGTCGAAGGGAAAAAGAGTTGCCCGGTTTGCGGGATCTGCAGGTCCCGACTCCTGGTCCTCAGGTCCTCATCACCTGCTGCCGACCCGCGGCGAATCAACGGCAGTCACGTCAGTCTGGCCCGTCGCCGATGGGGCACTTGAACTGCCCACTTTTCGGAAAGGTAGGTCAGGAAGATCTTGGTATCGCAGGGTTACCTCCACTGCGTCACCCGGCTGCAACTCGGTGTCTTCGCTCGCGACAATTCGTTCCGGCCCCTTCTCGCCTTTCCTAATGATGGCAATGTCCGGCTTGCTGCCGGCTCCTTGTACGAGTTGCGAGCGAACCATCGCGGTGTATTGAAGCTTCTCGCCGACGCTCTGCAGCTTCTCGCGAATTTCATTGAGCTTGACGCTGCAGTCTTGCAGCTCACGGAGCAAGTCGAGCCTGCGCTGGTCGTCGAGCCTTGCCAGCCTTCTAACAAACTCGTCCTGCATCTTCTTGACCTGCAGTAGTTGCGCTGAAGTCTGCAGCTTTCGGGTTGACGACACCAGCACCGCGCGACGTGCATCCGTCACGCGCGGGCTAATCAAGGCCCCCTTACCGTACAGATCGGTCGATCTTTGCAGATCTTCGAGATCGGTCTGAAGTGCTTCGTCATCCTTCTTCTGTTGCTCCGACAGCACGCGAACCTCGTCATCTCCCTGTCGAACGCTGTGTTGAAGGTACGCCTTCTCCTGCTGATAATCGCTCTGCTTCGTCTTCAAATATTCACGTTCCGCGTTGAGGATCTCGGAAATCGCCGATCGGCTTGTGGGCCCGTCCGTCGGAATGCTTGGATTGAGCTGCGTTGCCTCTCCGAGCTCAATCTTCACGCGCCACATGCGCGCTTGCTCTTTGGCGAGTTCTGTCCAAAGTAATCCATACTGGCTTCTCAAGTCCGCTGACTCGAGAGACGGGTTATTCATTCTGATACGCATGACGTCGTAGCCACCTGCGACGGCGACGAGCTGGCGTGCGGTGATAGACAGACGATAAGGGTACTCACCCGGTCTCGACACGTCTCCGTTCATGTATACCGGCCTGTACTCCGCCACGGTCGTCGTGATCTCATCCGCGTCTATGACGATAGCGATCTCACGGCCATCCGAACTCCTCTGCCGAAACACCTTGCTGGCCAGAGCAGCCGCGATTTTGGCCCGGATCTGCGACAAGGGTAGGCCGGCTACGGGAAGCGTTCCGACTAGCGGCAACGAAATATTGCCATCCATTTGCACGGCAGCACGTTGCCGCAGTTCGGGCACGCCCGCCACCGCAACCTCCAGCACATCTCCGATGTTCACTCGATATTCGGCCTTTGCTTGAGTGATCGAAAATGTCAGGCCAACAGCCACCAAGGCCCATTTGATGCAACGACCCAGGTTACTGCCAAAGATATTGATTTTGAGAAGATCGCGCAGTGTGGAGGTCGGCATGGCGGCAACTTTCTGTACGGACGCGGTCACCAAGATGAAATCCTTCATTGCGGGGGGATGAGCGCGCGAGCGGATTGCTGGCGGGACTCTAACCCGGTAGTGCCGCGGCTCAACAGACCATCGTAATTACCCATTTATTGCCTTTCCCAACCAGTGACCCGGAATGTACTGATTCAACCGGAGATGAGCGATTGAGCCGTAGAGTGCAGAGTGCAATGAATGGAATGAGTTATGCGTCCGTCCTCATTTTGCTGGCCCCCATCAGGTTTCCGACACACTCGGCCGATGACGGCTGGGCGGTCTTCGCAAGCATCGGTATAGGCCTGTCTATGTGCCTTGTCAGTCTGGCGGCTACCGAATTCGTTGCCCTACAGTTTCGGTTTTTCCTCCCAACCGTCGTCTATCACCGGTTGATGCACTGTAATGCGTATTGATGTGACGCGTTCCGCTGCATCTTCCGCTAACGGACCCTAGTAAGTCGCCTTGTGGATTTGACCTGGCTATCGTCGCGGAGCCTCAACTACCAGCTTGGTACGGAAAATGCTGCAGCAAACAACGGATAATTGGGTAAATCGGGACAATACGCCGCCGCCCGAATTTCATCCTGCGCCGGTCGTGTCCTTGGCAGAAGTAATAGCCTTCATACGACGACGCCTCTTGATGATATCGCTGACTTGTATGGCAACGCTTGGCATTGCCATACTTTACCTCATCATCACGGTGCCAACATTTATTGCCAAGGCGCAGCTCATCGTGGACGCGAAGTTGGCCACTGCGGACGCTGCGGCGGTGGCAACGATCGTGCAAAGTCAGATCGAAATCATGAAGTCTGACGGCATTGCTAGCGCCGTGATCGAGAAGCTCGGCCTTGCTCAAGACCCGGAATTTGCGACCGGCCAAGGTAGCGGCATGATATCCCGGCTGCTCGGCTGGAGTAGGCCGGAAACGAAAGCTAGCGCCGTGCGCCGTACCGTGGAATCGTTTGAGCGCAAGCTTTCGGCCAAGCGTGTCGGCCCTACGTATCTTGTCGAGATTACCTTCGAGTCCAGAGATCCTGATCGAGCGGCGCAGATCCTAAACGCCGTTGCAGAAAAATTTATTACCCATCAAGTGGACAGGGCCGACTTGCAAGATGAGCCATGGGTTAAGGATCGATTGAACGAATTGAGCACTCAAGCATCAGCGGCAAAAAAAGCATTTGAGGATTACAGTAGAAACAGGAAAGATGCAGGGGAGTCCGCTGCTACTATGGATGAATTAGTAGCCGCTGCTGAATCATCCAAAAGCGCCTATGATAATTTTCGCCTCGTGCTGCGTAAGATGGAAGCCACGCGACAGCTATCCTCGCCGGTGCTTGTGGCGAGTCTCGTCAGCGGGGCGTCGCCTCCCTTAAGGGCCACTTGGCCAAATGCTAGGATCGTGCTTGGAACATCGATCGTTGTGGGGGCGCTTCTTGGCATCGCCATCGGATTGCTGCGCGATCTGATGGATCGAGGCACGCGTGCCAGCTGGGAGGCCTGGAGGGGACTTCAACTTGCATGCATCGTAGCCGTCCCAATGGTCACGTCCGGGAACGTTTGGAGAAAGTTGACAGCAGCTTTCTCTGGCCCGGCTCAAAAGCAGGCGAACCGTCAAAGATCGCGAAACATCGTGCGCACGGCGAGTCCAATCTGGGCCATCATGGATGCACCACAGTCCCGATTTACGGAGTCGTTACTTGAGATAAAGCTAGCCATCGATAGCATGAACCGTAGCGGCGAGCGAAATCAGGTTATTGGAACTACGTCCGCGCAACCGGGCGAGGGAAAGTCCACCGTTGCAGCGGCATTGGCGTTGCTTATGGCCCAGGCTGGGGCTCGAGTAATTCTGGTGGACTGCAATCTGCGAAATCGATCACTCTCGGCCGAATTAGCTCCGACCGCCTCGTTTGGCATCCTGGATATCATGGCAGGGGCGGCTTCAGTGTCTGAAGCAACGTGGATCGACTCAAAATCGCAGCTGGCGTTTCTTCCAGTCGGCAATAACTCTCGACCAATCTACATGAGCGATGTTCTGGCGTCGGAGAAGCTCAATAAGCTATATCAGATCCTTCGTGACGCTTATGAATACGTCATTGTCGATCTGCCGGCCGAGACGATTTCCATGGATCTTCGCGCCGCGGCGCATTTGTTGGATTCCTTGGTCCTTGTTGTCGACGCGGGACGCATGAATGTCGGCCTCGTCGAGCGAGCGCGCAAGATCTGTAGCGATATGGATGAAATTATGCTCGGGGTCGTGCTGAACAAGGCAGACATGGAATTGGTGAAACGGTACGGGCTACGATCCTGATGGATGCCATGCAGACTACGATGCGTGATAATGGGGACTGAGCACCAACGCGCGCGCCCACTCGAGATGGGCGACTATATAACTGACCCAAAATGCTGGAAGTCGGCGCCATGACAGTACAATTTGCTCCGAATCTTGCGGTGAGAAGAGTTGGAAGCGGTTACTTTGATCGCGACCGGATTGTCAGTTTTTTGAAGTATCGCCACCTAAGCCGACGCTTGAGAGTGCGCCAGCGTCCTCTTTCACCCTCTGGCCAGGAGCGTCTCGTAGCTGCTTTGGCAAAGTACTACTTTCGCGATCCGCCAGGTTATCTCAGCACACAGGCGGGTAAGAAGGATCTCGACGACCATGTTATTGCCCGAACGAATGAAGATCGCAGAACCGTGGTTCCCTGGCTCGATACGCTATTTCGTTTGGATGGCGCCAAAATTATTGAGATTGGTTGCGGTACTTGCTGCTCAACTGTCGCCCTCGCCGAACAGGGGGCTCAGGTCATTGGTTATGACATCGACGAGGCAAGTCTGGCGGTCGGCAACGAGCGTCTTTCCATTTACGGTCTTAAAGCAGAGCTGATAAACGGGAACGCTACCGAGATTCCCGCGGAACGGATAGCGGAGGTCAACGCTGTTATATTTTTTGCAGCAGTGGAACATATGACCCTTGACGAAAAGCTGTCTTCATTCTCGTCAGTCTGGCGCTCCCTGCGCAGTGGTGCCTATTTGATCGTGATGGATACTCCCAATCGTCTTTGGTGGTTCGATTCACATACCGCGTTGCTGCCTTTCTATATGTGGCTGCCAGATGACTTGGCCGCGCACTATTCACGGCTCAGTCCACGTTCCCCCTTCAATGAGAGATTGAGGCCACCGGTGACGGCGGAAACGCTTCTACGTTTGACCAGAACAGGTCGAGCCGCCAGTTTCCATGAATTTGAGTTGGCGTTGGGATCTCTTTCGGCGCTTAAGGTCAATAGCTTGAATCGCTGGAAGCGTGGCAATCTACTCCAATTTGCAAAATGGTTCGCTTTCGATCGCTCATTCGAGAGATGGCTGCGACGCCATGGCCCGCAGGTTGATAATGCCTTTTATGAACCCTACCTTCATCTTGCAATCCGAAAGCCGTAGGTCCAGCAGAGTTACCTCAAATCGGGACCGCTCGTACCGCATCTCTCGCACTTGCCCGAATGGTGACGACAGTCAGCATGTCCATGGCTTGAGAGGCCGATGGTGTCTTGGCGTATCCCGGACGTCTCGCGTGGAATGCTGCTTCTGACCGAGAAATCTCGCATCATCCGGCATGCTTGAGCGGATCGGCCGAGGCCTCGCGCCCTTTCTCCATGGTGAGACAGAACGAGCTCGTGAGGCAGTAGGCGGCAATGCGGTTACCAAGAAACAGCCGTCCGCAGCTTCTCAAGCTGTTGAATGAATGCCATCGAATGATTGGATTGTTGAAGCCGGCTTGAGTAAGATGCCGCGCCCACAACCGTGGCGACTGGTGCTTTTGCCACTCTATCGTGGGCACGAACGGATTGTTCATACGCAAGTCGCCAAACAGGTTCCGCCGAGCGCAGTCGACAACGATGAGCTTGGCGCCTGGACGAGCCAAAGAGGTAAGCTTGCCAAACAACTGCTCATACGAGCGCTGCGCTTTGCGATCGCGAGCCAGTCGGATGCACGCTTCCTCGTCGAGGTGATTGATCGATGCGTGTAGGAGCAAAATGTCGAACGAGCCGTCGCCAGGGTCATAGTCCTGCAACCGGCTGGAAAGCAGTTGCACGTTTGTTTGGCCAAGGAAGGAAGCTGTGCGCTGGAACGTCGCGTTCGTGCCAGTGGTCGAACCCGCGATCTCGGGTTCGAGGCAGACGACTTTTGCTGCTCCTGAACATGCGGCGTAGAACGATAGTATCCCGTCGCCGCCGCCGACATCGAGCATCGTCTTGCCTCTGAAATCGATCCCGTCAAACAGATAATTCATATAGAATCGATGATTCCCGCGAGCCATCCCCCTCTCTGCGATATTGAAGTAGCGGTCGAATGAGTTCGGATCGGGTCGCAACATCCTTCCCCCGCATATATCTCGGTTAGCACTGGTAGCCACGATCGGCCATCGCCAATCCTAGCACTCGAAAGTCGAGCCAGAACGACGTAGTTGCTCCCGCTCGCCAAATCATTAGAGGTACCCCTGTCGGCACCGCGTTTTAGAGCGGCGAAGAGTGCTGGATACCGTGAAGGCCGGAGATGCGGCGAGCGATGCTCCTGCTGTCGATGTGTCTGCTCGCCGAGATCAAGGGGGCTGGCGCACGCCGATGAGCTGGAAGCGTGGTCGCTGCGATGATGACGCGCCGCGGGTTGGCGAGCTCAAGATGCTGAACGCGTGTGCCAAGCCTTGGCGACGCGCTTCGGTCAGCTCCAAAATGCCAGAGCAGCGCGCGGCCGAACCCGAGCGCGCGACGACGCGCCCTGCAAGCAAGGCCAAGAGCGTCGTGGCGCTGCCCAGCTGACGATTCAGCACGGATCGTGAGCACCTGCCTTCACGGGCATGCCGGGTCGCAACCAGCTGTGGACCCGTCACGCCGGCGCGAGGGCCCTTTCCTACCGCTCTCGCAGGACGTCATGCTGGTACCTGGCGAGCGGCGAGAGCAGATAGCCGATGATGCGGCGGGATCCGGTCTTCATCTCTACGGTGACCGCCATGCCCGGGCCGAGATCTACGACCCGATCGTCGGCCTTCAGCTGCCGCTGGTCGAGCGATATCCGGGCGGCATAGACGAGATCGTCCGGTGGCTGCTGCCCGCCATCCGACGTGTTCTGGGCACGAGACCTGGGCTCGGCGGCGTCGCGGCCGTCGCGTGAGATGGTGTCGGGCGAGACGCTCAACACCTTGCCATGGAGCACCCCATACCGCGTGAAGTTGAAGGTATGCACCTTGATCTCGGCGTTCTGCCCAGGATGGACGAAACCGACGTCGTCATTAGCCAGCGTGGCTTCGATCTCGAGGTGGCTATCCTGTGGGACAATCACGGCGAGCACCTGGGCTGGCGTGACGACGCCCCCCACCGTGTGCACGGCTAGCTGCTGGATGACACCGTTGACCGGGGCGACGAGATCCTGGAGTTTCGTCCGCCGATCGGCCTTGATCACGTCCTGGGCGACGCCGGCGGCCTTCTGCTCGGCTTTTGCCAGTTCGTCGTAAAGCCCGCGCCGGAACTCCGCCGCGGTCCTGTCGCGGGTCCCCTCAAGCGTGGCAAGCGCCGCGTCGGCCTCCTTCAACTTGCTTCGCTGAATAAGGAGGTCCTGCTGCTGGCCCACCAGGTCCTGATATTCGCTCAAATAGGTTATTTTTGTTCCAAGCTGCTTGTCGAACAGGTATTTGCGGGTTTCGACCCGCTCCTGGAGCGGCGGGATGGTGGCCTCCAGCTTGGCGACGCTCGCCTCAACGGTCGAACGCTCGGCATTCTTCTGCGACGATTGGCGGTCGAGTTCGGCGAGCTTGGCGCGCTGTTCGGAGGTCTGGCTAATCAGGAACTGCCGGTGCATCTCGATCTGGGCGGCCGTCGCGTCCTCCGGCGGATGGAAGTTCGCGAGTGGATTGCCGCTATCCGCGAGCGCCGCCCGCAACCTCGTAACGTCGAGCTGGGCGGCGATGAGGTCCGCCTTGACGTGGCCGTGCTCGGCCGCCGTCATGGTCGGATCGAGTTCAATCAGGCTTTCTCCGGCGTGGACCTGTTGGCCCTCGTGGATATTGATAGCCCGTACGATACCAGTCTCCAGTGGCTGGATCAGCTTGGTCCTGCCGCTGGGAATGATCTTGCCGCTGGCCGAGGCGACGATGTCGACTTTGCCAAGGATAGCCCATGCGAGCGCGACGCAGAAGATGGCGATGATGGTCGCGCCGACGGCGCGGCCGACGGGCGAGGCCGGCGTCTCGGCGATCTCGAGCGCTGCCGGCAGAAAGGCGAGCTCGTAGTCGTTGCGGCGGATCGGGCGCTTGGGAAAGGGAACGATTGAGTTGTTAGCGGACGCCATGGATGCCTGCCTGCAGGAGGTGGAGCTTCGCGTAACGGCCGTTCGAGTGGAGCAGATCGTCGTGGTTGCCGTCCTCGACGACGCGGCCGGCCTCCAGAGTGATGATGCGGTCGGCGGTCCGCACCGTCGACAGGCGGTGGGCGATAATGAAGACAGTCCGGTCCGCTGCGATCTGCTTCATGTTCTGTTGAATGGCCCGCTCGCTCTCATAGTCGAGTGCGCTCGTTGCCTCGTCGAAGATGAGGATCCGCGGATCGGCGACGAGGGCGCGGGCTACCGCGATGCGCTGCCGCTGGCCGCCGGAGAGGCTTGATCCGCGCTCGCCGACAATGGTGTCGTAGCCTTCGGGCAGAGAGAGGATGAAGTCGTGCGCGCCGGCAAGCATGGCCGCGTTGAACACGCGCTCCATCGGCATCATCGGATCTGCGAGCGCGATGTTCTCGCGGATCGTCGTGTTGAACAGCACGTTGTCCTGCAGCACAACACCGATCTGTCGCCGCAACCAGGCAGGATCGACCATCGTCAGGTCGATGCCGTCGATGAGAACGCGTCCGCGCTCTGGAACATAGAGCCGCTGGACCAGCTTGGTGAGCGTGCTCTTGCCCGATCCTGACGAGCCGACGATGCCGACCACCTGACCGGGTTCGACGTTAAAGCTGAGGTCGTGCAGTGTCTCAGGTCCGTCGGCGCGATAGCGGAACGTGACGTGGTCGAACGTGACCCGGCCTCGGATGGGTGGGAGCGCCGCGCGGCCCGGGCTTTGGGCCGGCTCGGGCATGGTGTTGAGGATATCGCCCAGTCGTTCCACCGAAAGTCGGGCCTGATGGAAGTCCTGCCAGATCTGCGCCAGCCGCAGCACCGGTGTGCTCACGCGCGCGGATAGCATGTTGAACGCCACGAGTTCGCCGACACTCAGGCTGCCGCCGATGACGAGCTTCGCGCCGAGATAGAGCGTCGTCGCCGCGACAAGCTTGTTGATGAGCTGCACAGCCTCGCTTGCCACGTTGTTGAGGCTCACGACGCGGAAGCTCGAGGCGACGTAGCCAGCGAGCTGTTCCTCCCATCGCCGCTGCATCTGCGGCTCGACCGCCATTGACTTTAGCGTCTCGATTCCGGTGACGCTCTCGACCAGGAACGCCTGATTCTCAGCGCCGCGCCGGAATTTCTCGTCGAGGCGGCGGCGGAACAGCGGGGTCAACCCGGCCGAGATGCCGATGTAGAGCGGGAATGCTGCAACGGCGACGAGCGTCAGCAGGGGCGAATAGTACATCATCACTGCGAGGAACACGAAGGTGAACAGCAGGTCGAGGACGAGCGTGAGCGCGGAGCCGGTGATGAACTGACGGATGTTTTCGAGCTCGCGCACACGGGCGACCGAATCGCCGACTCGGCGCGCCTGGAAATAAGCGATTGGCAGCGAGATCAGGTGACGGAACAGGCGCGCGCCGAGTTCGACATCGATGCGGTTGGTGGTGTGCGCGAAGAGGTAGGTGCGCAGGGCTCCGAGGATAGCCTCGAAGATGCCAATGGCCACGAGGCCGAAGATCAGGACGTCGAGCGTGGTCAGGCTGCGATGCACCAGCACCTTGTCAATGATCACTTGGAAGAACAGCGGCGAAATCAGCGCGAAGAGCTGGAGGAAGAGGGATCCGGTCAACACTTCGGCGAGCATCCGCCGGTACTTGCCGATAGCGCCCATGAACCAGGTGATGTCGAAACGGCGCGCAAGGTCCGTCAGGCCCGCGCGGCGCGCCATCAGTACCAGGCCGCCGCTCCAGATGGCCTCGAACTCCTCCCGCGTCATCGCTTCGGGCCGCGGCTCCATCGGACGCTGCACCAGCACCTTGTCTGGAGCCGCTCTGCCGAGGATGAGGAAGCTGCCGTCGCGCAGCACGGCGATGCCGGGCAGCGGCGTGGTCGCGAGCCGCTCCCAGCGCGTCGAGAGCGCGCGCGCCTTGAGGTCCATTTCCTTGGCGCAGCGGAGCATCTCCGCGACGCCGATCCGCGGAGAGCCGATGCGATGGCGGATCTGTTCCGGTTCGGCACCTATTCCATGACAGCGCAGCAGGATCACCAGCGACAGCAGCGCCGCTTCGGTTTTGGCGGGGTCTGGAGCCGCGGCCTCGTCGTTCGGCTCGAACACGTCAAGCTCGACGTCCTTTGAGGTGGACCGCGACCGTTGCTGCAGCTGCTCGGCAAAGGCTCTGATGTGTCCGACGGCGGCGGTCGTCAAGCCGGCGCCCCTTGAGGTGGACTGGGACCATTGCCGCAGCCGCTCGGTGAAGGTTTTGATGTATCCGACGGCGGCGGCCGTCAAGCTGAGGGCGAAGTCCTTTAGGCTGCTCTGCGCGGTCAGCGCGACGACGCGGCCGTCCCAAAGGGGCTCCAATTCCGTCTGCGACATGTATGTCGGCCGTCGTGACGTCAGATCGGCCACCACCACGCGGTCTTCGACGATCTGGCCGAGAAGCAGGAATCCACCGGTCCGAAGCACGGCGATGGCCGGCAGGGACAGGAGCGGCAGGCCTGACCAATCGCTAGTGTGTGCCCGCAACTTCATCCCCAGCGCGCGGCCGCAATTCAGCATCTCGGTGACGTCGAAGACGTCTCCCTTGCAGTGCTGGCGGACTTCCTCCGGCGCAATGCTGCGCCCGTGGAGCCGGGACAGGATTGTCAGTGCCGTGATGCCCTGCTCGAATGCGTGATCCTGGTGCGCGGCCTCTGGCCGCTCCGTCTGTGTTGTCATGTCCTGAAGCTCCGGCCGTGCGGCACCGCGACCGCCCCCGAAGGGGCGGCCCGGTCCCGGACAGCCTTGGTTGCTGGTTAGTGCAGAGGCCTGGTCAGGAAGTTGGCGTGCTGTTGGGACGACGCCGACGATGCCGTCGCGGCCTGCGCGAAATGCGAGTCGCGACCGAAATCGCCCGCCATCATCTGATTGAGGAGGGCGTACGCCTTCGCGCCGGCGCCTGCAGCGTGATCGGTCGTCGTCGTGGCGGGGGCGGACCCGGTGCCCCACCTCGATGCTCCGGCCTCGCTGAGCGTCGTCGCTGCACGTGCGAAGTCGGGATGATGGTTAAACCACTGCGCAACGTCGATGCTGTTAGTAGGCGATTTGCCCGATGACGTGCTGTTGTCCGACGTCGTCGTTGACGTTCCGGAGCCAGCTGCGGCTGCGGCCGACGTTGTCGCTGACGTTCCGGAGCCGGCTGCGGCTGCGGCCGACGTTGTCACTGACGTTTCAGGGCTGCTGGCGGCAACCGCATGATGCCAGTGGTGGCCTGAAGACGTGCCCGACGTCGTCGTCGACGTGCCCGAGCTCGTGGTCGCCGGAGGATCCTTCACCGTGATGGTCTGGGCCGCGCTCGTCATTGGGGTCCCGGTGGAGTCGGTCGCGGTGACCGTCAGCGTCGCGGTCGGATGACCGTGACCGCCGTAGGTGGAGCTCAGCGAGAGACCGCTGTTGACCTGGGCTGCGGTCAGCGTGATCGAACTTCCGCTGAAGGTCTTGCCGTCGAGGTTGTCCGTGATGGTCTCGTATTTCGGCAATCCGGAGATTTTAACCTTCACGTCATCGCCCGCATGCGGCACGCTCACGCCGATCCCCAGCGAGACGCTGCCGCCCGGGCTAACCGACAGCGTGTTATCGGCGACGGTGAAGGTCGGCGCCACCGGCTTCGTCGTGGGCGTTCCGCTCGTACCACCCGAGGACGTGTTGCCGGAGGAAGTGTTGCCAGTCGGAGCGGTCACTGTGGTGGAGCCCGACGAGTGGCTGGGTGTTGAAGGTTTCCCGGTGGTGCCGCCCGATGTCGTGCCGGACGAGGAGTTACCGGTCGTGCTACCCGAGGTGCTGCCCGATGACGTCGTGCCGGAGGAAGTGTTGCCAGTCGGATCGGTCACCGTGGTGGAGCCCGACGAGTGGCTGGGTGTTGAAGGGGTCCCGGTGGTGCCGCCCGATGTCGTGCCGGACGAGGCGTTACCGGTCGTGCTACCCGAGGTGCTGCCCGATGACGTCGTGCCGCCCACACCCTGCCAGCCGTTCGCGGTCGAGCCGGTGACGAGCGTCATATTGCGATAATCGACAGCCGCCGCCTCGGATGCTGGCGACCGGTAGACCCCATATTCCCAATAGGTCGGGCCGCCAAAACCTAGGGGGCCCTTATAGTTCACAACTTCCTGGCCATTGACCGAGACCTTTAGATAACCGGCGCCGGTGTTGGAGAAATTGGACTGGACGTTGATGTCGTAATACTGTCCCGGCACAATAGTGGGACCAGTCCAGGTGAGGTGCTTCAGATCAGACGATCCGTTGCTAGGATCGCCGCCGGGCAGGGCATACAGCGCATTAAGCTCCATCTTATCGCCGACCATGTTGACGTAAAATGGAGGCGAGGTCGACACGCCGCCCACGCTGTCATCGTTGTGCATTTGGCCCAGGATGAAATACGAGGACGTCGTATTGACGAACGTGTTGTTGGGGCCGTTGGGCTCAAGCTTGACCTGATAGTCGATGGCGATCGGGGTGCCGGCCGCAATACGATTGCCGTCTTCAATTTCAGAGCGATCGGGATAAGAGCCATCGTACCAAGCGTGATCGCCCGAGTGGACTTCGAAGCGCAGAGTGTCTGAGTCAGGATTGCTCAGGCTATAGCTATTGCCAGCCGTCTGAACTTCGTAGCTGTCGCCACCGATATCAAAGCGATTTGTCGGTGTAGAAGAAAACGACGTGATTGTACCGTTAGTCGCCATTCCAGGCCTCCTTACAAGTTACATTCCAAGAGTTCGGGAATTCCACTGCCGTGCGCCCGCGATGGCGCACGACATACTGCGTGCTCGCAGTGCGTAGCACCGCGAGCACATTCACGTGCCGCGCCTCGCGATGATGCGAGACACACAGCACGCGCCCGCAGCGCGAAGCACCGCGAACAGACTTCAAGGCAGTGGGAAATTGCGAGGTACCCCCCCGACTGCTGGGCAGGTGGTTAATTAGGAAGTGTGGCGAAAAAAATTTCAAAATGTGGTTTATAGCCACGTATGTCAGCCCAATACGTGCCCTTATCGGGGTCAGTTCAAGGTACACGCGTATTTTGCTATCAGAATGCGTTGGCGTCGCAGGCGAAAACGAAGGGCAAACGCACGTAGGTATAATTTGATGCTCGCGGTGCGAGGGCGCTTCGTTCACGCTTAGGCCGGTGCCGTGAATCCTCACAATCTGAACTGCGCGACTAAGCATCAAAGCGTCGTCTCATAACCATCCCCGCGCTCTTTTGCGGGAGTGTCGCTACGCAGGGACGCTTAGGCGCGCCTATTGGTAGTCGCGTTGGAGGACTCAAACGAAACAAGAAGCCGCGCGACTTCACCGCTGATGAGATCGCTCGAGTCATTGCGGCTAAGAGCCAGGTTCGTAACTGTAGCGGTAAGGAAGATCTCGTCTCGAATCCCTGATGGCAGCTCAACTGGGCCGGTGGAGGTGCGTTTCACTTCCGACGCGCAAGCAGCATCACGAACTTCCATTCGGGCCGTGACGTCACATGGGCGCCCCTCATGGCGATATTGCGCGCGAGTCTCGGGCGTGGCTATCGCGATGTGCAAGCGGCATATGACCCCAGGGAATGATCATGCTTTGATAGCCAAGAGGGATTTGACAAATCCAAATGGCTTCTCCCGTTTTGCCTGCACCGGGAAACATCCGCGAAATTTTGCTGATGGTCAGCAAACGCCAATCAGCCAAGGTCTGTTTGGGCCAGAACCTTGTTCATGAACCGCGGCGGATGAACAAGAGCAGGGAGAGAAGAACAAGATAATACCTGGAGCACCTCATGCGTCTGCACGTAGTAGTGCATCCGCGTTAGATTTCGTCCATAACTGCCCTTTGATCGGACTCCGCTTGGCCCACCCCGGCGACTGCGCTCGCGTCATCGAGGTCGCGGAGGGTATTCGTCCCAGGTATTCGGTGATGAGTTGCTCCGGTGAATGCTCGATCGTGACCTTGGAGACACGTCATAGGTGGAGCGCCATTGCTGGCGCGGCGAAACAGCGCAGACGTAGGACAAACCCACCATTCCGAACGACATCGCGGGCCATTCAGAGCCGGTCCCGGAAATCTGCACAGGACGCTAAGTGGAGTTTCTGCCTGACGGCGGGCACGATAGGCCCCGCGAATCAGGAGAGACCATGAGCAGACGACCCCGCCGGAACCACTCACCGGCC
>NZ_JARWCR020000103.1:0-24685 GCF_029846695.2 Bradyrhizobium nivariense | reverse complement strand
GGGGTGGGGGTATCTCCGCCAGAAGGACTGCCCAAGAGGAGAGAGCCCTCACCCGCCGCGCTCTATGAGCGCGTCGACCTCTCCCGCAAGCGGGAGAGGTGACGAGCCGCCCTACCTCGCCGTCTCCACCCCGGCGTCCTTGATCACCTTCGCCCATTTCGCGGTCTCGTCCGCGATGAAGCTGCGAAAATGCTCCGGCTCATCGCCGATCAGCGTTGCGCCCTGGGCGGCGAGCTTTTCCTTCACCGCGGGATCCGCCATCGCCTTCGTCGCCAGGCCATGCAGTGCTGCGACGATCTCCTTCGGCGTGCCCTTCGGCGCGACCATGCCGTACCAGTTCTCGATGCGCAGGTCTGCAAAGCCCGCTTCGGCGGTGGTCGGCACTTCGGGTGCGGCCGGGGCGCGCTCGGCCGAGCCGACGGCGATCGGACGCAGGGCGCCCGCCTTGACCTGCGGCAGTAGCACCGGCAGGTCCAGGAACGTCATCTGCACCTGCTGGCCCAACAGATCGTTCACGGCCGGCGCCGCGCCGCGATAGGGCACGTGCACGATGTCGATCCTGGCCGTCAGCTTGAACAATTCACCGGCGAGATGGGGCAGGCTGCCGGCGCCGGAGGAGGCGAAGTTCAGCTTTCCCGGCTGCGCCTTGGCGAGCGCGATCAATTCGCCGATGTCTTTCGCGGGCAAATTGGTGGCAACCACGAGCATTTCCGGCACGGTTGCGACCAGCGTCACCGGTGTGAGGTCGTTGAGCGTATCGTAGGCGACTCTCTCCATGCTCGGGCTGATCGCGAGTGCGCCGGCGCTGGAGATCGCGATGGTGTAACCGTCAGGTGCGGCCTTGGAGACGGCATCGGTGCCGAGCACGCCGCCCTGGCCGCCGCGATTGTCGATCAGCACCGGTTGTCCCGACAGCTCCGACATGCGCTGGCCGATTACCCGCGCGATGATGTCGTTGGGGCCGCCGGCCGGGAACGGCACGATCAGCTTGATCGGCTTGGCCGGGAAATTCTGGGCGGAGGCGAGCGTCGGAAACAGCAGCAGGGCAGCAAGGACGAGCTTGCGCCAGTTCTTCATTACAAGTTTCCCCTGTCGCCTATCCGTTGAGCAGTTTCAGTGCTTCTTCGTGAACCCTGGCGTCGCCGGCCGCGATGATGCGGCCGCCGCCCTGGGCCGGCTTGCCTTCCCAAGTGGTGACGACGCCGCCGGCGCCGGTCACGATCGGGATCAGGGCCGCGATATCGTAAGGCTTCAACTCGGTCTCGACCACGAGATCGACGTGACCTGCGGCCAGCATGCAATAGGAGTAGCAGTCGCCGCCATAGCGCGACAGCCGCGCGCCCTTCTCGATGCGGCCGAAAATGGCGCGGTCGCGCTCGTTCATCAGCAGCGGGCTGGTCGTGTAGGTCGTCGCTTCCGAGAGCGAAGCACAGCGGCGGACCTGAAGCCGGCGCTCGCCGGAAGGGCCTTTGTAGTTCGCCGAACCATTGTCGCCGGAAAAGCGTTCGCCGATGAAGGGCTGGTGCATCATGCCGAATACCGGCGCGCCCTTGTGCAGCAGCGCGATCAGCGTGCCCCAGATCGGAAAGCCGCCGATGAAGGATTTGGTGCCGTCGATGGGATCGAGCACCCAGACATAGTCGGCGTCCTCGCGTTCGTTGCCGAATTCCTCGCCGACGATGCCGTGCTGGGGGAAGCCGGCCTTGATCAGCCGCCGCATCACCGCCTCCGCGGCGCGGTCGGCTTCCGTGACAGGGTCGAACTCGTTGGTCTTGCTCTTGTCGTCGATCGACAGCGAGGTGCGGAAGAACGGCAGGATGGTTTCGCCGGAGGCGGTGGCAAGCCGTCCGATGAAGGCGGAGAAGTCGATCACCGTCACGGCGAATCCTCAAAAGCGAAAGTCGGGTGAAGCTCGCTCCTGCCTAGCTCAAATCGGAAGGATCGTGCAGCGTTGTCTTGCGTTTGCGCCCTGGTATTTTGGATGCCGAGCCTGGCCTGCCCCAGATGAGCCATAAGCTGGCCAAATATCGATCATTGAGTTGAATGCTTAGTTCCGAACATGCCTCGTTCGTATGCAAATGACTATCAACCCATTGAAATTCCTTATCAAAGAAACTGAATCTGGGTTTCCCTGGAAGCAACTGAGCTATGTGTGTTTTGCATGGGAAACGGCTCAAAAGCCCTTGCGTTTTGTGCGTCGCGGCCGCATATTGTTGCGGTGCGGTAGCGCTCTGCGTTACCGCTGCCCTCCTTGGGCGTTTCCTCCCTAGACTTGGGCCGCTTCTTCATCAGAAGCGGCCCTTTTTTCTTTGAGCCGTGTATCTTTGAACCCGTGTTTTCGTTTTCGCGCGCGCTCGGATGCGAAGCGAAGAAAACCTGCTCGCACCAATCGCTCGCGACGGATCGTACGAAGAAAGCTTTGGCCTATTCAGCCGCGGCCTGGAACGGGCCGAGATCGCCGAACGGGATCGTGGTCGCCAGCACGTCGGCGAGCACGCCGAAGTCCGACGCCACCTGCGCAAAGCGCGGACTGCGCTCGCGCCGCCGCTCGTCCATGTAGATCGCGCGGTTGAACTCGAGCTGCACGGCGTGCAGGCCGCTGGCCGGGTTGCCGTAATGCTCGGTGATGAAGCCGCCGGCATAGGGCTTGTTTCGGCCGATCGAATAGCCGAGGCCCGTCATGGTCTCCTCGACCCTGTCGGGCAGGAGCGGCGTGCAGCTCGTGCCGTAGCGGTCGCCGATCACGATGTCGGGCCGCCGCGGCTCGTCGCGGGAGACGCCGACCGAGGGCATCGAGTGGCAGTCGACCAGCATCACGGTGCCGAACATCTGGTGCACCTTGTTGATCAGCCGGCGCAACGCGCGATGGTAGGGCTTGTAGAGCGTCTCGATCCGCGCCAGCGCATCGTCGACCAGGATGCGGTCGCGATAGATCTCCTGGCCGTCGCCGACCACGCGCGGAATGGTGCCGAGCCCTCCGGCAACCCGCATCGAGCGGGTATTGGCAAAGCTCGGCAGGCGCCCTGTGAACATCCTGGGATCGAGCTCATAGGGCTCGCGATTGACGTCGACATAGGAGCGCGGAAAGTTGACCCGCACGGTCGGAAAGCCGCGCTCGCTCAGATGGCCGATCAACTCGTCCATGAAGGAATCTTCGGAACGCCGCAGCGTCGGCAAGTCGATCCTGGAGGCGCTGAGGAATCCGTCCGGATAGGTCGAGCCGGAATGGGGCGAGTTGAAGATAACAGGCGCGCGCCATTGCGCGGGCTCCACGATCTCGAAGGCTGGCGACATGTCGCCGTCAAACCGTGTCATCTTCTCAGGCTTCGTCCCTTGTTCTCAGGCTTCGCCCCCTGGCGCCGCCAGATCCGGCAAACGCCTTGGCGAATTGATTCGGCCATTCGAGCGGCTCTTATGTGTCCTCATTGTCCGGAATCGCAACCATCCTGCCAAGCGAAAAGATGTGATCTGCGCTGGAACATGTCTTAACCCTGCGGGCAGCGAGGCGGGGATCGGCAGGTACGGCTCGATTGATTCGTGCCGTATTCCGGTTCACAAGAGCCCGGCAGCGCGAGCTGCCGAGGGTAAAGATTTTCACCCCAAATTTACCCTCCGTCGGGCTTAGTGACCTCTGCTGAAATCCTCTGGGGATTCGACGTTTCCGCCATGCCAAAGATCCTGCTCGCCGAAGACGACAACGACATGCGCCGTTTCCTGGTCAAGGCGCTGGAAAACGCCGGTTTTCAGGTTTCATCCCACGACAATGGCATGGCCGCCTATCAGCGGCTGCGGGAAGAGCCGTTCGAGATGCTGCTCACCGACATCGTGATGCCGGAGATGGACGGCAT
This sequence comes from Bradyrhizobium nivariense, assembly GCF_029846695.2. Lineage (NCBI taxonomy): Bacteria > Pseudomonadati > Pseudomonadota > Alphaproteobacteria > Hyphomicrobiales > Nitrobacteraceae > Bradyrhizobium > Bradyrhizobium nivariense. Next base: position 20,837 of record NZ_JARWCR020000103.1, on the reverse strand, counting down.
CGAGCTCGCCCGCCGGGCCTCGGAACTCGACCCCGACATCAAGATCATGTTCATCACCGGCTTCGCCGCGGTCGCCCTGAACTCGGATTCGGACGCCCCCAAGAACGCCAAGGTGCTGTCCAAGCCCGTGCATCTGCGCGAATTGGTCAGCGAAGTGAACAAGATGCTGGCGGCCTAAATCGCCCCGTTCCGTCCTTGCGCCGGCTCCCCTGAGCCGTTATAGGGACCCGACCCGATCTAGACGATATCTAGGGCGCGTAGCTCAGCGGGAGAGCACTACCTTGACATGGTAGGGGTCACAGGTTCGATCCCTGTCGCGCCCACCATCCTTCGCTCGCGATAGCCGAGAGAAGGATGCCGCGCCGAAGCCCAACGGGCGCAGGCGGGCTTTTCTCCGCGAGCTACGGCTCGGCAAGCCATGTCCTTCGCTCGCGATAGCCGAGAGAAGGATGCCACGCCGAAGCCCAAAGGGCGCAGGCGGGCTGCCGCCGCGAGCTACGGCTAGGCAAGCCACCAATCTCATTGCGGCGAAGCGTGTCCGGCGTAGCTCGAAGAGCGTAGACGGACTGGAGCGGCAGCCTCCTCAGCCGAAACACCGCCGCCAAATCCCCCTATTTCAGTTCCGTGTTTGCGACCGGAAGGATGGCGGCGACGTGCCAGCCGTCCGCATCCTGGACGTAGGTCTGGCTGATCAGAAACGTATTCTGTTGTGGCGGCTTGCCTGGAAGACCGCGCGTGAAAACGATGGGGACGAGGATCTGCATGACCTCGTTCGAGATTACGGCGACGTGGAACTTCGACATGTCGGGTTCGAGTTGCCAGGTCCCTTCGTAATACGCCTTGAAGCGGTCGGCGACCGCATCACGGCCTCTGGTCTCGATGCCTCTCGCAAACAACAGCGTGCTCGGCGAATTCCAGAGCATGGCTTTCACATCGTCCGCGTTATGCGCATTCTGCGCGGCAATGAATTTCTCGAAGATGGTTCGCGCCTCGGCATCATTTGCCGTCGCCAGCGCAGGTCCGACCGGCCAGAACGTTGCGGCGAAACACAACGCTGCGGTCATCGCGGCAAGATGGTGCCGTCGTGCAAACGGTCGTGGCCCGGCGCCGGCCAAAGGCTTCCTGGGACGGATCATGTTCACCTCTCGTCGTTTGCCGGCTGGCATTTTGAATGTTGGTTGTCATACCATTGATCGCTTCGCCGATTTTTCAGGATCGCGCGATCAGAGCTCACAGCTGCATCACGGATGCGTTGGTTCAGGCCGTCGGATGCCGCGGGACGTAACGGGCAAACTCTCGCCGCCGGCGTCAAGTTGGGTTATCGTCTCGTGGTGTCACTTAGTCCGGATGGCATCCGGGCCACGATGCCGCCTGAGACGAGAGGCTGCCCATGAGCATTTCCGTCATCGAGCAAGCAAAGATCCAGGCGCAGGTGCTGGTGCCGCTGGTCAAGGCGTTGCAGACCGAGCTCGGCGAGGTGCGCGCCAACGCGCTGGTGCGCAAGGCGCTCGGCGATCTCTATCGCGGCTTCGGCGAGGAATTCTGGAAAGCCAAGAACGGGACCGATCTCGGCGAGGCGGTGTCGTCCGCCTTCCAGACCTATGCCCGTGACGACGCGCTCGCCTATGACGTCGTCGAGCAGACCGCGGACGTCTTCGCATTCGACGTGAAGCGATGCGCCTACGCCGAGTTCTACAAGGCGCTCGGCGAGCCGGAGCTCGGCTTTCTCCTGATCTGCACCGCCGACTTCGCGACCGCGGAGGGTTTTGGCTCCGACGTCAAGCTCACGCGGACGCAGACCATCATGCAAGGCGCCGATCATTGCAATTTCCGCTACCGGCGCGATGCAGGCGGATCATAGTGGGGAAATGCGAATGACGCGCGCGAGCTGTCTTGCCGTGGCGGTGCTGGCGCTGATGGCGTCACGCGCGGACGCCGCGATCGTCGACTGGCAGGCCGAGCTCCAGCGCTGCCGTGAGCTGCGCCAGACCGTGGTGCCGCTGCTTCAGGCTGGCGAGGGGATATCCGCCGTCGGTCGCTCCAGCAGGTCTGTCCGTCGCTGCATCTGGATCCAGCGCATGGCGGTGCGCAAGAAGATCCCGGGCGCGGGGGCGTGGTAGCGCCCTGTCAGGTGGACGTGCTCTTCGGCGCGAGCAGCAAGTCCTTCAACCCGGTCGGATAAAGGCTCGGTCCGCCCTCGACATCGAGATCGGCGAGGTCGAACCAGCGCGCAACGATCGGCTCGCCGTTATCCTCGCGGAAATCGATGCGGTCCCGGCCGCTGAAGGCGCCGTCCGGAAATGCGACCTCCACGATGAACATCACTTCGTGTCCGGTCGCTCCTTCGTGCGCGAAGATGTTCTCCATCATCAACGGCTCGCCGGTGATTGTGACGTCGATGCCGAGCTCTTCATTGAATTCCCGCGCCAGGGCCGCCCGCCAGCCTTCGCCGAACTCGATCTCGCCGCCGAGCGGACGCACGCCCTTGATCCGCCCCGCATCGTCGCGCACCTCGGCCGCCAGCAGGCGCCCGTCCCGCCAGTGCAGGCCGATCGCGACGACGCGGATGTGCTCGTGAGGCCGCCATGTGGTCATGGGGCATCGATAGTCCGCTTGCCCCATCGGCGCAACAATCTAAGCGCGCTCGCGCGCGTGTCTCGCCGATCACCCGACCAGATACTTCTTCACCGCCGCTTCGTCCCACGCAATCCCGTTGCCGGGCTCCTCGCTCGGCAGCGCAAAACCGTCCTTGATCTGCAAACGCGTCGCCAGCACCGCGTCGGCCCAGTCGACATATTCCAGCCAATGCGCGGTGGGCGTTACGCAGAGCAGATGCGCGCTGACTTCCGAGAACAGGTGCGTCGACATCTCGATGCCGGCGGCGTGCGCCAGCGCAGCGGCGCGCAGCCAGCCGCTGACGCCGCCGATGCGCTGCACATCAGGCATCACGTAGTCGCAGGCTTCCGCCAACAGCGCGGATTGCATCGCGAACGCGCTGTCGAAATTCTCGCCGATCTGGACCGGGGTGCGCAGCGCATCCGCGATGCGGGCGCAGCCGGAATAGTCGTCGTGACGAATCGGCTCCTCGATCCAGGTCAGACCCTCATCGTCGAGCATCTCGCCGCGGCGAATGGCTTCGGTCACCGTCAGCGCCTGGTTGTAGTCGCACATCAATGTCACATCGTCGCCGACGGCCTTGCGCACCGCGCGCACCACCTTCAGGTCTTCCCGCGCATCGGGGCGGCCGACGCGGATCTTTGCGGCCTGAAAGCCCTCGGCCAGCAGCTTGTGGGCTTCCTCCACCGCGGCACCCGCCGCCATGATGCCGAGCCCCTTTGAATTGTAGGCCCTGACCGGTTTCGGCGCGCCGCCGAGCAGCCGCGCCAGCGGCAGGCCTCTGCTGCGGGCGAGCGCGTCCCATGCCGCCATGTCGATGCCGGATTGCGCCATCCGCTGCAGGCCGGCGAGCCCCAGCAGCGTGAAGCGCTGGGTCAACTTGCGCTCGATCTCGAACGGCAGCAGCTCGTCGCCGGCGACGAGCTCCGACATTTCCATGACCATCGCCGTCAGCGGCTTCAAGGCCGAGGGTGTGATCGAGAACAGATAGGCGTGCCCCCGCACGCCCTGGTCGGTCTCGCAGTCGATCAGCACCAGCGGCGCCTTTGCGACAGTCCCGGTCGAGGTTTTAAGCGGCAGGTTCATCGGCACGATCACGGGGCGCGCGGCGAAACGTTTGATACGGATGGTTTCGGTCATGGGGGTCTCCGGGCGGCGCAGGTACAGGACGATGCCGATTCTAAACGTCCATTGTGAAACGAAAAGCTGCCTGCGGCGACTCCCATAATATGGGGTTGCGATGAAGGGCATCAGCCGCGAAATCATTCCCTACTCGGTCGACGCGTTGAACGATGCGGCGGCGGAGCGAAGCGGGATCATCACCGAGCGGGCGCCGGGCCTGGCGCTCTATCTCGATCCGGCGTGAGCCGGCTCACCGCGCCGCGCCTTCCGTGAAGGCGGTTTCGATCACATCCCCAAATGGCTGCCAGGAGCGGCCGTCGAACTGGACCAGCCGCATCTGCCTGATCGGCAGATAGCTGTTCGGCGAGGTGTTCATCCTGATGTTGGGCAGCGCGAGGGACGGCTGATAACTCCTCAGCGAAGCTGCCTGGCGCATGATGTTCTCGCGCGAAAAATCGTCGCCGCATTGCTTCAGCACCTGCGTCAGCGCCTCGGCCGCGGCGTAGCCGTAGAGCGCGGCGCTGTTGTTGGTGCTTTCGACGTGATGGTACTTGTCCATGAAGGCGAACCAGTCCTTCATGGCAGGATCGTCTTTCCATGCGGGATCGCTCGGATCCTTCAGAAAGGCTGCCGAGATCACGCCGGCCGAATTCTCCAGGCCTGCGGGCGCCATCGCATTGGCGATCGACGCGGAGGCATCGTTGACGATGAAGACCGGGCGCCATTTCAACGACGCCGCCAGCTTGATCACCTTGGACGCCGTCGACGGCACGCCGAGAAAGACGAAAATATCGGCGCCGGCGCGCTTGAGGATCGAGACGTGCCCGTCGAGATGTTCATCGGCTATGTCGAAGGCAATGTCGACGAGGATGAGGCGGTTCAGATCGCCAAGACCTTCCTCGATGCCCTTGAGGAGCGCGCGTCCGAACTGGTCGTTCTGCCAGAGCACCACGATCTTCTTCCTGGGATAATAGGCCTGGATGTAGTTGGCGTAGATGCGCCCCTCCGACCGGAACGACGGCTGCCAGCCCATGGTCCAGGGAAACGCCTTGGCCTGGCTCAGCTCCTCGTCGCCGGATGCGACGAACAGCTGCGGGATCTTCTTCTCGTTCAGATACCAGCGCGCGGCGATATTGCCGGGGGTGCCGAACGAGCCGAACATCAGGTGCACGTCGTCCGTCTCGACCAGATTGCGCGTCAGCTCCAGCGCGGTCGTCGGATCGGAATTGTCGTCGCGCGTGATGAAACGGATCTTGCGGCCGTTGATGCCGCCACGCGCGTTGACCATGTCGAAATAGGCGGCTTCCGCCTGGCCGATGGCGCCGAATTCGGACAGCGGTCCCGAATACGGCATGACATTGCCGATGCGGATTTCCTTGTCGCTCGCCGATTGCTCGGCATGTTGCTGCGACATCGCGCCGAGCGACCCGAACGCGATCATCGAAACGAACAGCAGTCTGCCGGTGACGCCCATGCGCGATACCATGATGTTGGCCCTTCATGGAGGTCAGCTTAATCTGCACCAAGGTCGCTTGATCTAGCTCAAGCGTTTGTCATTCGTGTGGCTTGGCGGCTCGTTGCGAAGCCGCGCACCTGTCATCCTCGAAAGAAAATGGCAGGCGTGCTGACGCGCCGACTGTGGCGGGCCGCTAGGGCAGCCCGCGGACTTTGAACTCTATCTCGACCCGGCGGTCGTGAAATCGGGCGATACAGCGCGGGTGCGCTCGCTGCTGGAAAGCGCGCTGGCCTCGCTGAAGCCGGCGCGAGGACGTGGGCCGATGAAATATGAATCGATCTGTGAAAGATCAAGTTTGGGATAGCGGCCCTTAATTTGGGCGGTGGTCAAAATTGACCAGGCGCGGCAGAGCTTGCGGTTCTATGATGGCCCATCACCGCCTCCCATTGGCATCCATCGGTGACTGAGAGTATCGCGCTCCCGCCGGACCCGGGCGAGCCTCATGACCATTCAGCGAACATCCTGTCCTAAATGCCAGGCAACGACGATGCTGGCGCGCATCACACCCGGCCCCGCCGGTTTTGACATTCATACCCTCGAATGTCCCGCTTGCGATTTCGTCGATCAGATCGCGGTCGACCTGGTGGACCCGATGAGATCGGCTGATACCTTGGCTTGGTTTCAAAGCGAATTGCGGGCGCCTACGTAGGACGCGCGCTACCTGAACGATCGAGGGCCGAAGGCCTAGACGTGGGCATTGGTCGAGAAGAGCCAATTGCAGCGCGCGGCTTGGCACTGTCTGCAGTAGAGAACCGCTAAGAGCCGCGTTGGCCGATACGGGCACAGGGTCCGTGCTACCGTTCGGCTGATAAGTTGACGAGGTGCAGCTTGGTCGCTTGGGCCGTCGCGGGCGAAGCCGGCGGCATTGTCTTCTCAAAGTCCGCGAGAATGCTGGCGCCGAGCTCCGAGGCGGGGATCGGCCGGCCGAAGAAGAAGCCCTGGACCTGATCACCGTCGGCTGCGTCGAGAAAAGCTGCCTGGTTGGCGGTTTCGACGCCTTCGACCGTCACGCGCATGTGCAACTCCCGTCCGAGCGCGATGATCGCTTTCACTACTGTCCCGACCTGACAATAGGAGCCGTCAAGGCCCTGCATGAAGCTTCGATCGATCTTGATCTTGTCGAACGGAAAGCGCCACAGATAGCTGAAGCTCGAATAGCCAGCCCCGAAATCATCCATCACGATGGCTACGCCCATCTCCTTGAGCGCCAGGAGCTGCGTCATGATCGTTTCGGTATTGCCGAGCAGCAGGCTTTCGGTGATCTCCAATTCGAGCCGGTGCGGCGCGAGTCCCGCCTCCTTCAGTGCGGCGGCGACGATGTCACTGATACTGCCCGCCGCGAACTGCGCGGGTGACAGATTCACTGCAACGGTCAGGTGCGCCGGCCAGGTCGCAGCCGTGCGGCATGCGTCCCGCAACACCCACGCCCCGATCTTGTCGATAAGCCGCAAGTCCTCGGCGACGGGAATGAAGGTCAATGGCGGAATCAGCGTTCCGTCCGCCGCGGGCAGCCGGATCAGCGCTTCGAAGCCGGCAAGGCGGCGCTGGAATATTTCGAAGAGCGGCTGGTAATGCAGTTCGAAGCGATCATTGAGTACCGCCCCGCGAACCGTTTTCTCGAGCTCGATGCGCGCTTGCAGCTCTGTATCCATTTCGGGCAGGAAAAATCGGATGCAGTTGCGGCCGGCGGCCTTGGCCGCGTACAGCGCGAGGTCGGCACTCTTGAGCAATCGCTCGGGCGTGGTGTCTTCCTCCATCGCCAGCACTACACCAATGCTGGCGGTGGTGAGGATCTCGTGCTGCCTGAATTTCACGGTCGCATTTGCGGCGGCGGCAAGATGGCGCGCAAACGACTCGGCCTGCGCCTTGCCGGCGATGCCGCTCTGCACGACGACGAACTCGTCGCCGCCGAGCCGGGCCACCACGTCGTCGATTCTGACCGCAGTGCGCAGACGCTCGGCGATGGACTTGAGCAGAAAGTCGCCGCCGTCATGACCAAGCGTATCGTTGACCTCCTTGAAGCGGTCGACGTCGATGAAGTGTACGGCAAGGCTGCCGCCCCGCATCGGCAAGCGGGCGATGGCGCTCTCCAGCTTTTCGATCAGCTGGGGGCGATTGGCCAGCCCGGTCAACGCGTCATGATGGGCGAGAAACCGGATGCGCCGGTCAGCGTGTTTCACCTTTTTCTCCCGGTACCAGGCAATTGCTGGAATGGAGAAGGCGAGCCCTGACAGCAGGCAAAGGAACGCGGCCGCGGTCAGGAACGTATTGTGGACATTCCTGCGTTGCTCGGTTTCATCCACGTAGGCCGCAACGACCGCGGTGAGGCGACCATCGGTCTGGACCGGGACATAGGCGCGGGCGAAGAATGCCGGTCGGTCGGGCGAAGTTCCCTCCCTGACGTCGACGATCGGTCGACCGTCAACCACTGATCGCGCCGAGGAAGGCTGCTCGCCGCCGGCGATCTGCTCGAGATCGGTGACGCTGGCCGCCAGGAACCTCGCCCAGCTGCGAGCGGTCGACGTCGCATCTTGACGGAGAAGGTGATCGGTCGTGATCTTTAGGGTCATCCCGGCGCCCAGCAACAGAATGGCAAGCGCAGCGACGATGGTGACGATGTTTCGCGGGGGCCAGATACTGGCGAGTGATGGCATCCGTGGCTACCGGGTCGATCGCATTTTCGTGAGTTCGGCCCGGACCGTTTTCAGCAGCTCGGCATTGCGCTCACTTTTCGAAGCCCAATCATTGGCAATGGCCGCGAACACGGCATTTGCCGCATCGAGGTCCGACGGCGAGGGTATGATCACCTGGCGCTTGGGGTCGGACTTTAGCTCCTCCACAATGCTGCCTTCCACAGCTTCGTAGGTATCCATGAAACGTCCGGCGGACCATGCACCACTGTATTTGAGGATGATCGCCTGCGCCGATTTCGGTAGCCGGTTGAATGTTTTCCGGTTCATTAAAACCATCAGCGGCGCGCCGCTGATGCCAAGAAGGTAATGATAAGTCGCAACGCGTTTGATGCCGTAATCGACCACTGAAGCAGGGTTCACGAGGGCGCCATCGATGCTGCCGTTGCCGATGGCTTCGGAGATCTTGGTGACCGGCAGGAGCACAGGCCGCGCCCCCAGCTTTTCGAGCGCTGCGGCTTCGCCAGGATTGTTGACGCGAATTCTCTTGTCCTTCAGATCATTCAGCGACGTGATCGGGATATTGCTGTGGATCGTCTCGGGCGCAGTGACGTAAGCGCCGATCACGGCGTAGTCATCGTATCCTTGCAACGCGTTGGCGGCCATCAGCCGGCCGAACACCGCAACGGACTCCCGCATGCTCGCAAACAGGCCGGGCATTTCGATGATCGCATTGTCCGCGAACCGGTTGCGCGTCAGTCCCGTCACGACATAGGCAATGTCGGCCGTACCGTCGAGCACGAGCTGGGGCTGCTCAGCCGGATCCTTGCCAAGCGCGCCGCTGAAATAGGTTTCAATTTCGATCTGGCCTCTGGCCTCAGTGTTGACCGCCTCGACAAACGGCTTGACCGCGGCGAGATAACTCGTCGAGCGGTCGGAGCTGAAGAAGGCCAATTTGAGCTTGACCGGTTCGGCGGCGGACGTCGAAATCAACGCAAAAGAGATCACCGCGCATCGTGCGAGCAAATTAAGCATCGGTTTTCCGATCGTGGCGGCGGCGCGTCACACCGTTGTGCGAAACGCCGATTTCCTTGGTCCTTAACGAACCCCCACAGATAGAAATGCTTTAGATAACTCTCCTAGATAGCACGCGGCTGGTCCGGGCGGCGACCAAATCGCGAATCGTGGTTTGAGGCGTGCTAACGCCGGCGAGACAATTGTCTGAGAGGCGCGGCCGGGGAGGGGCAGCCCAGCCAAAGCTGGACGTTGTCGGCGCGCTGCCGGCAACACGCCGCTACGGCAGCCCGCGCGCTTCGAGCTGATGCACCAGCAGCAGCGTCGGCTCGGCGAGGCTGTCGCCGGAGCCGTCGAGGCCGAAGGCGCTCGCGATGCCGTCGCGGCTGCGCAGTAGCGTGGCGCGCGGACAATGGCCGGCGCCGCAGAGCGTCTTCTTCAGGGTTTCGCCCTGTGCCACGAGCCCGGCGGAATCGTCCGCGGCCCAGGCCAGCACGATCGGCACATCGACATTGAGGATGCCGGGGAAGACCGAGCGCTTGTTGTACTGGCTGGCGTCGCTGCCGAGATAGGCCTTCTCGCTGTCGCTCGCGTCCTTGCCCGCGCGGTAGACCCCGGACACCAGCACGACCGCCGCGACATCGGCGCGATCGGTCTGGAGCTCGGGATGCGCCAGCAGGGTGGCGACATGGAAGGCGCCGGCGCCGTAGCCGACCGTGACGATCTCGCGGGCATCGCCGTTGAACAGGTCGATATTGCCGTGGATCCAGGACAGCGCCGCCGCCACGTCGGTTGCGCCGGCCGGCCACGTCGCCGAGGGCGCCAGCCGATAGTTGACACGCACGCCGATCATGTCGTTGCGCGCGGCAAAGCACATGACCTGGTCCTGGATCTGGCGCGACAGCTCCGGCGCGGCGTGGTCGCCGGTGAAGGTGTCGCCGGCCACGAACAGCAGCACCGGCCGCGGCGTATCCGCCTTGGTCGTGCTGGTGGCGACATCGAGCACGTTGGCTTCGCTCTCGCCGTAGCGCAGGCCGCGCGAGAAGGTGACCTGCTCGCACAGCCGCGCGGTGCCACCCGCGGTGGTGTCGTTGTCGGTGAGGCCCACCCGGACAAGATTGGACGGCGCGGCCGGCAGCATCTGCTGCGGACCGTGTGCAGAGGCTGCCGTCACGCCCAGAATTAGAAAAAATGCGAGATAATTCTTCATGTCGTTGTGTCGGCCCTGCGTGCCCGATATGGGCTCGCGCGTTTGGCCCGTCTTTTCAATTCGCCTTATTAGTTAGTTGGTCTTGAGGCGATTTCACGGCACCTGTGGTTCTCTCTCGGCTCGTCCGCCACGCGTGGTTCAATTCCCCGGCTGGAACGTGCAATCCGCCCCGCTGCCGTCCTTTCGCCTGATGGCATTGGGATCGATCGTGCAGCTCAGCTTCGTCAGGCTCTCGAAATTCGATCCCGCGGCGCCGTCGGGCGGAATGCCGGCCAATGCCTCGGTGGCGAAGATCTCGTTGGCCGTGGAGCCGTTCACGGTCTTGGTCTTCTTGCCGAAGGTGACCTCGCAGTTCCGCACGGTGATGTCGACATTGCCGGTGCGGCAGACGATTCTATCGGCGGTCACCACGATCGGCTTCTTGTAGGGAATGTCGCCGTTGGCGGCGAACAGCATCGCCACCGCCTTCTTCTCGGCGCCAGACAGGGCCGGCGACAGCGGTGCGATCACCCCGGCGAGCGCCAGCGCCGTCGCGCCCGAGACTTTTGCGGGCGTGGCGCCGGAGGCACCGGAGGCGGTTGCGCCAACGAGGGCGCCGGCGAGGATCAATCGAACGGGTTTCATCTTGCCTCCACGGACCCTAAGTCTCAGGCCGCTTTCTTCCGCTTGGCGAGCTTCTTGGTGGTCTTTTTGGCCTTTTTCTTCTTTGCCGCCTTCTGGGCCGCGAGATAGGCCTCGACCTTTTTGGACGAATGGCCGGCCGCGGCGACGGCGGCCTTCAGCCTCGCCGGGGTGATCTTGAATTTTTTCGACCAGTAGCGGACCTCATAGGCCTCGCCGAGCGCGATCCGGCTCTTGTCGGCGGCACGGTGCTTCTGGAGCTTGATGTAGGCCTCGACCTTTTTGGCGGAGTGGCCGACCTTCTTGACGGCGTATTTCAGCTTGGCCGGCGTCACCTTGAACTTCTTCGACCAGTAGGCGACTTCGTACTTCTCGGTGAGCGCGATCAGCGCCCGATCCGCTCCGCCCCGCTTCGCCTTGTTGTCGGCCATGCGTCCCTCCTGCCATGCAATGCGCGTCCAATCTAGCATGCAAGGCGATTCGGAAGGCAAGATGCCAATCGTGCGGCTGTTGCGCGGAGCGGCCGTTTTGCACCGATGAGTCAAACGGTTGCGCGGCGTGACCCAGCCTCAAGCCGGCAACGGCTTTCTACTGTGCATGGGGTTGTTTTCGCGTTTTTTGTTTTGGCCCGCCCGTCACGCCTGCTTCATCGTCCGGAAGGTGATGGAATAGCGGCGCGCCTCGACCGGCGGGATGCTGTGCTCCCATAGCGACCGCGCCTCGCCGTCCATCATGTAAAGCGAGCGCGGCAGGGCTTCGAGCGTGTGGCGCTCCCACTTATCGCCGCTGCGGCGGCGGAAGCGGAATTTGCAGGACGAGCCAAGCGACAGGCCGAGGATCTCTTTGAAATGCGGCTTGTCGCGGTGCCAGCCGATGCCGACGCCGGCGTCGTATTCGGTGCAGAGCACCTGCTGGACGCTGCCGTCGGCGAGGCCCGTCCAGGCCTCGACCCGCCGCGCGACAGGGAGCACCCAGTCCGGGATCGGCTCGGCCTCGGCGAGCCGCTGCAGGGCGTAGTCATAGCGATAGCCGAAGGACGCCACCCGGCGGTTGCCCTCGAAGGCGCCGAACTGGAAGCGCTGGAGCGGCAATGCTGCGATGCGGCCGATCAGCGCCTGCTCGGCGGCGGCTTCGATAAAATTGTCCGTGTAGCGAAGCCCCGCGGGGCCTTCTTCCGGATCGGCGAACAAACCAAGCTGCGTCATTCCTCGCATTTCCGTGATGGAACCTAATGGCGGTTGATGCGACTTACATATGACGCGGGGAGTAACGTGCGAGGCTGTCATGGCGCAGAAGCATACCGCCGATCCGGCCGAGATCATGCGGGCGACCGGTCATCCTGAGCTGGAATACGCCGCCGGCTGGACCATCGCCGGTCTGGTCACCATCGGCGCCATCGTCGCGGCCTGGGTGTTCGCGATCTAGGCTATTGGGAATTTGAGCTCGAAGGCCGCGCCCTCGTCGGTCGGCTTGAGCCTGATCGAGCCGCCATGGCTCGCCATCACTGCGCGCGCGATCGCTAGCCCCATCCCGGTGCCGCCCTGGTCGCGGCGGGTGGTGAAGAACGCATCGAAGATCCTGTCGCGGTTCGGCGCCGAGATCGGCTCGCCGTCATTGCTGACGGTCAGAAGCAGGGTCGTTCGCTCGTCGGTCGCCTCCAGCCTGATTGTCGCAGCCTTGTGCCGCATTGCGTTGTCGGCGAGGTGCGACAGCACGATCAGCGCCTTTTCGCCGGACATGCCGATCACGAGGTCGAGGCTGCCGCTGGCCTCGATTGCGCTTGCCGGAAACCGGCTCCTGAGGTCGGCGATCACGGGTGCCAGCTTCGTGCGCTCGTTCTGCGGCAGGCTCTCGGCGCGGGCGAGCTCGCGCAGCCGCTGCGCCATCGCCTCCAGCCGCTTTGTGTCGGACAGGATGTTGGCGCGTGCGCACCGACACGCATCATTTCAGCGCCAATCTGGATACGCCGGTCAAGGAGCTGGAGGCAACTGACTGGCTCCCGTTCCGCGAGGTGCTGTCGCATTCGCGCAGCGCGCTCATGGTTGGCCATGTCACGCTCACCGCCGTCGACCCCGACCGCGCCGCATCGCATTCGAAGCGTGTCGTCGAGGGCATCATCCGTGACAAGTGGAATTATCAGGGTGTGGTGATGACCGACGATTTCGTGATGGGCGCGATCTACCAGCACGACGTCTGCCAAGCCGTGGTCGAGGCCATCAACGCGGGCGTCGATTTGCTGCTGGTCGCCTATGACGGCGCGCAATTTTACCGGATTTTCGCTTGCGCCCTGGATGGATCGCGGCGGGGCAGGCTCGATACGGCGATGCTGCGCGCGAGCGAGGCGCGGCTCGTGCGGGGCTTTCCGACCGAGCAGGCGCAGGCCGTCTCACGCCCTGTCAGCGTCGCCCGCCAAAACTAGCCCTTCGCGAACTGACGGTAGTCAGGCTCGCGATGAAACCAGAACTCGTAGCCGGTGATAGCCTTCTGCATGGCAACGTCGTGGATCGGCTGGTTGAGCGGAACGACGGGAACGTCGCGCATGCAGAGCGCGATGAAATCCTTCACGGCCTTGTCGTACTCGACGGCATCCGTGGTGAACCGCGCCTTGTCGATCAGCGCGTCCATCTCCTTGTTCTGGTAGGAGGAGATGTTGAAGATCGAGTTGTTGCCGTGGAAATTCCAGTAGAAGTAATACTCGGGATAATCCAGCCAGCCGCTGAAGCGGTTGAGCGCAAGCGGCAATTCCTTCTTGTTCAGGGTGGTGCGCCAGTTCGCGCCGGGAATCTTTTCGATCGCCGCCTTGATGCCGATCTTGGCGAGGCTTTCCTGGATCAGGATTGCGGTCGGCTCGCCGACCGTCGCCGTGCCGGTGTCAAGCGACAAGGTCGTCTCCAAGCCGGACTCGAAGCCCGCCTCCTTCATCAACGCCTTGGCTTTGTCGAGATCGGTGACATAGGGAAACGGCTGCGGCCACTTTGGCTTCGAGACGTCAGCGGCTCCGCCATACATGGGCACCGCGCGTCCGAAGAACGCGCTGCTCTGGATCTGCTCATAGGGCATCGCCCAGGCGACGGCCTGGCGGAGCTTCACATTGTCGAACGGCGGCTTTGCCGTGTTCAGCGCGACGGACCAGAGCGCGTTCGGGATCGGCACGCCCGAGACCTTGACCTTGCCTTCTCGAATGATCTGCTCGAAGTCACGCGGCGCAAAGCCGCTGGAGATATCCGCATCGCCCCGCTCCAGCATGGCGCGGCGGGTGCCGGCGGAGGGAACGTCGCGCGCAATCACGCGCCTGACCTTCGGCAGCGGTCCGCTCTTCCAGTCGTCGAAGCGCGCCAGCACGGTCTCGCTGCCGGGCTTCCAGCTCTCGATCCTGTAGGCGCCGCCGCCGGCCTCGTTGTTCCTCAGCCAAGCCAGCGCCCAGGGGTCTTCCGGCGCCGCGTTCTTCTTCGCGAGCTCGGAGTTGATGATGAAGGGCACGACCACCGCGACGTTGAACAGCAGCATCTTGTCCTTGCGCACATAGTCGATGCGGAAGGTGTGATCGTCGACCACCACGAACTGCTCGGGCTTCTCCAGCGATCCCGCCGACATCTGGAAGGTCGGAAAGCCGCCGACCTTCACGGCGCGGTCGAACGACCATTTGACGTCCTTGGCGGTAACAGGCGTGCCGTCGTGGAATTTTGCGTCCTTGCGAAGCTTGAAGGTGCAGGACATGCCGTCGGCCGCGACCTCCCAGCTCTCGGCGAGCTCAGGTGCAAGCTTCTCCCGGTCGTATGAGATGGTGCCGTCGGGCAACGTCTTGGAGGCGTAGGTCAGCAGGCGATCGTAACAATTCCAGGACAGGCCGTTCACGGTCTGGTTGGAGCCGACGCCCTGCATGTCGAGCGAGTTCGGGCCCAGCTCCTGCACCACCAGCAGCGTCTCGGCACGCCCCTGCGCCCAGGCGAAGGGAGGTGCGACCGCCGTCAGTCCGGCGAGGCCGAGGCCGCCGAGCACGCCGCGACGGTTAACTTCGAAGGATGATGCGCTCATTGGTGCCCCACTCTTGAGAGATTTGCACCATAAAGAGGCAAGGCGCATGCCATCGGCCGCGCTTCACGGCGTCGCATCTGCGCCTCGTCTATCTCAACTCCCTCGCCAGGAAGTCGACCAGCGCACGCACCTTGGTCGAGGGACGCGGACCCGCCGGGAACACGGCGTACACATCGACCGGCGCGAGCTTGTAGCTCTTCAACAGCGGCACCAGCGCGCCCGCCTTGATCTCGGGGCCGGCCATCACCGGCGACATCATCGCGATGCCGAGGCCTGCCAGCACACTCGCGAACACGCCGGGACCGGAGTCGGTGGTTATGCGGCCGCGGACATCGACCGAGGTCTCCGCGCCGTTGCGGGTGAACGACCAGGTGGTACGGCCGAACAGGCCGGGACCGAAGATGCAGTCATGCGAGGCGAGATCAGCCGGCGTCTTCGGGATGCCGCGTTCGGCAAGATAGGATGGCGCTGCGACGAGAAAGCGAGGCACGGTCGCAAGCTTGCGTGCGCCAAAGCCGGAATCGTCGAGGGGGCCGAGGCGAATGGCGACGTCGGTGCCTTCCACAACAAGGTTTTGCCGTTCGTCGGCGACGGACAGTTCAACGCGCAAGAGGGGATGAATCCCGAGGAATTTCGGCAGGCGCGGGATGATGTTTCGTGTGCCGTAGACGATCGGCATCGTGATGCGCAGCGTTCCACGCAAGGAATCGACGCCGCGTGCGGCGTCTTCAGCATCCTCGATATCAGCCAGCACTTCGCGCGCACGCGTCAGGAACAGCGCGCCGGCGTCCGTGACCGTGATGCTGCGCGTGGTCCGCAGCAACAGCTTGACGCCGAGTCGCGTCTCCAATTCGCCAATGATGCGCGACACCGAGGGCTGCGACAGGCCGAGCTCGCGCGCGGCCTTCGAAAAGCTGCCGCTCTCGGCCGCGCGGACGAAGACGACCAATTCCTGGAGCCGGTCGCTCATTTGAAATCCGGATAAATGTTGTCCGTATCGACCATATACCCCTTCATTCTCGAATGATCCAGATAAGCCGGGCCAACTGCAAAAGATGGAGCTACCCATGGCCCTGCAAGACAAACTTGATGCCCTCAAAGCCGACTTCGAAGCCGGCCGCTTTCCGCTCAAGCCCAGCAAGGAGGCGCTCGACACCATGCATCGCGCCACCGCCGAACTGATCGCGAGCGGCCAGGCGCAGCGCGCCAAGAAGGCCGGCGACATTGCGCCGGAATTCATCCTGAAGGACCCCGACGGCAAGCCGGTCTCCTCGCGCGACCTGCTCGCGAAGGGACCGCTGGTCGTGTCGTTCTATCGCGGGGTCTGGTGCCCGTATTGTAACCTCGAGCTTCAGGCGCTCCAGGAGGCGCTGCCGGAGATCGTCGCGCGTGGTGCGAGCCTCGTTGCGATCTCGCCGCAGACCGCGCCGAACAGCCGCAAGTCCGAGCGCGAGAACAAGTTGTCGTTCCCGATCCTGAGCGACGTCGCGAGCGGCCTCGCTGACGCCTTCGGCATCCGCTTCGCACTGCCAGCCGATCTCGTCTCGCTCTACAAGTCCTTCAAGAACGACCTGCCGACGTTCAACGACAATCCGGCCTGGGTGCTGCCGATGCCCGCGCGTTACGTCATCGGCCGCGACGGCATCATCGCCTATGCGGAGGTGAACCCGGACTACACGCATCGCCCCGATCCGTCCGAGCTGCTGCCGGTGCTCGACCGGTTGCAGGCCGGCAAGGCGGCGTGAGCTCTACGGCGTCACCGCTCCGCGTGCGACCGCGCGCGGGGCGGTCAGCTCCTTCCACGTGGAATTCGCCACATGCACCGGCGAGAACGCCGGGCGCTCGACATAATGGCCGTCGCCGGCCTCGGCGCGCAAATCGCCATCCTTCCAGACGACGCGGCCGCGCGACAGCGTCGCCGCCGGTCCGCCGGTGCAGGAAAAGCCCTCGAACACGTTGTAATCGATCCGGCTCATCTGCCGCTTCGCGCTGATGGTCTTGCTCGCCTCGGGATCCCAAACCACGACGTCTGCATCCGAGCCGACGGCGACCGCACCCTTGCGCGGATAGATGTTGAGGATGCGGGCGATGTTCGCAGAGGTCACCGCGACGAATTCCTCCTTCGTCAGCCTCCCCGTAGCGACACCCGCGGTCCATAGCAGCGCAAGGCGATCTTCGAGGCCGCCGGTGCCGTTCGGGATCTTCCTGAAATCGCCGCGCCCGAACCGCTTCTGCTCGGTGGTGAAGGCGCAATGGTCGGTCGCGACCACCTGGAGCGAGCCGGCTTGCAGACCGGCCCAAAGACTATCCTGATGCGACCTGTCGCGGAACGGCGGCGACATCACGCGTTGCGCGGAATGATCCCAATCCTTGTTTTGATATTCACCGGCGTCGAGCAGCAAATGCTGGATCAGCGGCTCGCCATAGACGCGCTTTCCCGCCGCACGTGCGCGCGCGATCGCCTCATGCGCTTCGCGGCAGCTCGTGTGCACGATGTAGACCGGTGTCCCCGTCATGTCGGCGATCATGATGGCGCGGTTGGTGGCTTCGCCCTCGACCTCCGGTGGCCGTGAATAAGCGTGTCCCTCGGGCCCGGTGACGCCGCGCGCGATCAGCGCCTCCTGCATCAGGGCGACGACGTCGCCGTTCTCCGCATGCACCACCGGCATGGCGCCGAGATGGGCGCAGCGGGCGAACGAGTTGTAGAGCTCGTCGTCGTTCACCATCAGCGCGCCCTTGTAGGCCATGAAGTGCTTGAAGGTGTTGATGCCGTAGGTTTTGACCACGGTCTCCATCTCGTCATGGATCTGCTTCGACCACGACGTTACCGCCATGTGGAAGCCGTAGTCGGCTGCCGCCTTCTCGGATTTGTGCCGCCACTCCTGGTAGGCCGCGAGCATCGACTGGCCGGGATCGGGCAGGCAGAAATCCACCACCATGGTGGTGCCGCCGGCCAGCGCGGCCTTGGTTCCCGATTCGAAATCGTCGGCGGTGACGGTGCCCATGAACGGCATTTCGAGATGGGTGTGCGGATCGATCCCGCCCGGGATGATGTAAGCGCCGCCGGCGTCGACGATCTCGCTACCCGTCGGTGCGTCGAGCGACGGCCCGACCGCGACGATGGTCTCGCCGTCGATCAGCACATCGGCGCGGCGCGAATGATCATGATTGACGACGGTGCCGCCGCGGATGAGGAGGGGCATGGGAGGCTCCAGAGAGGGAAGATGATCTCGCGAAGCTAAGCGCGCTGCATGCGATGTGACAGGCGAAATTTTAGTCAGACGCCGCCGACAGCTTCGCTGGGCTCTCTCGGCTTCTACGCCGCCCGCGCGATCAGTCCGTCAATCATCGCGCGCACCAGGCCCGCGATTTCCTTTCGTAGCGCCGGCAGCGGTACGGCAACCAGCTTCTGCTCCAGCCCTAGCGCCACCATGCCATGCACCGCCGAGAACAGGCTGCGCGCGGTGATGCCGAGCTCTTCCCGACTGCGTTTTGGAAACAGCGCAGCCAGCGGCTGGTAGATGTGGCGAAACAACTGCATCTGGTCCTCGACGGACCATTCGGGCAGGGTCTTGTCAGCTTCCATGCGGTGCTCGAACAGCGCGCGCCACAGTTCGAGATTTTCCGCAGCGAAATCGCAATAGGCGATGGCGATGCGGACCAGCGTCTCCTGCGGTGACGGCTCGCCCTTGCTTTCCGCTGCGCTCAGGGCCTCGTCGAGCCGAAGCAAAGTGCGCGAGCCGACGCGCAGGATCAGCTCGTCCACGTCGGCCACGAGATTGTAGACCGCGCCGTTGGCGCAGCCGATCTCGCGGGCGAGATCGCGGGTTTTCAGGCCGGCCAATCCGCGGCTGGCGACCATCCGCTCCGCCGCCAGGATCAGGTCGGCCCGCAGTTTCTCTCGACGTTCCAAGGCTTTAGACATTTGCCGACCAAAATCGTGAGCGCGGCTCAAATATTTTTTGAACGATGTTCAAGTTCCCTGCTACAAACCATCTGTGAGCAACGCTCATAACAGGGAGCTTCAAATGTTCAAGACTGTAGTGACACTTTTCCGCGGCAGCATGGCCGCCGCGGGCGAGGAGCTGGAAGACCGGACGGCGCTTCTGATTCTCGATCAACAGATGCGCGATGCGGCAGCCGCCGTCGAGCGCGGCAAACGGACCTTGGCGCTGGCGATCGCACAGGACCAGCAGGAAGGCCGCAAGCTCGAGGCGACCGTCGCCCGCATCGCCGATCTCGAGACCCGCGCGGTTGCGGCGCTCGACGGCGGCCGCGAGGATCTCGCCAAGGACGCCGCCGAAGCCATCGCAGGCCTCGAGGCCGATCGCGATGCGGCGATGACGGCACGCGCCTTGTTCGCAACCGAGATCGCCCGGCTGAAGCGGCACGTCGCAAGCGCGCAAGCCCGTATCACCGAGCTCGACCGCGGCCGCCGCGTCGCCCGTGCCTCGGAAGCGGTGCGCTCGCTTCGTCGCAGCGGCATCGAGGCAGCACGCCCCTACGAGTCCACGCTGCCGGAAGCGGAGAGCACCTTGAGGCGCCTTCGTGAGCGGCAGATGGAAGCCCAGGCTGCCGACAATGCGCTGGTCGAACTCGATGCGGCCACCGGTCCGCTCGCGACCGCCGAAAAACTCGCCGAGCAGGGGTTTGGCCCCCGGCTCAAGACGACCGCGGACGACGTGCTGGCGCGGTTGAAGTCCAAGCGTATGCCGACTGTCTGATCCCAAACCCCATCATTCGAACCAACAGGAGACCATCATGAACCAGAACGGCCAGCCCCACAGCAGCGCCTGGGTGACTTTCACTTACGCGTCCTTCGCAGCCTCCGCCTTCCTCGTCGCCATCGGCATTTTCTTCCTGCCGATCGACCTTTGGATGAAGGGTTATCTCACCATGGGCGTCGTGATGCTGATCCAGACCTGCATCACCCTGACCAAGACGGTCCGTGACAATCACGAGAGCAGCCGGATGGTGAACCGAATCGAGGATGCCAAGGCGGAACGTCTGCTGATGGAAGTCTCCAAGGCGGCTTGACAGGTAAAGACAATACGCAAGGAAGCAGCGGAGCAATTCGCTCCGCTGCGTCGGCGCCGGAGCGCATTCCGCAAGACTCATATCGCGTCTGCGAAATGCAACCGAGCCATGACGGATCGCGCGGGCATGCGCCGACCGGTGGCGGCTGGCTGTCCTATTATGTCGAGGAGCACCAGTCCAACGCGCACACCATTGCGGCGCAGCTTGCCAGCCTCGTCATCGAGGGCGTGCCGGAGCGCTTTCCAAAATTGAAGTTCGTCTTCATCGAGGGCGGCTTCGGCTGGATCCCGTCCGCAGTGTGGCGGATGGACCAGCACTTTGAGCGCTTCCGCAGCGAGGTGCCGCATCTCAAGCGCAAGCCGTCGGAATATGTGCGCGAGCATTTCTGGTTCACGACGCAGCCGATTGACGAGCCGGACGAGGCGCGGCATCTGCGTTCGCTGATCGAATGGGTCGGCGTCGACCGTCTCTTGTTCTCGTCGGACTATCCGCACTGGGAAAGGTCCTATCCGGTCGCAGTGGAGCGCGGCGAGGAACTCCGGAAAGGCCCGTATGTTGCCGAGACGTATCCGGTGCATGTCGAGGACAGTTATGTGATCGTCGAGGTCTGAGCCGGCATTGCGGATTGTGATTTCGACGCAGGTGCGATATGGCTCTCGCGCTTTCCAGAGGCGGAGACGAGCTTTGTCGAAACAATCCCTGCGTGAAGAGGCCGAGCGCCTGATCCGCGAATCGATGGAAAAGAAGACCGTCGTCGTGAAGCAGGGCTCAACCCGCATCGAGGCCGTCTGCGGCAAGTGCGGCGCGCCGAACCGGGTCCAGGCGGAAAGGGGCCAGGCCCGGGTCAAGTTCGCCTGCAAGAATTGCGGGCATCAGCAAGAGACGCTGTAGAGCGCCCCCTGTGTAAATCCTCATCCTGAGAGCTTGTGACGCATTTGGCGTTCTGCGGAGTTTTGGAGCGATGTGGCAAGTGCTCGTCGTGGCAAACGGCAGTTTGAGGCTCGAGTTTGTCGATGAACTCCCGCTTATGCGCTGG
>NZ_JARWCR020000102.1:0-25117 GCF_029846695.2 Bradyrhizobium nivariense | reverse complement strand
GCAGGAACCCGCTTGCCCCCGGCCCCGCCCCTCTGTATACGCGCGGTCGGTATCCGCGGGGCACGTCCAGCGCGGGTCACCATACTTATCCTTATGAGGGAATGCACGCGTCGTCATGAGCCGCCTCGTGATGAAATTCGGCGGCACATCCGTCGCCAACATCGAACGTATCCGCAACGTCGCACGCCATGTGAAGCGTGAGGTCGACGCCGGCCATGAAGTGGCCGTGGTCGTCTCGGCGATGTCCGGCAAAACCAACGAGCTGGTGGCCTGGTGCACCGAGGCATCGCCCATGCACGACGCGCGCGAATACGACGCCGTGGTCGCCTCGGGCGAACAGGTGACGTCCGGCCTGCTCGCCATCGCGCTTCAGGGCATGGGCATCCAGGCCCGCTCCTGGCAGGGCTGGCAGATCCCGATCAAGACCAGCGACGCCCATGCCTCGGCCCGGATCGAGGACATCGACGGCAGCGAGATCATCAAGCGCTTCAGGGAGCGCAAGGAGGTCGCTGTTATCGCCGGCTTCCAGGGCATCACCCCAGAGACCAATCGCATCACCACGCTCGGCCGTGGCGGCTCCGACACCTCGGCCGTGGCGATCGCCGCCGCCGTCAAGGCGGACCGCTGCGACATCTACACCGACGTCGACGGTGTCTACACCACCGATCCGCGAATCGTGCCGAAGGCGCGCCGGCTCGACAAGATCGCGTTCGAAGACATGCTGGAGCTGGCGTCCCAGGGCGCAAAAGTGCTCCAGGTCCGCTCGGTGGAACTCGGCATGGTCCACAACATGCCGATCTTCGTCCGTTCGAGCTTCGACAAGCCCGAGGATATCGACCCGCATGCCAACCAGCCGCCCGGCACGCTGATCTGCAGCGAGGAGGAGATCATGGAAAGCCACGTCGTCACCGGCATCGCCTTTTCGAAGGACGAGGCCCAGATTTCGGTGCGCCAGATCGAGGACAAGCCCGGCGTGGCGGCGTCGATCTTCGGACCGCTCGCCGACGCCAACATCAACGTCGACATGATCGTGCAGAACGTCTCCGAGGACGGCAAGACCACGGACCTCACCTTCACGGTGCCGGCTGCGGACTATACCCGGGCCAAGGACACGATCACAGCCGCCAAGGGCACGATCGGCTATGCCCGGCTCGATACCGCCACCGACGTCGCCAAGATCTCGGTGATCGGCAGCGGCATGCGCAGCCATGCCGGCGTCGCCGCCCAGGCGTTCTCGGCCCTCGCCGCACGGAATATCAACATCCGGGCCATCACAACCTCCGAGATCAAATTCTCGGTTCTGATCGACGCCGCCTATACCGAGCTTGCGGTGCGCACCCTGCACACGCTCTACGGTCTCGACCAAGTTTAGGCTAATTTTCTCTTAGCGGTCGCAGCAAACGCGAAGGTGTACACACCTTCGCGTCTGGCAGGCGTTTTGCTTGGCAAAACAAGCCCCAATTCGCTATACGGCGAACAGGGTGGGCTGCCAGAAACTGTGCCCCAGTTGAGGCGGTGCTGATTCGGCTCAGGTGACGGGTCTGACGATTCGCTTGGGCCGGCGCCGGATGAGCAAATTCGTTGTTTTTCTGGAATTCTGGGCGAACCGCCGCGGGCCCCTTCGGCCCCGGCAGACGGAGGAGGTTGACGGCACATGCGGAGCGCGTCGGGAGGTCCCCGCGTCTTGTTGAGACGGCTCCGCGAAACCATGGCGGAACAGGTCTCGGCCCAGGAGCGGCTGGACAAGATCGTGGTGCTGATCGCCGCCAACATGGTGGCCGAGGTGTGCTCCGTCTATGTGCTGCGCATCGACAACACGCTCGAGCTCTATGCCACCGAAGGCCTCAACCGCGAGGCGGTGCACCACACCGTGCTGACCGCTCATGAGGGCCTGGTCGGCCTCGTCGCCAGCGAGGCGACCCCGCTCAATCTGAGCGACGCACAGAGCCATCCGGCCTTCTCGTTCCGCCCGGAGACCGGCGAAGAAATCTACCACTCCTTCCTCGGCGTGCCGATCCTGCGCGCCGGCAACACGCTCGGCGTGCTGGTGGTGCAGAACCGTGCCAAGCGCAATTATGTCGAGGAGGAGCTCGAGGCGCTCCAGACCACCGCGATGGTGCTGGCGGAGCTGATCGCCTCCGGCGAGCTGTCTGCACTGGCCCAGCCGGGCCAGGAGCCCGCCGCGCGCCATTCGGCCCAGAAGGTCGGCGCCATCCTGTCGGAGGGCATCGCGCTCGGCCATGTCGTGCTGCACGAGCCACGCGTCGTCATCAAGGATTACATCGCCGAGGACCTGCCGAAGGAGATCAAGCGGCTCGACACCGCGCTCGCCAAGCTGCGCGCCGACCTCGACCGGATGCTGGAGCGCGGCGACGTCGCCGAGGGCGGCGAGCATCGCGAAGTGCTGGAAGCCTACCGCATGTTCGCCAACGACCAGGGCTGGTCGCACAAGCTGCACGAGGCTGTCGCCACCGGCCTCACGGCGGAAGCCGCGGTCGAGCGCGTGCAATCTGACACCCGCGCGCGCATGCTGCGCTCGACCGATCCCTATTTGCGCGACCGGCTGCATGATCTCGAGGATCTCGGCTATCGCCTGATGCGGCAGCTCGTCGGCCAGGATCACGCGCCTTCACGTGAACAATTGCCCGACAACGCCATCGTCATCGCGCGCGCGATGGGCCCGGCGGCGCTGCTCGACTACGACCGCAAGCGCCTGCGCGGCATCATACTGGAGGAAGGCACCGCCAATTCCCACGTCTCGATCGTGGCGCGCGCGCTCGGCATTCCCGCGGTCGGCGAAGTGCCGAACGCACCTGGTATCGCCGATCCGGGCGACGCCGTCATCGTCGATGGCACCTCCGGCACGATCTATGTGCGTCCATCGCAGGAGGTCGAGGCAGCCTTCGCCGAGCGCGTGCGCTTCCGCGCCCGCCGCCAGGCGCAGTATCTGGCGCTGCGCGATCTGCCCTGCGTCACCAGGGACGGCCAGAAGGTCGAGCTGATGATCAATGCGGGTCTCGCGATCGACCTGCCGCACATCGAAGACACCGGCAGCGCCGGCATCGGCCTGTTCCGCACCGAGCTGCAATTCATGGTGGGCCAGAGCCTGCCGCGCACCAGCGACCAGCTCGCGCTCTATCGCACCGTGCTGGATGCCGCCGGCACGAAGCCCGTCACCTTCCGCACCCTCGACATCGGCGGCGACAAGGCGCTGCCTTATATGGAAGCGGTGATCGAGGAGAATCCCGCGCTCGGATGGCGCGCGATCCGGCTCGGGCTCGACCGTCCCGGCCTGTTGCGCGGCCAGATCCGCGCGCTCTTGCGCGCCGGCGGCGGCCGCGCACTGCGCATCATGTTCCCGATGATCTCGGAGGTCGGCGAATTCGATTCGGCGAAGGCGCTGGTCGAGCGCGAGCTGACCTATCTGCGCCAGCACGGCCACACCCTGCCGGAGCGGATCGACATCGGCACCATGGTCGAGGTGCCGGCGCTGCTCTATCAGCTCGACGAGCTCCTGAAGAAGGTCGACTTCATCTCGGTCGGCTCCAACGATCTGTTCCAGTTCCTGTTCGCGGTCGACCGCGGCAACCCAAAAGTCTCCGAGCGCTTCGACACCATGTCGGCGCCGATCCTGCGCGCGCTTCGCGACATTGCGCGCAAGTCGCAAGCCGCGAAGAAATCGCTGTCGCTCTGCGGCGAGATGGCGTCGAAGCCGATCGGTGCGCTGGCGCTGATCGCGATGGGCTACCGCTCGCTGTCGCTTTCGGCCACCGCACTTGGCCCGGTCAAGGCGATGGTGATCGATCTCGACGCAAAGAAGGCCGAAGCGATGCTCGGCCCCTTGCTGGACGCGCCCGCCGGGAGCGTCTCGATCCGGCAGAAGCTGACGGAATTTGCCGAGGCCGAAGGCCTGGCGTTGTAGCGGGCCTGTCGCCCCTTCCTGCCGCCTCGCCCTTTTCCGCATTTTGAGACTGAACCGATGTCGTCACTCCCCGAAGCCAAACTGGACGTCCTGCTTGCGCATCACGCCTCGCTCGAGGCCGAATCGCTCGGTCAGCTCGCCTCCGAACGCTATGTGCAGATCACGCGTGAGCTCGCCGAGCTCACACCACTGATCGAAGCGGTCAAGGCCTATCGTTCGGCCGTCAAGGAGCTTGCCGACACCGAGGCACTGATCGCCGATCCCGCGACCGATGCCGAGATGCGTGGCATGGCGGAAGCCGAGCGCGGCGAGCTGACGCCAAAGATCGAGGAACTGGTCCAGAAAATCCGCCTCGCTCTGCTGCCCAAGGACGCCATGGACGACCGCAACGTGGTGCTTGAAATCCGCGCCGGCACCGGCGGCGACGAGGCCTCGCTGTTCGCCGGCGATTTGTTCCGGATGTATGAGCGGTTCGCCAGCCTTCAGGGCTGGAAGGTCGAGGTGATCTCGGCGAGCGAAGGCACCGCCGGCGGCTACAAGGAGATCATCGCAGAGGTGCAGGGCCGCGGCGCGTTCTCGAAGCTGAAGTTCGAGTCCGGCGTGCACCGGGTGCAGCGCGTGCCAGACACCGAGACGCAGGGGCGCATCCACACATCCGCCGCAACCGTCGCCGTGATGCCCGAGGTCGAGGAGGTCGACGTCGATATCAGGAACGATGATTTGCGTATCGAGACCATGCGCGCGGGAGGCGCCGGCGGCCAGCACGTCAACAAGACCGAATCGGCGATCCGCATCACCCACATCCCGACCGGCATCGTGGTAATGATGCAGGACAGCCGCTCGCAGCACAAGAATCGCGCTTCCGCCATGAACATCCTGCGCTCGCGCATCTACGACGCCGAGCAGCAACGCGTCGATGCCGCACGCTCGGCCGAACGCAAGGAGAAGGTCGGCTCCGGCGACCGTAGCGAGCGCATCCGCACCTATAATTTCCCGCAAGGGCGCGTCACCGACCACCGCATCAATTTGACGCTCTACAAGCTGCCGCAGGTGATCGCGGGCGAAGCGATCGGCGAGCTGATCGATGCGCTGACGACCGAGCACCAGGCCGCGCAGCTTGCCGCCCAAGGCGCGGCTGCGTGACCGGCGCGTGAGCAATCCCTTCACCGGACTATCCGTCGAGAGTGCGCGGCGCGCGCTGGCCGCGCAACTGAGATCGGCGCAGCTCGACGAAGCCGAGCTCGACGCACGTATCCTGCTCGGCGCGGCACTCGGTCTCGATCTCACAGGCCTCATTGCACGGGCCGCCAGCCTGCTCACGGAAGCCGAGGCGGCGCGGCTCGCGCAGTATGCCCTGCGCCGCATCGCCGGCGAGCCGGTCGCCCGCATTCTCGGCACGCGTGAATTCTGGGGCCTGCCGTTTCGTCTGTCGGAAGCGACGCTGGTGCCGCGACCCGATACCGAAACGGTGATTGAGCTCGCACTCGAGATCTTTCGCGAACGGAAAACGTCTCATCCACCGCGCATCGCCGATATCGGCACCGGATCCGGCGCTATCCTGCTCGCGCTGCTGCACGAAATTCCCGGCGCCTTCGGCGTCGGCACCGATCTCAGTCTGACCGCGCTCAAGACCGCCAGAGACAACGCCGCAGCTTTGGGCCTGGGAGGCCGCGCCAGCTTCGTCGCCTGCTCCTACGCAGCGGCGCTCCGCGGCCCGTTCGATCTCATCGTCTCGAACCCCCCCTATATTCCCTCGGCCGAAATTCCGAAACTGAGCATCGAGGTGCGCGAGCACGATCCGCATCTGGCGCTCGACGGCGGCAATGACGGTTACGACGCCTATCGCGCCCTGATCCCGCAGGCGACTGATCGTCTCGCCCCCGGCGGGGCGCTGATCGTCGAGGCCGGACGGGGCCAGGCCCGGAATATTGAAACCTTGATGACGGCTGCCGCGTTAGTCGTGGACAGGCCGCCCAAGGCCGATCTGGCGGGTATCCCGCGGGCGGTTTCGGCCCGAAAAATGCCCGCATAAAAGCCGGATTGGGCTGCAAAAAACCTCTTGGAATATCCCTTGGGAACGACTACCTTCCTATCAACAGATCGGTGCCGGCCCCGTAGACCTACGGGCGAAAGCCGGGCTCTCGGCGAGAGCTTACTGATAAAGGTTCCAAACCGCAGGTCCTGTTGAGCGCGATGGCGATTTGAGCTGCGCTGCTTACCGACCGCAACGTGAACGAAAGCCTGATATTGCGCTTGAAGACTTACGCAACAAAGCTGGGCTTGTTTCGGCAGGCGATATGAATGGGTTCGCTGGCAATGGATGCTGGCGGGTGGGGAACGCGTCTTTGTTGAACGCGACGGTCGACGAACATCGGCAGGGATCAATCTGCTCTTGCGTGCGGTGCGCGCAAGCGATGTGAACCGCTGTCATCAGGTCACTCTCAGCAATCAGTAAAGCGTGCAACCTTTAGGGCTGGAATTAAAGGCAGGACATGAGAAACGGTCAGAACAAGCAGCGGATGCGCAACCGCAACAATAATAATAACAATAACAACAACAATAACCGGCGCGGCCAGAACCCGATGACCCGGGTCTACGAGTCCAACGGACCCGACATCAAGATCCGCGGCACGGCTTCGCATATTGCTGAAAAGTATCTCCAGCTCGCGCGCGACGCGCGCTCCTCCGGAGACCCCGTTGCGGCCGAGAACTACTACCAGCACGCCGAGCATTATTTTCGCCTGATCGCGACGGCTCAGGAACAGTTCCGCCAGAACCAGCAGCCGCGCGGCGACGAGTCCATCAGCAACAGCAGCGGTGACGACAGCGAAGACGACGGCGAGAATTTCTCGAATTTCGGCCAGGAGCCGGGTTTCGTCCCGCAGCCGCCGCAGCAGAACTTCGTGCGCGACCGCGATGGCCAGCGCGATCATCAGCCGCGCGACAACCAGCCTTATCAGCGCGACAACCAGCAGCCGCGCGAGCATCGCGAACGCGACCATCGTCCGCAGCCGCAATATCAGCCGCAGCCGCAACCGCAACCGCAGAACCAACCGCAGCCCGTCGCCGACGCCGGCAACGTCGATCGTCTGCCCTCCTTCATCACCGGCCCGCAGCCGCAAGTGAGTGGTGCCGCGAGTGGCCAGGCCGGCTTCGAGGGCGGTGGTGGCGGCGAACGCTTTCCGCGGCGGCGCCGCCGGCCGAATGGCCCGCGCCCCGAGCGCGAAGCCGCTCCGGCGGCCTCGAGCGACGAAGTGGCCCCTGGCGAGTAAGCCGCAACCCTTGCACCAAGATATCCTGCACCAAGATATCCTGCGCCAGATACCCTGACCTGAATCGTCCCGGCCTCGCCGGGACGATTTGTTTTAGCTGCGCGTCACCGACGTCGAGGACGGAACCAGCACCGGCTTCGCCAGCGAGGGAATCAGCCGCGCCCGCTCGCGCTTGGCGGGGATCGCGCGGTAGACTTGCTTGGTCGCCTCGACGATGTGCACGCCGGCGAAGGGCAGCGACAGCGCCGCGCCGGCGCGCTCCCACATCTGTGCCGATTTCAGCACCCAGCCACCGGCATAGGGCGGCATGAACAGCGCCTCGCCCCATGCGGTCGGGGTGAACCAGGTCTGGCGCAACAGGTCGGTGATCTGCGAGCGCGAATAGGGCCGGCCGTGACCGAAAGGCGTGCTGTCGGTGCGGGTCCACACCCCGCGCCGGTTCGGGATGACCGCAATCACGCGGCCGGACGGCGACAGCACGCGCCACACCTCGCGCAACAGAGCGGCCGGATCGTCCGACATTTCCAGTGCGTGGATCAGCAGGATGCGATCGACCGCGGCGTCGGGAAGCGGCAGCGAGAATTCATCCACCAGCGAGGCGAGCGCCGGCCGTCCCGTCGGCCATTTCAGGACGCCCTGCGCCGACGGCATGAAGGCGATACAGCGCTCCGCATCCTCGCGGAACAGCCCGAGATAGGGCGTGGGATAGCCGAAGCCGAGCACACGCTGGCCCTCGACACGCGGCCAGCGCTCCCTGATGCCGCGATTGATCATTTGCCGCGCCACAATCCCGAGGCGGCGGGAGTAGAACTCGCGGAGGTCGACGACATCAATGGTCATGACGGCAATGTAACATGCACGAGGCGGCCCCCGCGCGCGGAATATTGCATTGCCTGCGCAACGTTAACGCCATATTTGTCTGGAGGAGCTGAGCGCGATGGAGATGACATGGCCGCCGAAATTCGTACTTTCACCTGTTTAAACGACAATTTCGGTTATCTGATCCACGATGTGGAAACCAAGGCGACGGCGTCGATCGACGCGCCGGAGGCCGGCCCTATCCTGAAGGCGCTCGAGCGCGAGGGCTGGCAGCTCACCGACATCCTGATCACCCATCATCATGGCGATCATGTCGGCGGGGTCGCCGAGCTCAAGCAGAAGTACAATTGCCGCGTCGTCGCGCCGCATGACAAGACCACGAAGATCGCAGACGTCGACCTGCGCGTCGCCAATGCCGAAATCGTCAAGGTCGGCAGCTTGCTGGGACGCGTATTGGAGACGCCCGGCCACACGCTCGACCACATCTCCTACGTGTTCGACACAGAAAAGACGCTGTTCGCCGCCGACACGCTGTTTTCGATCGGCTGCGGCCGCGTGTTCGAGGGTACCTATCCGATGATGTGGGATTCGCTTTTGAAGCTGCGTGCCCTGCCCGACGACTTCAAGCTCTATTGCGGCCATGAATACACGGCGTCCAACGTCAAGTTCGCGCTGACCGTCGACCCCGACAATGCGGCGCTGCAGGCGCGCGCGGCGGAGGTGGCGAAGCTGCGGGCCGAGAGCAAGCCGACCATTCCCTCACTGCTTGGTGACGAGAAGCGAGCAAACGTGTTCCTGCGCGCCGATGAACCGTCGGTCGCAGCGAGGCTGCACATGAAGGGCGCGGATGCCGCCGCGGTGTTCGGCGAGCTGCGCGAGCGCAAGAACAAGTCCTGAAGAACAAATCCTGACGCACAAATCCTGACGGGAATCGATGCCGACCGCAGCCGAGATCATCGCGCGCCTCGAACTCCGCCCGCATCCCGAGGGCGGGCATTACCGCGAGACGTTTCGCGACCAGACCACGGACGCCAATGGTCGTTCGCGTTCGACCCTGATCTACTTCCTGCTCGCGCGCGGTGAGCGCTCGCACTGGCATCGCATCGATGCGGTCGAGGTCTGGCACTATTACGCCGGCAGCCCGCTGATGCTGCGTATCGCCCATGAGGGCTGCTCCCAGCATGAAGTGCGCCTCGGCACGGACCTCGTGAGCGGCGAACGGCCGCAGGCGATCGTGCCGGCAAATGCCTGGCAGATGGCGGAAACCACCGGCGAGTGGACGCTGCTCGGCTGCTCCGTGGCGCCCGCATTCGAGTTCGCAAAGTTCGAGCTCGCGCCGAAGGGCTGGGAGCCCTGAATCTCAATCTGGAATCGGGTGGGTTCGGTCCGCGTCACGCCTTAGGACAGCGCTTCCAGTGAACAGGAGCGCACGATGCACGGAACACTCGGCCCCGCCGCCGTCCAGATCGACCCGGCCATTTTGTATTTCGGCACGCCTGTCGTCCTCATCGGCTCGACCAATGAAGACGGCACTTCCAATCTCGCGCCGATGTCGTCGGCGTGGTGGGTCGGGTGGCGCTGCATGCTGGGACTGGCACGGAATTCCAAGACCACCGAGAACATGATTCGCACGGGCGAATGCGTGCTCAATCTGCCGTCCGCCGATCTCGTCGCCACCGTCGACCGCCTCGCGCGCACCACGGGCTCGGATCCCGTGCCGCCCGGCAAACTCTATCGCGGCTATCGGCACGAGAAAGACAAGTTCGGCTTGAGCGGCTTCACGGCACTTCCGTCCGAGACGGTTGACGCTCCGCGCGTTGCCGAATGCCCCGTCCAAATGGAAGCCAAGGTCGCGCACGTGCACGAGATGGCGCAGGACGACGCGGTCTGGCGCGGCAATCTCGCTGCGATCGAGGTCCGCATCATCCGCGTGCATGCGCATCCCGACATCATGATGGACGGCGCGAACAATCGCATCGATCCCGACAAATGGCGGCCGCTGATCCTCAGCTTCCAGGAGTTCTATGGCCTGACGCCGCAGCGTTTGCAGCGTTCCGAGCTCGGGCAGATTCCGGAAGCGATGTATCGGCCGCCGGGCTGGCAGCCGGCGCTTTAGAGCCCCGGGTCAATCCTGATCGGCTGGAGCGAGCTTCCGCAGGGGCACCCGGCGAACAATCCTCGTTGGAAGCGTTTCGCAGGCCGGCCGATAACCACCGGCCCGATATTCTTCTGTCAGTCGGATGAAGGATTTTCCATCGGTTATCGTCACCGTCTCGGGGCGGCCATTCACGCCCTCATTCCGATGAAAGCCAGTGAATGTTTCAGGTTTTGCGCTGACTTGCGCCATGGCGCACGAAACAGCGAACTCCACGATCAGCATCAGAGGTATGGCGAGAGAGCGAATCATCGCTTCCGCAGCACCATGTCCTTTGCCGCGATCAGGCCGCCGCCGGCGATCAGGATCGCGGCGATGGCGATGTTGGCGCTGGCTTTTGCAAAACCGGCGGCGATGAGGAAGCCGGTCGAGAGCAACGGCGTCGCGTACGAGGCGGCCCCGAGCACGCGGATATCGCCACGCTTCATGCCGATGTCCCAGGCGTAGAACGCAGCACCGACGGGGCCGATGCCGAGCGCGATCACGGAGAGCCATTGCAGCGTCGTGTCCGGCCATACGGTGGTTTCAAGCAGACCGTGCATCAGCGCGGCAAGCACCGCGGTGGCGAGGCAGAATCCCGCGACCGCATCGGTCGGCACCGCCTTCAATCGCCGCGACAGCACCGAATAGGTCGCCCACACGAAGGCCGCGATGAAGGCCGCGGCCAATCCCGGCAATTGCCCCTGCGTGAAGCCGGAGGTGCTTCCGGCGAACAGCAGGACGGTGCCGACGAGGCCGAGCACGGCGCCGACGATGTGATGCACGGCAAGCCGCTCGCCCGGCAGGAACGACGAGAACAGCACGATCAGGAGCGGCCACAGATAATTCAGCAAGCCGGCTTCAGCCGGCGGCGCGAAGCGCAGCGCGAGGAAATACAGCGCGTGATAGCCGAACAGTCCGCCGACACCGACGGTCCACACGGCCAGCGGTTGGCGCAGGCTTTTGGCCGCATCGCCGCGGCCGATCCAGGTGAGCAGGCCGACCAGACCGCCGATCGCGAACGTCATCGCGGCCAGCTGGAACGCCGGGATCTTTCCGGTCGCCACTGTCATCACTGACAGCAGCGACCACATCAGGATCGCGGTCAATCCGATCAGCGTCGCAGTGCGGGGAGTCATCAATCGAGGGCTCTGAGGACACGGATGCCCGGCACGAGGCCGGGCATGGCGTCTTCATTATCGTCTTGTCGCGCCCGAAGCTACATGCTTGGCGGCACGATCAGGCGTGGTATTGGCCGCCGTTGATGGTCAGCGTCGAGCCGGTGATGAAGCCGGCCTCGTCAGCGGCGAGGAACACCACGGCGCGTGCGATCTCCTCGGGCTCACCAAGGCGATTCACCGGGATCTGCGGGATCACGTTCTTCTCCAGCACGTCCTTGGGCACGGCCTGCACCATTTCGGTGTTGATGTAGCCAGGCGCGATCGCGTTGACGGTGATGCCGCCCTTGGCGTTCTCGATCGCAAGCGCCTTGGTGAAGCCGATGTCGCCGGCCTTTGCGGCGGAATAGTTGACCTGGCCGAACTGCCCCTTCTGGCCGTTGATCGACGAGATCGAGATGACGCGGCCGAACTTGCGGGCACGCATGCCTTCGATCACCTGGCGCGTCATGTTGAACAGCGAGCCGAGGTTGGTGTTGATCACGGCGTTCCACTGATCGAGCGTCATCTTGTGGAAGGCGGTGTCGCGGGTGATGCCGGCATTGTTGACCAGCACGTCGACGGGACCGAGATCGGCTTCGACCTTCTTCACGCCTTCCGCGCAGGCGTCGAACGAGGCAACGTCCCATTTGTAGACGGCGATGCCGGTTTCGGCCTTGAATTTTTCCGCCGCGGCGTCATTGCCGGCATAGCTCGCCGCGACCTTGTAGCCGGCCGCCTTCAGCGCCTTGCTGATCGCAGCTCCGATGCCCCGCGTACCACCCGTCACCAATGCAACACGTGCCATATCGTATTTCCCTTCCCTTGGACTCTTCGGACGTTTCTGAAGTGATGGCTTTTAGCGGTGGATTATGCGGCAGGTTTGACGGACATCAAGAACAAAACGCCCGGCGTTGAGCCGGGCGTTTCTCTTTAGTCGAGGCTTGTACGGTTGCGAAGAATATTTGATTTGCAACCGCTGCCTTTTTAATCGCGTGCAACGCACTCAATGGCGTGTGCAGCGCACGCGTAAGCTATCTTCAGTCGCGCGCCAGACACATCGCGATACCCATGCCGCCGCCGATGCACAGCGTGGCGAGGCCCTTCTTCGAATCGCGCTTCTGCATCTCGTGCAGCAGCGTCACCAGCACGCGCGCGCCGGAGGCGCCGACCGGATGGCCGATCGCGATCGCGCCGCCGTTAACGTTGACCTTGGAGGTATCCCAGCCGAGGTCCTTGTTGACGGCACAGGCCTGCGCCGCGAAGGCTTCGTTGGCCTCGATCAGGTCGAGATCGCCGACATTCCAGCCGGCCTTCTTCAGCGCGGCGCGCGAGGCCGGGATCGGGCCCGAGCCCATGATCTTCGGATCGACGCCCGCCTGCGCCCAGGACACGATGCGCGCGAGCGGCTTCTTGCCTTCCTTGGCGGCCTGCTTGGCGGTCATTAGCACCACGGCGGCAGCGCCGTCATTGATGCCGGAGGCCGAACCCGCGGTGACGGTGCCATCCTTCTCGAAAGCGGGACGGAGCTTCGCCATCGCGTCGACGGTTGCGCCATGGCGCGGATATTCGTCGGCGCTGACGACGACGTCGCCCTTGCGTCCCTTGATGGTGACGGGAACGATTTCGTCGTTGAATTTACCGGCCTTCTGCGCCGCCTCGGCCTTCTGCTGCGAGGCGACAGCGAACTCGTCCTGCTGGGCGCGCGTGATCTGCCACTGCCGCGCGACGTTCTCGGCGGTGTTGCCCATGTGATAGCCGTTGAAGGCGTCCCACAGGCCGTCCTTGATCATGGTGTCGATGAATTCGACTGCGCCCATCTTGACGCCGCCGCGCAGATACTGGGCGTGCGGAGCCATGCTCATGGATTCCTGGCCGCCGGCGACCACGATCTCGGAATCGCCGTTGAGCAGCGCCTGATAGCCGAGCGCAACGGTGCGCAGGCCCGAACCGCAGAGCTGATTGACACCCCAGGCCGGGCTCTCGACCGGAATACCGGCATTGATTGAGGCCTGGCGGGCGGGGTTCTGGCCTTGGGCGGCGGTCAGGATCTGGCCCATGATGACTTCGGAGACCCGGCCGGGCTCGATGCCACCGCGCTCCAGCGCGGCCTTGATGGCGATGGCGCCGAGATCATGGGCGGGAAGGGTTGCGAACGCTCCGTTGAAGCTTCCGACCGGGGTGCGGGCGGCGCTGACGATGACGACATCGTCTGACATGGGCATCTCCTGGGGTTGAATGGGGGCAGACGGGGCTGGGGAAACGGCTCGCCAGTCTCGAACGGCATCCTGTTAACGTCGTTGAGGCATGTCAATCGGCCGGCGACCGAATTCATGCCGCAGCGCATTCAAAATAGCGTTCTTGGCGTTTTCGCAAGCAGGTTTTTGCCGCCCGATTAACCGTCGCGCACAAAACGGTAGCGTGACCCCGTTGAAAATGCTTATTTTGTTGCGTTGCGTACTCTTCCCGCCCTGCGGCATTGGCCGACAGGTTCCCGTTCTCCGCGCTTGCAAGTGAGAGCCCATGGCGAAATCAGACCAACCCACCACCATCAAGAAATACGCGAACCGCCGGCTCTATAACACCGGAACGAGCACTTACGTGACGCTGGAAGACCTCGCTGCCATGGTCAAGGATGGCGAAGATTTCCTGGTCTACGACGCCAAGACCGGCGACGACATCACCCGCTCCGTGCTCGCCCAGATCATCTTCGAGCAGGAGAACAAGGCCGGCCAGAACTTGTTGCCGACCACCTTCCTGCGCCAGCTGATCCGCTTCTACGGCGACAGCATGCAGATGGTGGTGCCGAAATATCTGGAGCAGGCCATCGCGTCGCTGACCCAGGAGCAGGAAAAGTTCCGCAAGCAGATCGCCACCTCGCTCTCCGGAACCCCGTTTGCCCCGCTAGAAGAACAGGTCCGCCGCAACATGGAGTTGTTTCAGCAGACCTTCTCGATGTTCAAGCCCTTCGCCCCCACCGCGGGCCGCCCTGCGGGCTCCGCGGAGCCGGGGCCCGATGCGACCGCGGAAACGCCGAAGGACAGCAATATCGACGATCTGCGCCAGCAGATGAAGGACATGCAGGAACGCCTCGAGCGGATGTCGAAGAAGGACGAGTAGGTCGCTCCTATGCGCCGGCTCC
The DNA here is from genome assembly GCF_029846695.2 of Bradyrhizobium nivariense. NCBI lineage: Bacteria > Pseudomonadati > Pseudomonadota > Alphaproteobacteria > Hyphomicrobiales > Nitrobacteraceae > Bradyrhizobium > Bradyrhizobium nivariense. The sequence continues at coordinate 10,671 of NZ_JARWCR020000102.1, read as the reverse complement.
CCGGCAAGCCGGAGGACGCACCATGTCCGACCGAAGCACCCATTGGGACAATGTCTACGCCACCAAGGGCGAAGCCGAGGTCAGCTGGTTTCAGAACAATCCGGCGACCTCGCTCGCGATGATCAGAGCGGCCAATCCGGACCGCGAGGCCGCCATCCTCGACATCGGGGGCGGCGCATCGCGGCTGGTCGATGCTCTCCTGCTGGATGGATATCGCGACGTCACCGTGCTGGACATCTCTGCCAATGCGCTTGAGGCGGCCAAGAAGCGAATCGGCGCAGCCGCTTCAATGGTCGACTGGATCGTCGCCGACGCCACCACATGGCGCCCGGCAAAGACATACGAACTATGGCACGATCGGGCGGCGTTTCACTTCCTGACCGATTCCCGCGACAGGACCGCTTACATCGAGCGCCTGCGGTCGGCGGTTGCGCCCAGCGGCCACGTCATCATTGCGACGTTTGCGCTCGGCGGCCCGGAGAAGTGCAGCGGCTTGCCGGTGCAGCGTCATGACAGCGCGAGCCTTGCTGCGGAGCTCGGGCCGGCGTTCGAGCTGGTCGAAACGCGCAACGAGACGCATCACACGCCGTGGAATTCGACGCAGGCGTTTCAGTTCAGCCGGTTTCGGAAGAGCCGCTAAGAACAGGTGTCATGCCTCGCGACCCGGCTACCCAAGGCTTCGCCGGGGTTAAGGTCCAGGGGCGCCGAAGCTTTAGCGAAGGCGGCAGGCGGGCATCCGGTACGCTGCGGCCTATCGACTCAACCGTGACCGCCTCGGAGTACTGGATCGCCCGCCTTCCGGGCGATGACAGCGGTGAGATCGGCACGTTCGTGCCCAAGCTTGTTCGTGGAGCTTCCAGCTACGCCGCCAGCTTCACCGCATGGGCAAAGTCCCAATAGAGCTTGCGCGCGCGAGTGTAGAGCGGGCCCGGCTTCAGCTCGCGATCGTCGATCCGGATCACCGGCGCGACTTTTGCGAAATTGCCGGACGAAAAAATCTCGTCGGCGGCGAGGAAGTCGGCATAGCGCAGCGTCTTCTCAACCACGGTGACGCCGTCGCCACGAAGCAGGCTGATGACGCGCTGGCGGGTGATGCCGTTGAGGAAGGTGCCGTTCGGTACCGGCGTGTAGACCACGCCGTCCTTGGCCATGAACACGTTGGAATTGCCGAACTCCGCGACATTGCCGAGCATGTCGAGCATCAGCGCGTTCTGAAAGCCGCGCGACGCGGCCTCAGCAAGCGCGCGCGAATTGTTCGGATAGAGACAGGCAGCCTTGGCCTCGACCGGAGCGCATTCGGCGGTGGGCCTGCGGAACGGCGACAGCGTGATGGCGTTGCCGACGGGTTTTGGCATCGGCGCCTCGTAGATGCACAGGCACCAATCGGTGGTCTCGGGATCGAACAGCACGCCGCCGCCCGAGCCGTTCTGCGCCCAGTACATCGGACGGACGTAGAGCTCGGCATTCGCCGCGAAGCGCGCGATGCCCTGGTTTGCGAGTGTCAGCCAGGTGCCGGTATCGACCACCGGCTTCAGGCCAAAGTTGATCGCGGATTGATTGGCGCGGGCGACGTGACGGTCGAGATCGGGCGCGACGCCTTCGAACGCGCGCGCGCCGTCGAACACGACCGAGCCGAGCCAGGCCGCATGCGTTCGCGGGCCCATGATCGGCACATTGCCGTCATGCCATTTGCCCTCGAAGAAGGTCCAGCTCGGCGAATATTCGATGGGCTTCTTGATCTCGGCCATAACCGGCCTCCCCTTGGCGTGGTGGCGCATTATAGCGCCACTATTGGGCGCAATTTCTAAATGATTCCCTGCGGGAAAATGGTGAGTTACCCTCCCACAAGGGAAAAGGAAGCACCATGCCGCTCGATCCGCTCGCAAAGCGTTTGTTGACCATGATGGCCGCGGCTGCGCCGCAGGTACGGAGCCGGCCGAGCGTGGAGGCACGGCGGCAATCATTGGAAAAGCTGATGCAGTTCGCGCGCACCGATGCGCCTGACGTGACGACGTCCGACGGCGCGCTGCCCGGTCCCGGCGGCGCGCTGCCCTATCGGCTTTATTCACCCGCAAGCGCCGATGATCGCGCGCCCGGCTTCGTGTTCTTTCATGGCGGCGGGCTCGTTGCCGGCAGCATTGCCACGCATGACCGCATCGCGGCGGCGCTGGCACATGCGACCGGCTGCCGTCTCGTCTCGGTTGATTACCGGCTGGCGCCCGAGCACAAATTCCCCGCCGCCGTGGACGATGCGATCGCCGCCGCCGAATGGGTGGCGCGCGAGGCCTCATCGCTCGGCATCGACGCCGAGCGTCTGGTGCTCGGCGGCGATTCCGCGGGTGCAACGCTCGCTGCGATCGTGTGCCAGGAGGCGGCGCAGACCGCAGGCCTCAGCATCGTCGCGCAATGCCTGATCTGCCCGGTGCTGGATTTCGAGGAGGCCTCACCTTCGCGTGAGGCGTTCGCCGAGGGCCATCTGATCGACCGCGTCACGATCGAAGCCGATCTCGTCGACTATCTGCCCGAGGGCTTAGATGCCGCCGATCCCCGCATCTCGCCATTGCGCGCGACACGGCTTGCAGGCCTGCCGGCCGCGATCATCCACACCGCCGAGTTCGACCCGATGCGCGACGAGGGCAATGCCTATGCGCGCAAGCTGCTCGCCGCTGGCGTCGCCGTCGAGCACGTCTGCCACGACGGCATGGTTCACAATTTCCACGCCTTGGGCGCAATTTTGCCGCAGGCGCAGCTCGTGCTGTCGCAGATCGGTGAGCAGGTGCGGCGGGCGGTGGGGAAGTGAGGTCGCGAATCACACGCGCGCGTCGAGCACCGCCTTGGCCGCCACAACGTATTCCGGCCAGTGCGCGTCCGCGTAGCGTTCAGCTTGCCGCGCACACGTGACATCGGGCGCATGCGCGGCGGCAATCACGCGCGCGAAGCGCTCTTCGGCCACGGTCACGTCGTCAGGCACGGGCGACGTAACGGCGGCGGCCACGGCAGTCGGAGCAACAGCGAGCCCTGCCAGAGCAGTGAGCAGGATGCGGCGTGACGTGTTCATGGCGGTTGTCCTTCCATTGTCCGGCCTGCACTCTGGCCGGCGAGTGTGTCAGTGCGATCACGGCAGGGTAGCCGTGCACATCCGTGCAGTCCATCGCTTACGAATAGCGCTTGACCACACGAGCGATCACGTTCCATCTAACGACGGTTCCGCCATCAAATCGGATTGCCACGTGCCCCAGCACAGCCAATTGCATCGCCTGGCTTTGCGCGCTGTCGCACCGGGGCTGCTTTGTCTGACGATGTCCGCCGGTGCCGCCTTCGCCTCCGACGACGACGCACCGGCAAAACCGTCTGTGCCCAACGTCTATCTCGATCTCCGCACGATCTATGCGACGATCCCCGCGGGCACGCTCGGGCTCGGCTTCGGCAACACATCGTTGTCGGCCGCGTTCGAAGCGCTGGCAGCGCGCCAGGGCGCGACCTTGCCGAACGGCCTGCCGGCCGCGAAATCGATCGCCGTCGATCTGCCGCTGACCGTCGACGTCAGCGATCGTGTCTCGCTCTACGGTGGCATCTCGGGCTCGACGATCGACATCGGCGGCGGCTGGTCGTCGTTCGACGTCACCAGCTGGAACATCGGCGTGCAGGCCGACCTCTACCAGCAGAACGGCGGAACAATCCCGACGATCACGCTGCAATCCACCTTGACGCAATCGGTACCCAACGAGCAGGGCATGACAACGTCGTTCAAGAACATCCTGGAGTTCGACTACGCGCTCGACAAGGACGAGACGCGCGGATGGCTTGCCGGCGTGCAATACACCTACACCGACGTCGCCAGCCCGGTCGTCCGCATCCGGCCGAACACGATCCTCTATGCGGGCGGCTACTACCAATGGCCGAGCAACTGGAAATTCACCGGCCGCCTCGGCGTACAATCGTTCGGCGGCGCGCAGCTCGCAGGCAGGACGCTGGCGGAGCCCTTCACCCAGCCGATCCTGCGCCTCGATCTCGACCGCATGGACGACAACGACAACCGCCTGTTCGGCATCACCGCAGAGATCGCCTGGATGCCGAAACCGTCCTACCAGCTGACATTGCGGACGCCGCTGTACGCAGTGCGCAACTAGAGGCCCATTCTTCGGCCGCGCCGCTTACTCCGGCACCGGCACGTCGAACGTGTTCAGCGTGACCGACACCATGCAATAGACGCCGACGAGATAGGACAGCTCGGCCGCGCCGTGTTCGCCGAATTCCTTCACTGCGGCCCGATAGGTCAGCTCCGGCAGCACGCCGCCGCTCACCAGCGCGGACGCCATGTCATAGGCGACCGCCTCCTGCTTGGTCAGGTCGACCGGCCGCTGTCCGGCGACGATGGTCGCGAGCTTCTCGTCCGACAAGCCGCGCTGCTCGGCGACCAGCACATGGGCGTAGAGCTCGTAGCCGGAGCGGAAATGCGAACCGGTGACGAGGATCGCGACCTCGCGCACCGGCGCCGGCAGCAGCGGGTTCGACGCGATCGCCATGACCAGCTCCCACACCGGCTTGCCGAAGCGCGGCTCACGGATCCATGGATTCCACGGCCCGAGCAGCGCGCCATCGGCGCGCATATTGATGAAACCCTTGAAGTGGTCCGTGATACCCGCTCGCATGTCCTCATAAAGCGGCTTCTGTTCGGCAGTGAGGTCTTTCGGATCGAGAATGGGAAGGCGCACGGCAAGTCTCCTCGTTGAGAGGCGCAAGGCTCGCCCGCGTGACGGCGCAAGGCAAGTGAAGTTGCCGTGACGGCCGTGCAATTTTGCAAATGGCAGGGAGGCGCCAGCTATAAGGCCTCGGGATTTCGTAAGTTCTGCGGATTCGTTACGTCTTCGAACTCAAGCGCCAGTGGCTGCGCTGTATCGAGGAACGACGACAAGGCGGCCTCGAACGGCGCCGGATCGAGGCCGCGCGCTTTCAGCCATTCGGGCTCGTAGTAGGTCTGCCGGTAACGCTCGCCGGAATCGCAGATCAGCGTCACCAGCGATCCCGTCTGGTTCGCCTGTCGCATGTCCGCGGCGAGCCGGCACAGCGCCAGGAAATTGGTGCCCGTGGAACCGCCGACGGCGCGGCGCAGCCGGCGCGACAACACGTTCATGGCGGCGAGCGACGCCGCATCCGGGATCTTCATCATGCGGTCGACCACGCCCGGCACGAATGAGGGTTCGCAGCGCGGCCGGCCGACGCCCTCGATCAGCGAAGGTTTTTCGCAAGTCCGAGAGCGGTCCTGCGAGCGGAAGCAATCGAAGAAGGCGGAATGCTCGACATCGGCGACGCACAGCCTGGACGGATGCTGGCGATAGCGCAGATAGCGGCCGATTGTCGCCGAGGTGCCACCGGTGCCCGCGCCCATCACGATCCAGTCCGGCAGCGGGTGCGGCTCGCCCTTCAACTGCGTGAAGATCGATTCGGCGATGTTGTTGTTGCCGCGCCAGTCGGTGGCGCGCTCGGCGAAGGTGAACTGGTCCATGTAGTGGCCGTTGAGCCGGGTGGCGAGCGCGCCGGCCTCCGCATAGAGCGCGCGGCCATCGTCGATCAGATGGCAGTTGCCGCCGTAATGCTCGATGGCGGCGATCTTCTCCGCCGACGTCGTGCGCGGCATCACCGCGTAGAAGGGCACGCCGATCATCTGCGCGAAATAGGCTTCCGACACCGCGGTCGATCCCGACGAAGCCTCGACCACCGGCGTGCCTTCACGGATATGTCCGTTGCAGAGCGCGTAGAGGAACAGCGAGCGCGCCAGCCGATGCTTCAGGCTGCCGGTCGGATGCGTGGATTCGTCCTTCAGATAGATGTCGATGCCGGCCAGCGCCGGCACGATCAGCCGGATCAGATGCGTGTCGGCCGTGCGGCACTGGTCGGCTTCGATCGCGGCCACGGCTTCGTCGACCCATCCGCGCCGGTAGGCCGGTCCGGCAGGATCGTGGTGGCGGAAGGGAGATGGCGGCATCGGCATGATCAGGCGATTCCTGGAAAGCGTAGATCTAACTACCACGGGCGGCGGTGTCCGCTCCGCTCAAAACTCCAGCGGCGCGTTGTCGACGACCTCCTTCATCACGAAGAAGGTGCGGGTCTGGCGCACCCCGGGCAGCGCGATCAACTGCTCGCCATGGATACGGTTGAAATCCTCCATGTCGCCGACGCGGATCTTGAGGAAATAGTCGAAGTCGCCGGCAACGAGGTGGCAGTCGAGCACGAATTTCAGTTTTGCGATGGCCTGCTCGAAGATGGCAAAGCTCTCCGGCGTCGAGCGGTCGAGCACGACGCCGACCATCACCAGGGTGCCCTTGGCCACCTTCTTCGGCGCGACCATGGCGCGGACGCCGGCGATGAAGCCGTGCTCGAACAGGCGCTGGGTGCGGCGATGGCAGGTGGCGGGGCTGATGGCGACGGTTTCGGCCAGATCCGCGTTGCTGAGGCGGCCATTATTCTGCAGCAATCGCAACATCTTAAGGTCGATGCGATCGAGACGAGCGGCCATGGAAGAAGCTTCCGTTGTGAGTATCTTTTTCGAAAGAAACAGTAGTCTTTCCCGCCAATTGCGCAAGAGAACGTGCAATATGAGCGCAAGATTCGAAAGCACCTTTTTGCAGCGCGATGCTAGCCTTTTCGCAGACATCAACGCCAATCGGGATGACCTGACGATGCTCGAAAAATTCGCGCGCTATCCGCTGACCTTTGGTCCGACCCCCATCGAGAAGCTGGAGCGGCTGTCGAAGCACCTCGGCGGCAACGTCGAGGTCTATGCCAAGCGCGAGGACTGCAATTCCGGCCTTGCCTATGGCGGCAACAAGCTGCGCAAGCTCGAATACATCATCCCCGACGCGATCGCCTCCAACGCCGACACGCTGGTCTCGATCGGCGGCGTGCAGTCGAACCACACCCGCATGGTCGCGGCGGTCGCCGCCAAGATCGGCATGAAGTGCCGCCTGGTGCAGGAAGCCTGGGTGCCGCACGAGGACGCCGTCTATGACCGCGTCGGGAACATCATGCTGTCACGCATCATGGGCGCGGATGTACGCCTGGTCGACGACGGCTTCGACATCGGCATCCGCAAGAGCTGGGAGGAGGCCATCGACGAGGTGAAGGCGGCGGGCGGCAAGCCCTATGCGATTCCAGCCGGCGCCTCCGTGCACAAGTTTGGCGGCCTCGGCTATGTCGGCTTCGCCGAAGAAGTGCGCAAGCAGGAAGCCGAGCTCGGCTTCAAGTTCGACTACATCGTGGTCTGCACCGTCACCGGCTCGACCCATGCCGGCATGCTGGTCGGCTTCGCCGCCGATGGCCGCGCGCGAAAAGTGATCGGCATCGACGCGTCCTTCACCCCGGCGCAGACCAAGGCGCAGGTGCTCTCGATCGCGCAGAACACGGCCAAGCTCGTCGAGCTCGGCAAGGATCTCGTCGCAGACGACGTCGTGCTGATCGAGGATTACGCTTATCCCGCCTATGGCGTGCCGTCGGAAGAGACCAAGGAGGCGATCCGCCTCACCGCGCGTCTCGAAGCCATGATCACCGATCCCGTCTACGAGGGCAAGTCGATGCAGGGCCTGATCGACCTTACGCAGAAGGGCTACTTCGAGAAGGGCGCGAAGATCCTCTACGCCCATCTCGGCGGCGCGCCGGCGCTGAACGGCTATGGGTACGCGTTCCGGAATGGGTAACCTGCGGCGCACCAGATGAGATGAGCCTTCGGCTACGGGTCAGGGCGCCTAACGCGTCCTGACAATCTGCAGCAGCTCGTCGCCATAATGCTCGAGCTTCTTGTCGCCGATGCCGGGCACGTTGCGCAGCTCGTCCAGCGTGGTCGGCCATGCGCGAACGATGCCGTCGATGGTGGCGTCGTGCAGCACGACGTAGGCCGGCACGCCGCGCTCGCGGGCAATGTCCGAGCGCCACGCTCGCAACCGCGCGCGCAATTCAGGATCGACATCGCCCTGCGGCGCGTCGGCCGCCGGCGCCAGATCGCCGCGGCGGGATTTGGCGCGGCTCGAACGGATGCGGGTGCCGGGCGCTTCCTCGCGCAGCCACACTTCCGTTTCACCGCGCAGCACGCCGCGCGACGAATCCGCCAGCTTCAGCGCGCCAAACGCTTCGCTGTCGCTCCACAAATGTCCCATCGCCACGAGCTGCCGCAGCACCGTGCGCCACTGCTTCTCGTTGAGCTCGCGTCCGATGCCGAACACCGTGAGCTTGTCGTGGCCGAACTGCGTCACCTTCTCGGTCAGGCGTCCGATCAGCACGTCGATGAGGTGCATCGCGCCAAAACGCTGGCCGGTGCGATAGACGCAGGACAGGAGCTTTTGCGCCAGCACCTTGCCGTCGCTCATTTTCGGCGGCGTCAGGCAATTGTCGCAATTGCCGCAGCCCTCGTCCATCACGATCTCGCCGAAATAGGCGAGCAGCCGCCGGCGCCGGCAGTGCGGCGTTTCGGCAAGACCAACGAGCGCATCGAGCTTGCCGATCGAGACCCGCTTGAAGTCGTCGGAGCCGCTCGACTCGTCGATCATGCGGCGCTGCTGCACGATGTCGGAGAGACCGTAGGCCATCCAGGCCGCCGACGGCTTGCCGTCACGGCCGGCGCGCCCCGTCTCCTGGTAATAGGACTCGATGCTCTTGGGCAGATCGAGATGGGCGACGAAGCGCACGTCGGGCTTGTCGATGCCCATGCCGAAGGCGACGGTCGCGACGATGACGATGCCGTCCTCGTTGAGGAAGCGGTCCTGGTTGCGCGAGCGCACGCTGCTGTCGAGCCCGGCGTGATAGGGCAGCGCCGCAATGCCGGCGTCCTCGAGCGCAGCGGCGACCTCCTCGACCCGTTTGCGGGACAGGCAGTAGACGACGCCCGCGTCTCCCGCGTGACGCTCCCGGATGAACTCCTTGAGCTGCGACACCGCGTTGCGCTTGTCGACGATCTCGTAACGGATGTTGGGACGATCGAAGCTGGAGACGAAGTGCGGACTGTCTGCAAGCTGAAGCCGCTCGACGATCTCCTTGCGCGTCAATTCGTCGGCGGTCGCGGTCAGCGCGATGCGCGGCACGTCGGGAAAACGCTCGGCAATGATCGAAAGACCGACATATTCGGGGCGAAAGTCATGGCCCCATTGCGAGACGCAATGCGCCTCGTCGATCGCGAACAGCGCCACCTTCGCCCGCGCCAGCAGCGACAGGCAGCGCGGCGTCACCAGCCGCTCCGGCGCGACATAGAGCAGGTCGAGATCGCCCGCGATCAGCCGCCGCTCGATGTCGGAGGCTTCCTGCGGGGTCAGCGACGAGTTCAGCGCGGCGGCGTTGACCCCGGCCTCGAGCATGGCGGCGACCTGGTCGCGCATCAGCGCAATCAAGGGCGACACCACGATACCGCAGCCTTCACGCAGCAGCGCCGGCAATTGATAACACAGCGACTTGCCGCCGCCGGTCGGCATCAGCACCAGGCAATTGCCGCCGTCCGTGACGTGCCGGATGATCTCGCCCTGCGCGCCGCGGAACCCGGGCAGGCCGAACACCGAATGCAGCACCGACAGCGCATTGCGGCCGTTGGCCGGCGCAGGCAGCGGAGCGCTGGAAGGAGAGGACATGGGCGTGTCGGGGTGAGGCCGTGAGATTCGTCACAAGGCCAGTCGCATGACCGCGCGGGCGTGGCAAGACTGTTTGCGCGGCAGGACGCTGTCTTCCCCCTCTCCCTTTGCGCCTGTTGCGTAACAGGCCCACAAAGGGCGAAGGAAAGAAGAAAACTCTCTTACGCCCCGATCCTTCGCAGCGCTTCCGCGACCGTCACGATCGGCATGTCGCGCTTGCCGGCTGCCCGCAGCGCATGGCGCATCAGGTGCGGCGTGCAGCCATACGGGCTCGGCGCGTTGGCGACGTCATGACCGTAGAAGATCAGCCATCCGCCGCTCTCGACCGCATCGTCGAAATAGCGATCGACACCCGCCGCATTGATCTCGCAATCGACCAAGGGCGAGGCCCGCAGGAACTGGAGATCGATGACGTCGCGATTGACGCCGGGAAGGATGCCGCGCGCCGAGCGGAAGGTCCTGGCGAGCTGCGGCTTGCGCCACACCGACGCCATACCATAGGGGTAAGCGAAATTTTCCAGCGTGATGGAGGAATCGATACCGCGAAAATGGCTGCGGTTTCGCTCGATCTCGCGGGCCATGGCGGCCTCGTCGAGATTGACCGCACTCTGGTGCGAGAAGGTATGGCAGGCGATCTCGTGGCCGGCCCGGTGAAGCCGCACGATGGCGTCGTTTGACAGGCCGTGCCAGTGGTCCGAGGGACGATCGACCAGGCTGCCGGCGAGATAGAACGTACCGCGGCCGCCATGCTGCTCCAGAAGCTCGGCGCCCTCGCCTGCGGCGCTATCGGGGGCATCGTCGAAGGTGAAGCTCACCATGGGCGCATGCGCGGGCAGCCGGTGCGGCGCGGCGCGGAAGTGCCGGGCCAGCCGATTGCTCACGCGTCCCTGGAGTGCCGACCACACGAATCGCATTTCCTGTTTGCCCCGCCCCTCAGCCGCGATGTTTGGTCTTGCGCATTGTCCCGTGCTGCTTGCCCCAGCCGAAGATGCACTCGACCATGGCTCGGCGTGATTGCGACATGCCATAACCCTGATGCCGCGTGGTTCGTTCGTCGATCGCG
>NZ_JARWCR020000101.1:0-25323 GCF_029846695.2 Bradyrhizobium nivariense | reverse complement strand
GATGTACGAAAACAGGCCGCCCTGGTCCTTAAACCTGCCGCGCATGATCGCCTCTGCCGATTCGAGATGGATAAAGTGAATCATCAAGCCCCCTCCGTGGCGAGGGGGTTCTTCAGCAGACTGCTAAAGCGTTTTCGAGCGAAGTGGATACCGGTTCGCGTAAGGAAAACGCGTCAAAACAAGAATCTAGAGCCGGAGAGAGGCTGGCGGCAGCCCCCGTTCCGGACCGGCCGTTTCGGGCGCGATCAATCGCCTGAGCACGTTGTGGCTTTCGAGCGATTGCGAACGCTTCGGGCCAGATCGGTCGCCTGAATCATCGGGAGTTGGTCGAGAGGTCATGCTTGTCGGGGCAGGGGGGCTTGCAGAACATCGTCGCGTCTCCCGTTGCGTGGCTGCGGTTCCCTCTAGCGCGGTTCGGTCGCGGCGACGTCAGTCGATCGGAGGAGAGGGAGCGCTTTTCCCTGCAGTGCACAGGGAGCGTGATGCGCACTCACCACACGCCGGGCAGCAGGCGATAGCGCACGCGCGTCACATAGCCGGCATAGCCCGGCAGTCCCTCGCGCAGTGTGCGCTCCTCGATGCGAATCCGGATCGCAAACAAAACGAAGAAGAGCGGCACCATCAGAAGTCCCCACCATGAGCCCAGAAGCAGCGGCACGCCGGCGAAGAAAAGGATCATGCCACTGTACATGGGATGGCGGACATGCGCGTAAGGCCCCGTCGAGATCACGTGCTGGGCGCGCTCGGCTTGCAGCTTCACCACGGGCGCCGCGAACGAGTTCTCGCGAAAGACCCAGAGGATGAACAGCGTCGAGAGCAGGAACAGTGCGAGGCCGAGCATCTGCAGCGCCATCGGCATGTCGGAGGATAGCGTACGCCGGTCGAGCCCCATCGCGGCCAGCCAGACCAGCATCGCGACGACGAAGACGGTCATGAACACCTTGTCGGCAGCGGGCTGGTCCTTTTGCAGGACCGGCCGCAGACGTTCGGCGAGCAGTGCGGGGTCCACCCGATAAAGCCACCAGCCGCAGAGCGGGCCGAGCAGGGCGGAGGTCGCGAGGAACACCCAGGCCGACGGCCAATGCAGGGTGCCGGCGGACGCGAACAGCAGCGCGCTCATCGCGACGGTGGTGATCGTGCTCTGCAACAGCAGTCTTGCGATCATGCGCAGGTCTCGGAGTAGCCGCGCAAGATATTGATCCCGCTATCCGGCGAAGATGCGGCCGGACACGCGAAAAGCCCGATCGACCGGATCGGGCATTTCACCTCTCGCAAACCTGATCAGGCGAGCTGATCGATCCGCGTGCCCTGACCCGGCGGCAGCGGCGCAGGCGGCGGCGGCTTATAGGTCGGGTCGTTGTCCTTGGTCTTGGCCTGATCGTCCTGCTGCTTGGTCGTGTCGTAGCTCGGCACCACGATCGCGATCGGCGGCGGCGCAACGGTAGAAACGCTCATCCACAAATCCTCACACATTGAAACAATTGACCCTGGGCCGCGAGGAGCGAAATTTCCTTCAAGGCGATCGCTAAAATGCGAAGGATCTGGTGCGTGAGATGCGCCCTTTTGCGCCGGCATCCGCAATGACGGAGTGTGTGGTGAGTGGCGGCGCGCCACGTGCGCCGCCACTCGCGCGGCAAGAGCGAGCCGCGCCTACTCGTCCTTCGGACGTGTGATCGCGATCGACGCTTCCGTCTTGGTGCGGGAGCATTCCATGTTGAGGCGCTTGAAGCGCATCGACACCTTGTCGCCGCGGAGCAGGCCCATGCGCTTCAGGCAGCGCGTGGCGCCTTTCGTGGTGTCGTCCTTCGGCACTGTGAAGGTGAGCGCCGCCGCGGATCCGACCAGTTCATAGAACTGCGGGGTCGGCTTGCGGTCGCCCTTGGCATAGAGCTCGTTGGAGTAGGTCTTCCCCTGCGCGCGGCAGCCGAGCGAGAGCTCCTTCGCCGCCGGGTGGGTGAGATAGATGATGTTGGAAGCCTTGAAGTTGACCTTCAGCTTGTCGATGCCGCTGGCGAGCTGCTTTGCGATGTCGTCGCACTGGTCCGCGCGGGAGGGCGAGGCGACGGTCACAAGGCCGGTGATGGCGGCGGCGACCAGGATCGCGCCGCGGACGTTCGGTTTGAAAATCATGATGAAAAGCCCCTTGGAGGCCGCATAAAAGCCTGTACTCCGAGGCCATGCAAGACCTCCGATCAGGCCTATTTGCGAACGGTTGCGCTGTTTAGGCGCCCTGGGCGCTGAGAAGCTCTTTTTCAATTGTTTGCTTCAACTGCTTCAAATCCTTCAGATGCCCGCCAATCCGCGACACGTCGGCCTTGGTGATGGAATCGCGAACGTCTGCGACAACGCTGCGCGAACTTGCCGCGACCTGGCGCACGCCCTTTGCCAGGTTCTCTCCCTTGGCGAAGTAGCTTGAACCAATCAGCAGGCTGCCGCCCGGCAGCCTGGCGATTCGTTCCTTCACGCCCTCGACCGTTGAAACGATCGCTTCCGTATTCAAGAGGGCGTAGTCGTTCAGTTGGGAGATTATCTCGGTCAGGAGGATCGCCATCTCCTGCACGGTGTCGATCATGGGGCCGCTCTGTTCGAGACGTTCAGTGGCCCTCTTTGCTGGGATAATGGCCTTCACATAGAAGTTGTACCCCACAAACACGATTACCGCGGACCCCAACAAGAGAAACGCAATTGCAGGCTGCTCGTGTCCGGAAAGAGCCAAGAGACAAGCCATCACCAAGGTCGCTGCCGCGAGAACGAGCAAGCCAAGCGCATATCCGCCGACTTCCCAACCCTTGATGACGGAGCCGGCGATCTGGTCGCTAAACTTCACCAATGGCGTTGTAATTTCTGACATCTCGATTTCCCCCTTTTCCCAGCTCGATTGCGGACATAAGATCGCAAAATCAGAGGTAGCGATAGCGTTCCTGGTGCTTCATCGGGACAATCGAGAACGCACGGAGCGGGAGGCCGCATCCCAATTGTGGGGACGCGAAAACCTTCCATTTGTAGGAAAATGGCTTAGAACGCTTCTATGCTAGAGGCCCACGAGGGCTCCAAAACCCCGAGATTCCAGACCATGAACGCTCCCACCGCCTTCCCCGACCCGTCAAAGCCCGTTCCGCCCTACAAGCACACGCCGCTGTTCCCGCTGGGCAAGGACGAGACGCCCTACAAGAAGATCACGGCCGAGGGCGTGCGGGTCGAGAAGGTTTTGGGGAAAGACATGCTGGTGGTGTCGCGTGAGGCGCTGCGGGCACTGTCGGAAGCGGCCTTTGGCGACATCAACCACTATCTGCGGCCGGGTCATCTGAAGCAGCTCCGCGCGATCCTGGAGGACGGCGAGGCGAGCCCCAACGACAAGTTCGTCGCGCTGGACTTTTTGAAGAACGCGAACATCGCGGCCGGCGGTGTGCTGCCGATGTGCCAGGACACCGGCACCGCGATCATCATGGGCAAGAAGGGCTGCAACGTCATCAGCGATGGCGACGACGAGGCGGCACTGTCGGAAGGTGCGCGCGATGCTTACCTCCGCCGCAATCTGCGCTATTCGCAGGTCGCTCCCTTGTCGATGTACGAGGAGAAGAACACCGCCAACAACATGCCGGCGCAATGCGAGATCTACGCCGAGGGCGGCTCTCCCGAAGTAGATTCGGCCTACAAGTTCATGTTCATGGCGAAGGGTGGCGGCAGCGCCAACAAGAGCTTCCTGTTCCAGGCGACACCCTCGGTGCTGACCAAGGACCGGCTGCTCGCCTTCCTCAAGGAGAAGATCCTGACGCTGGGCACCGCGGCGTGCCCGCCTTATCACCTTGCCATCGTGATCGGCGGCACCTCGGCCGAGCTCTGCATGAAGACGGTGAAGCTTGCCTCCGCCCGCTATCTCGATGCGCTGCCGACGCACGGCTCGCCTGACGGCAACGCCTTCCGCGACGTCGAGATGGAGCAGGAAATCCACAAGATGACGCAAAGCCTGGGAGTGGGCGCGCAGTTCGGCGGCAAGTATTTCTGCCACGACGTCCGCGTGATCCGCATGCCGCGTCATGGCGCCTCGCTCCCGATCGGGCTCGGCGTCTCCTGCTCGGCCGATCGCCAGGTGCTCGGCAAGATCACGAAGGACGGCGTCTATCTCGAAGAGCTCGAGCACAACCCGGCGCAATATCTGCCGCAGGTCGAGCAGTCGCTCGGCGGCGAGGTCGTCAAGATCGACCTCAACCAGCCGATGAAGGATATCCTGGCGACGTTCTCGAAATACCCGACCAAGACGCGGGTCTCGATGACCGGCACCATGATCGTCGCGCGTGACTCCGCGCATGCCAAGCTGCGCGAGCGCCTTGAGAGAGGCGAGCCGCTGCCGGACTATTTCAAGAACCACCCGGTGTATTACGCCGGCCCCGCCAAGACGCCCGAGGGCTACGCCTCCGGTGCGTTCGGCCCGACCACCGCTGGCCGCATGGATTCCTTCGTCGATCAGTTCCAGGCCGCCGGCGGCTCGATGGTGATGGTCGCCAAGGGCAATCGCGCGCCGGCCGTGCGCGAGGCCTGCAAGAAGTACGGCGGCTTCTATCTCGGCTCGATCGGCGGTGCCGCGGCGAATCTTGCCGAGCACTGCATCAAGAAGGTCGAGGTGCTCGAATATCCCGAGCTCGGCATGGAAGCGATCTGGCGCATCGAGGTCGTCGACTTCCCCGCCTTCATCATCATCGACGACAAGGGCAACGACTTCTTCAAGGAGTTGAATTTGGGCTGAGGCCACGTTCCCCGGACGCTGCGCAGCACCATAAGCGCGTTCACGCGCGTCTTCGACGCGCTATGGTGATGCGCTGCAGGTCCGGGGTCCACGTGGCGGCATGGGTCCCGGCTCTGCGGAGCGGCGCTACGCGCTGCACCGCGTTCGGGACACGAAAAAGGCGCTTGGTCCGCCAGGTCCTAACTACAATTCGTGACCTGGTTGGAGCACAGCCCGCGCCACCAGCCGCGCACGCCGTCCTGGCTCTCGACCAGGCCCCAGAGGCCGCTGCAGGCAAAGATGCGCTTCGGGCCGCCATCGGTGTCGATCGCGCCGCCGAGCTCGCGCTGGGCCGGCGTCCATTTCGCATCGACGAAGGGCGCCTGGAACAGGCCGCCCATGCGTGTCGCGCCATTGGCGTAGGACGCGCCGACCTTGTTGGAGGCGACCCAGCCGCGTCCGGCATAGGGCTTCGGCGCATTGCGCGGATATTTCTTGTCGTCCTCGTAGTCCTTGCCTGGCGGCTTGGCGCCTTCGATCAGAAACCAGCCGTCCCTAGAGCCGATGATGCGGAATTCGGTGAGCCAGCCGCCATCGGGCGTGTTCTCACTGCCCCCTAACTTCAGCCGGTAGGGCGGCGGCAGTGTGCCGAGCACGCGCGCCTTTGCCGACGGCTCGGCGCGCACGTTGAGTCCGTTCGGATCCTTGTCGATGGACCAGGCGCCGAGATCGCAGGGCTCGGTGCCCTCAGGCAGCGTTGAGCGCTTGGCGGCCAGATCGGCGTGCAGCTTTGCGAAATCGGTGTCGTCATTGTCCGGATCTGGCCCGGTGCGCGGCTTCAATTCGGCCGAGACTGCGCGTGTCGCATCCGGCGTCAGCGTGACTACGAGAGCCTGGCGCGCAGCGAACACGCTTGCCGGTGACTTCGGATCGTTCGATGTCGCCGGATAGACGGCGAGGTCGCCCGTCAAGCCTTCGGTTCGAAAGGCTGTGCCGGCGACATAGCCTGCCGGTACCATGGCGAGCGCGCTTGCGCGCCACGCCGGTTCGGTCTCCTCAGCGCGCGCCGCTTGTGTCGCGACACACAGGATCGTCGCCGCGATGAGACCTAGTGCGCGCATTATTGCAGGGCCCCCTTACGCGCGGGCGCCCGTGAACGGGAAGCTGCCCATCGGGCCGATGCCCATCTCGCCGCTGATGCTGTCGCCGGAGACCGTGCCGGTGAATTCGAGCGTGAGCGGCATGGGGTTGGTGATCGAGACCTTCCAGGAGACGTTGTCGCCGCTGACGGTGCCGTCGAAAATCTCGGCGGTATTGCCTTCCGCACCCTGCGTGCCCGCGAGCGCGCCGCCGGCAGCCGTCAGGCTCAGCGTCGCCTTGCGCTCGCCCATGGGCGTCGTCATGGTCAGAGTCCAGTTGCCGTCCACGGCCATTCGCGTCTCCCAAGATCCCGGCGGACCGCGACGATCCGCGGGCCAGTCCCGGGCCGAGCGTATAGCGCAACTCGCAGCAGCTGCCTAACGCTCCGTTGGAGGCATTTAGGCGCGGGCGGCGGCGCGCCGTCGGCTGGTGACGATGAGGCGAAGCACGACATACTGCACGGCAAAGGCGAGGATCTTGGCGCCGCCTGCGACCACCGTGATGTAGAACGCCCACAGCTTCAGATCGCCTGTGGAGGCGACCGCGATCATGCCGACGCCGATCACGAACATCAGCACCGCCCAGGCATAGCCCGCGGCCGTCACATATTCCGGGACGGTCTCGACGACGATCGGCGGCATGTAGCGCAGCATCCAGCCGCGCTTGAGCATGATGGCGCCGATCGCGAAATGCGCGATCGAGGGCTTTGCCAGCATGAAGCGGGGATCGTTGGTCAGCAGCGTGACGGTGCCCAGCACCACGACGAGCGCGACGCTGGCATAGGTCATGTAGCTCAGCTTGTGCCCCCTGACGCGGGCGTAGATCACTTGCGCGATCGCACCGGCAATCGCCACCGACGTTGCCAGGACGACGTTGTCGGTGATGAGGTAGATGACCAGGAAGACGATGGCGGAGAGGAAGTCGGAGGCGAGGCGGGCGAATACGTCCTTCATCGTCGATCCTGTTCAGCGAGTGTGGCGAAGTGCGCTGGCCGGCGTACCGTACTTGACCTGGCGATACTCGGGATACCATTTTGTGAAGTAGATCGCGCTGTTGCGGGCGGCGAAGGCGACCGCAAGGCTCGACCAGAGCGGCAGGCCGGGGACATAGAGCAGCACGAGATTGGCGGCCG
This sequence comes from Bradyrhizobium nivariense, assembly GCF_029846695.2. Classification (NCBI taxonomy): domain Bacteria; kingdom Pseudomonadati; phylum Pseudomonadota; class Alphaproteobacteria; order Hyphomicrobiales; family Nitrobacteraceae; genus Bradyrhizobium; species Bradyrhizobium nivariense. The sequence continues at coordinate 18,328 of NZ_JARWCR020000101.1, read as the reverse complement.
CCATCAACAGCGCAGCCGCGGTCCATGCGCCGGTGATGACGTAATTGGCATAGAGAAAGCCGGGCATCGCTGCGGTCTCGGCTGGCACGGACTCGAGCGCGTATTGCAGCGTGAAGGGACGGCGGACCAGCATCGAGCCGAGCGAGATGACGAAGATGCCGATGTCGACCGACAGCTTGACACCGAGCGTGCCGAGCGCCGGGTCGAACAGCGCGAGGTGAAGGCCGATTGCGGCGAACAGCATCGCCGAGCCCATGGCCAGGATCTTCACCGAGCGGCCGCGCACGACATCGATCGCGACGGTGGCGAGGCAGATTGCCGAGGCCACGAACACGCTGATAGTGGCCGATGTCACCAGCATCAGGAGAGTGTAGGCGCCATAGGGCGCAAGGATCAGGAAAATTGCCATGGTCCGCCTCGGTCCGGGCCTTATCTTTACGATGTAAAGATCAATAATTCAGAAGCGAGGCCGGGTCAAGTAAATCTTTACAGTGTCAAAATGACATAAGCGACTTCCAAAAACTGAATTGCGGCAACGGCTTGCTCGGCGATTTCGTCGGCGAATCCCGCCCAGGGCAGGTGCGACAGGACAGGTAACGCGCAGGCGATCGAGAGGCCGAGGGCGAGGAGCAAGACACCGCCGTTGAAGATGGTTTGGCCGCTCCGCCGCGGCCGGATCATCTGGAGTGTGATCCCGGCGCAGATCAGGATCAGGACGGCGAGGCGATCCGCGGTGATCGAGGGCATATGCATGAGAGACCTTTTTGGTGACATCAGCGATGTCGAGGGAGAGCTAATGCGCACCGACCCAATTGCCGTGAAAACCGTCGGGCACGCGGTGGCCGAGTTGCACCAGCGCGACGGGGCCAACCTCGATGTCAGTGGCATTGAACACCGCGAGGTCGCTGCGGTTTTCACGCGCGCGCCAGACCACCGCCAGCAGCCAGCCATCGCCTTCCGCCGCATCTTTCGACCGCTCGACGAACACCGGCTCGGAGATGGTGTCGGCGGTCGGCAGCAGATAATGGGCGAGGCGCTTTCCATCGCCGTCGACATGGACGATGCCGGACAGCGCGCCGAACATCGGCAGTTTTGGATTGGTGCAGGCGTACCAGCCGTGCCGGCTCTTCAATCCGGCGCGGCGGTCGTCGATGCGGGGAAATTCACCGGTGAGATCGTCGAGATAGGTCTGCTGGAAGCGGTCGGTATTCCCCGAGAGATCGAAGGTCCAGCGGCAGTGACGGGCGCGCGACTTCTCCGGATCGGTCGGCCGGCCGTCGGGATGCGGAAACAGCGGCGCTTCCTCGAACTGCATGACGTCGGCGATGATGCGGTTACCATCCTCCCACGCGTTCATGACGTGGAAGACGTAGCAGGCCTCGCTGCGGAACCACACGATGCCCTTCGCGCTGCCCTTGCGCTTCATCACGCCGACATAAGCGCCTTTCTCCGGCTCCCATGCGTAAGGCGGTTTCCCCTTCATCGCGCGGTCCATGCTGCCGGTGATGGGCAGGATCGGAAACAACACATGGTTCTCGGTGACGATGAAGTCGTGCACCATGCTGGCATAGGGCGCCTCGAACCGTTCGAAGCGCGTCACCTTGCCGGAGGCATCGATCGATCCGTAGGAGAGGGCAGGTGTCAGCGGGCCCGCGGCATTGTAGCCGAAGAACACCAGCTCGCCGGTGATCGGATCGATCTTCGGGTGCGCGGTGAAGCTGCCGGCGATGCGGCCCTGATAATTGTGATAGCCGCGCGTCGCCAGCGTGCCCGGGTCGATCTCGGTCGGCAGATGCGCTTCTTCCAGCGCCAGCAGCTTGCCAGCATGGAAGATGATGTTGGTATTCGCGACGCCGCCGTCGGTGAGGCCCGCTGGGGCATCCGGCAGCTTGCGGCCGAAGCCGCCGAACAACGCGCGGCCGGCATCGTGCTCGGCCAGCCATTTCGGCGTGCGGACCCAGCGGTTGCGATAGCTGGCGCGGCCGTTCTCGAGGTGAAAGGCGTGCAGCATGCCGTCGCCGACGAACCAGTGCGCGCCAGGCGAGTCGAACTGCGGATTGGGGCCGTTGCGATAGAGCGTGCCGTTCAGCTCGCGAGGCAATTCGCCGATGATCTTGGGGAACGGTGCGTCGGCCTCGAATGGAATCGGCGCGACATTGTTGCGGCGCTCGGCGATAGCGTCCTGCTGCACGGCATATCCCTCCCAATCTTTACATCGTAAAGATGAGATAGTGCCGATCGTCGCGACAGTCAAGTGAAATCTTTACACTGTCAATATTGCGTCTTATAGCTTGACCATGGGCAAGAGCGAAACCAGGACCGAATCCCCGCGGCGCGCGCGCACTCGGCGAAAGACATCGTCGGCAGCGGGCACGCAGCCGCGTTCCGCGCGCCGCATATCGAGCGTCAAGGCCGAGGCGCCCTATCACCACGGCGCGCTGCGCGAAGCGCTGCTCCGGGCCGCCGAACGGGTGCTGGAGCGTGACGGGCTCGCCGGCCTGACATTGCGCGCGGTGGCGCGCGAGGCCGGAGTGTCGCATGCCGCGCCCACCCATCATTTCGGCGACCTCACCGGGCTTCTCAGTGAGCTGGCGGCCGTCGGCTTCCGCCAGTTCAATGCGGCGATGGCGTCATCCTGTGACGCCGCCACCACGCCGCTCGAGCGCGCACTGGTGCGGCCGAAAGCCTATGTCGCCTATGCTCAGGCTCATCCCGGTATGTACGGCATCATGTTCCGCACCGAGCGCCTCGACTATTCCAGGCCGTCGCTGCATGAGGCGGCCGAGGCTTCCTTCGCCGGGCTCGCCAATGCCGTCGGCATGATGCGGCAGGAGCAGATCAGCGGCGACGCGCTGACGCTCAATCAGGGCGCTGCGATCGCACGCGCCTGGTCGATGGTGCACGGTTTCACCACGCTGCTGCTCGACGGACGGCTTTCGGACATCCTGGGGCGACTGCCCGAGGGGACGACGGCCGAACGCCTGCTCGAGGCGATGCTGATGGCACCCATCACGGGGAAGCTGCCCAGTCCCTGATCGATCGGGACATGGTGCCAGGCGAGCGCCTAGCGCATCGTCGCAAGCTCCACGGCGCGGCCGCCGGCGCCGATGATCTTCACCTCGTCCTTGCCGCAGCGAAAACTGCGGGCGAAGTTATCCGCCGCCTGGCGCGCGAGCTCATTGCTGTTCGGGTTGGCGATCGCGTCGACATAGGCGACGTGGCAGACCGGTCCCGGCGGCAGCCGGGTTACGACGAGCATGACCTTGGTGTTCGGCCGTCCCTGCTGGTCGGGATCGGTGCCGTCCGCGATGTGCCAGCGCTGGATTATCGCGAACGGCTTGGTGGCCGCTGTGCGCCATTCGACGGTGGTCTCGGACGAGTTGAACGGAGCGAACCAGCCTTTTGCCGCCGGTTCCTCGGCCGCCGCCCTGCGATTGCGGCCGACGGAGACGACCTCGCGAAGATCGTCCTCGGCAATCAGGACCACGAGACCATCCTTGCCCTTGCATACCCGCGCGGTGCTGCCGTCGAGCTCGCTGGGCTTGCCGATCTGGCGGCAATCCTTCGGGGCCGTCGAGGTATATTTGCTGCCCACGAATTGGGCGTCGGCGCGGTCGAGACCGCTGCACATCAGCAACATGGCCAGGCCTGCGGTGGCGATGCGGATCATGACGACGCCTTTGATCGAGCGGGAACTCCGTTCCATCAGACGTCTTGATTGTGGGCAAGGTTCAAACAGGGTCGACAGACACCTGACAGCGGCGCGGAATCGTTCTAGAAGGGCGGCTTCGCTTGAGGCATTCGGCCTCGTTCGCGGTCCTCATTCTACTGATCATGCCAGCCATCGCTTCGCAAAAATCCTATCGCGTCGGCCGCTCGAAAACCGGGCTCGGCCTCTTCGCCACCAAACCGATCAAGAAGGGCACCCGGATCATCCGTTATTACGGTCCGATCCTGGACTCGCGGATTCCCGAGCAGGACGACATCGAGAACAAGTACCTGTTCGAGCTCAACGGCCGCTGGACCATCGACGGCTCGGTGCGCAAGAACCTCGCGCGCTACATCAACCATTCGTGCCGGCCCAACGCCGAATCCGACGTGCGCCCCCGTGAGCGCAAGGTCTTCATCCGCGCCATCAAGAACATCGAGCCGGGCGACGAGATCAACTACGACTACGGCACCGACTATTTCAAAGCCTATCTGAAGCCGATCGGCTGCAAATGCCCCTCCTGCGAGACCAAGCGCAAGAAGTTGCGCGCGGAAGCGCGGGTCGAGCGCGCCAAGGTGAAGGCGCGCGCGGAGCGCAAAGCGCAGAAGGCGGGGCCGAAGGCCGCCAAAAAGAAGAAGCTCAACGGCCACGCTGTTGGCAAGAAGAATGGCCGCGCGCGCGCGTAGCCTGCACTTGCGCAGCGGGCTCCGCCGTCATGCCCCGGCTTGACCAGGGCATCCAGTACGCCGCGGCTTATCCGCATACGTTCACTGGCTCTGGAATACTGGGTCGCCCGGTTAAACCGGGCGACGACTGGCAGCGGTAAGCTCACGCCGCCACCACACTCCCGCTCCTGCGCAATCCCACATACTGCAGCTCGGCAAACACGCCGGTGGCGATCGCCTGCGCCACGACCATGAGCTCGCCGGCAAGGTTCGGCGACACCGTACCCGAGAGCAGCAGCGCGATGCTGCCGCCTGTCCAGGCCGCGTTGCCGACCACGACCAGCAGCACGAGCGGCTTTGCCACGGAGGCGCGTGAGGCAAGCCAGCCAACGAGCGCGGTATAGGCGATCAGGAACAGGCCGGTCTCGCGCAGCAGCCCTTCGGGCAGGTTGAACAGCGACGCGAACGCGCTGGCGCCGAAAGTGAAACCGAGAGCGGCGATGCCGCTGAAGATTGCGTCGGCAAGAAGCGCGCGGCGGAGGAAGCTGGATGCGTCGATCATCGTGGTTTCCATGGTTGGGTTGGGCTCAAGAAAAACTCAGTGCGATCCACGCCACCAGGCGCGGAGCAGGCGGGCGAGGCGGAACGGGCAGAGGCTTTTGCCGACGCCGTGCTCGAAGGCTGCGACCTGCGCGACGACATAGTCGCCGGTCGAATGCACCAGCGGTTCGGGCATGTTGAGGCTGCGCGCCAGCATCCGGGTTGCGAGCGCCATGGCCCAGGGCAGGATTCGAGGCAGGATGTGGTCTGCGACGGTCCGGTAGAGCAGCAGTGCGATCATGGTCGTCTCCTGTTGCGACCGAAGATGCGCCGGCTCGGGGCCCAATTCGATTACCTCCGACGTAATGGAAGAGCCGAAATCTGCGTGCTAGGTTTTCGCCCATGAACGCACATGCATCCACGGCACAGGCCGAACGCAGCCAGCCGGTCCATATCGGCGACCATTTGCGCGAATGGCGGCAGCGCCGCCGCATGAGCCAGCTCGATCTCGCAGGCGAGGCCGAAATCTCGGCGCGGCATTTGAGCTTCGTCGAGACCGGCCGCGCCGCACCCTCGCGCGACATGGTGCTCAGACTCGCCGAGCGCCTCGACGTGCCCTTGCGCGAACGCAACGTGCTGCTGGTCGCCGCCGGCTATGCCCCGGCCTTTCCGCAGCGCCCGCTGGAGGATCCCGCCTTGAAATCAGCCCGCCAGGCGATCGATCTCGTCCTCAAGGCGCATGAGCCCAATCCGGCGCTGGCTTATGACCGCCACTGGAATCTGGTCTCGGCCAACCGCATGCTGGCGCCGCTGCTCGCCGGCATCCCGCAGCGGCTGCTCGGCCAGCCCTTCAACGTGCTGCGGCTCGCATTCCATCCCGAGGCGCTGGCGCCGCGCACGGTCAATCTCGCGGAATGGTGCGGGCATCTATTGGAGCGGCTGCACCGGCAATGCGAGGCCACGGCCGATCCTGAGCTGATCAAGCTCTACAATGACCTGAAGAGCTATCCGATCCCGGCGCGCGCGGCGCCGCTGTCGAGCGACAATGTCGCGATCCCTTTCAAGCTACGCCACGACGGGGAGATACTAAGTTTCTTCTCCACCACCATGGTGTTCGGTACGCCCGTTGACATCACACTGTCGGAGCTGGCTCTGGAAACCTTCTTCCCGGCCGACGAGCGCACTGCCGAGCGGCTCCGACAAATGGCAGCAGCCATGAGCTAGCGGCCTTGCCTCGGAACGGGTTCGGCTTATCTTTGGGCAAACCTGTACCGCTCGCAAACCTGTATCGCTCGAAGGAGGCGCCTGACATGAGCACGCTGAAACCGCTCCAGATTGACGTCGTCTCCGACGTGGTGTGCCCCTGGTGCTATATCGGCAAGCACCGGATCGAGAGTGCGCTGGCGCTCGTGCCCGACGTTCCGGTCCAGCTCAATTTCCGTCCCTTCTTCCTCAATCCCTGGGTGCCGCGCGAGGGCATCAGCCGGGAGGACTATCTCACCAAGAAGTTCGGCTCGGTCGAGGCCTATAAGGGCATTGCGGGGCGCGTCGTTGCGGCTGCGAGCGAAGAGGGACTGGTTTACCGGCCTGAGCGGGTCGCGCGTCAGCCCAACACCACCGACTGCCACCGACTGATCCTGTGGGCCGAGGCCATCGGCAAGGCGCCCGAGATGAAGCAGCGCCTGATGGAGCTCTACTTCCGCGACGGCGGCGACCTCACCGATTTGAACGTGCTGGTGCAGGCGGCTGCCGATGTCGGCCTCGATGCCGACGATGTACGCAAGCGCCTTGCTACTGACGAGGATGTCGCGCGCGTATCGGCGGACGCGCAGGAAGCCGCCGAGAAGGGCATCTCCGGCGTGCCGACCTACGTCTTCGCGCAGAAATACGCCGTCTCCGGCGCGCAGGATCCCAACATGCTCGCGCGCGCCATCCGCGAGGTCTCGGCGGAGATCAACGCGCAGGCGGCGGAGTAATCTCTTGAGGTTGAATATGTCTACGGCTTGGGCAACTATCCAGGTTGTGAGGTCGTCATGAAGATCAAGATAGTTGTGCACGAGGCCGAAGAGGGGGCTTTTGGGCCGAGGTCCCGGCGATTCCTGGCTGTGCCACCGAAGGCGATACCATGGATGAGCTGATGGCCAACCTCCGAGATGCGATCGAGGGCTGTCTATCCGTGGAAGTCGCACCACCCGAACCGGGCGGCGTTGGACGGATTCTGGAATTGCCTGCGTGAAGTCAATTTCTGGTCGGGAGTTCGCACGAATTGTCGAGCGCCACGGCTGGAGTTTGCTTCGGGTCAGCGGCAGTCACCTACGGTAAACCCGGCAGCATCGTGCGGCTCTCGGTCCCCATTCGCGGCAACAAGCCGCTGAAGGCTGGACTGCTGCGTCATCTCATCAAAATGGCTGAGCTGTCTGACGCGGATTTGTAGTCCATCACCTTCTGATCAAGTGCACCGCGGATCGCGCCGCTTCGCGCGCGGCGTAACACGCCGCGAGCGCTCCGCGAACGAGCGTCACGACCGGATCGTTACGCCGCAGCGGGATCAGCACGTCACCGATTGCGAAGCGCCCGCGCCAGATCGGATTGATCATGGGGTGATCGGCGCTCGCCGTGGAATCCGCGCTGGCGACGGCGGGATCGGCGCAGAGGTGGCGGGTGAGCTCGAGCGTGAGCTGCACGCCCGGCGAATATCGTGCAAAGCGGTCGTCGATGCCGAGCTTGAAGAAGAAGGCGCGGTCCTGATGGCGCAGCACGATGCCGGCGGCCACCGGAATTGTACCGGCGCGCAAGGTCACAATCTCGCACTGCGCGGTCTCTGCCAGCGCCGCTACGGCGCGGCGGATGAAGGTCGCATCGCCCGCATGCTGGTTCAGCGCGGTGCCGCGCTTGCCTTTCCAGCCACTGGCTTCGAGCTGCAGGAACGTTTCGAGTGCAGGTCCGATCTCGTCGGGCCTGCGCGCGACGTCGAATGCGACGGCGCCGTGTTCTTCGAGACGATGGCGCTGGCGGCGCAGCTCCTTGAGCTTCCTGGCGCCGAGCGCCTCGCGCAACAGCGTCTCGCCATCCTGCGTCGCGTCGAGGCTGGCGCGGATGTAGGAGCTGAGGATTCGCGGCTTCAGGCCGTCGCGATTCAGAACCTGATTGAGGGCGGTCATCGCCGCCCCGTCGAGCGCGACGTCGTTCAGCACGAGGGCACGCGCTCCGGCCTGGCGCGCCCGCTGCAACAGACGCGTGGCGGCTTCGATCGGAGCGTCGCGGTCGATCAGCGGGCTGCACAGCGTGCCATAGGGGTGGGCGCTCACCAGCGCGGGCAGGGGAATCCTCCATGCGCGCCAGAGCGAGATCACGGGCATCAGCCCGATCAGCCGCGCCGAAGGTCCGTCGAAAGCGGGAAGCGCCGAGGCATTCGTGCGGCCGCGCGCGGATGCGCTGACGGCGAGTTCCCAGCCCGGCAGGTAATATCCGTTCGGCTCGATCGCGCGCTGCGCGAGCGCGCGCCATTGGCCGGGGTCGATCGCCGTAAGAGGGACACGCGCGCGCGACGCCGCGGCATGCTTTGCCGATGCCGGATTGATCGCAGCCTGGTGCGCGATATCGACCACGTCCCGTCGTCCCCGTTCAGGAGGCCATGCTTAGCGCAAAGATTGGAAAATACCGTTGGGACGCCGCTTCAATTCGAGTGGTAATATTAACGTCTCATTGAGCAGGCGGGCCCTCGGCGGCCGCATGCCCGATGGATACGCCAGAATTGCTCTCGACCCGGAGGATCATAATGGTCGCCACACCTTTCACGCCGATTGCATCGCTCCTTGGCGGCGCGTTGATCGGCCTGTCCGCCGTGCTCCTGATGTGGACGACGGGACGGCTCGCCGGGGTCAGCGGTATCGCGGCGCGGCTGTTTCCGCCCTACGAAGATCGGCAATTCGCCGGCCGGCTCGCCTTCGTCGCGGGCCTCGTCGTAGCGCCCATCCTGGTGCGCCTTGTCACAGGAAGCCTGCCGGCGCAAACGATCGCGGCGGCAACGCCGCTTCTGATTGTCGCCGGATTGCTCACCGGCTTCGGCGCGGTGCAGCGGCTGCACCTCCGGCCATGGCGTCTGTGGCTTGTCGCGGCTGTCGGTGCGCTCGCTGGTCGCGACCATCACCTTCATGGCGACCGGCATGGCGACCGTCCTTTTGATGCGGCACTGGAGCTGACCGCGATGACAATCCTCATTCAATTCGCGATCGGTCTGGTCTTTGGCCTTGGCCTCATCGTCTCCGGCATGTCGAATCCGGCAAAGGTGCTGAATTTTCTGGACGTCGGCGGCATTCCCGCAGGGACCTGGGATGCGAGCCTCGCTTTCGTGATGGCCGGCGCGGTCGCGGTGACCTTCATCGGCTTCAGCCGCGTCTTGAAACTCGCGCGGCCCGTCTTCGCCGACCGCTTCTATGTCCCAACGCGAAAAGATATCGATCCGAGAATTATCGCCGGTCCTGCCATCTTCGGTATCGGCTGGGGCCTTGTAGGCTTTTGCCCAGGGCCGGCGTTGACCGCGCTTGGGTTTGGCTCGGTGTCCGCCTTCATCTTCGTCGCCGCGATGTGTGCCGGCATGATGATCGCCCGCTTCATCGCGCAGCTCCCGTCGTCAACGCGTATCGTCACGCCGTCCGATCCGCTCGAAACCTGACCTGAAACCTGACATGGACAGGACCGGGCGAGTCGTCTCGTCCGGTCCTGCCCCATGACAGCTTCATTGACTACCAGCGGTCCCCGCCGACACCGACGCCAACACTGACGCCGGGCGTCCGGATGCCGACGCCGCCACGCGGACCATCGTCCCAGTCGCGATAGGTGCGGCGCTCATAATAGCGGTCGCGCGGCATGGTCGCATAGGAGTCGCGCACGATCACGCGCGAACCGCCGCGGGTGCGATAGCAATTGCCGGCATCGTCGCACACCAGCCGCACGTCCTGGATGAGATCGGGGCTGGTGTATTCGCTGGTCGTGTAGATGTCGGCGGCCTTCGCGCCGCTCACCGCTGCCAAGGCTCCAACGCCAGCCAGCAGTGCAATCGTGAATGTTCTCATCATGTCCTCCTCGAAACTGCCCTCGGCGGTAACAAGAAAGGGAGGCGGTGATCGTTCCGGCAGAATTACAGGTTTTTCCCGGAACCGGATCGCGTGTCGCCGTGATTGTTCCTAGATCGGCTCATAGCTTTCCGACCCGCAAATGTCGTCCGCTTCGGCGCGCCGGCGATCGACCACCTTTCCGCCGGTGATGGTCACGATGTAGGTCTGGGCGCCGAGCGACGAGCCGGTCGCGGAGGTGAGCTGAGCGCGGACGCAGGCTGTCCAGCCCGGTCCCCGCACCTCACGATGGGGTGTGGCGACATGCACCTCGCGCGGATAGGACGTGTTGAGGAAGACGAATTCGATCTGCTCGCGCACGACGCGTTTGACGTCGGGGGGCGATTCGGGCAGCGGCTGCTCGGCTTCCTTTATGCGCATGAACTCGGGCACCGGTGCGCGGCTGTCGGCAAAGCCGCAGGCACCGAGCGCGAGCGCGCCGGCCAGCAGCGCCGCTTGAGCAATAATCCGCAACATCCGTGAAGGTCCCCTGCGGGCCAACAGATAGGCACGAATGCGATCCGGCGAAGTCCCGGCCGATCAAGATTTGCTGAAGGCAAGATTCCTGAAGGCTCGGATGAAGACTTGGAACCCGCGGCATTTGCTATTCCGGGATTGCAGGCTAATTTGTACCCCAGACGAGGGGGGATTACGCCAATGAGGATTTTGGTCATAGCGGCCGCGGTGCTGGCGCTGGCGGTTGCCTCGGCGCAGGCGCAGATGGGCGGCGGCAGGCGTCAGCCTAACGAGGGCGGCCAGAAGGCGGACAACAAGCCCAAGGTCGACGAGAAGGCCTACAAGGCCGCACTCGAGCGCATTCCCGAGTCCAAGGAGAAGTACGACCCGTGGAGCGGGGCGCGTCCGCCTGAACCTGCCAAGAAGCCGAAATAGGCGAGGCGGGCGTTGGCGACCCGCCCATGCTATCTGGCCGCTCTCATCGGGCTCCTCTTGTTTTCGTCGCGGCCAGGCATCGCCTGGGAGAGCTGGGGTGGCGATCCCGGCGGCTCGCGCTTCTCGCCATTGCGAGAGATCACGCCCGACAATGTCGGCAACCTGGTTCGAGCCTTCGAATTCCACACCGGCGATCTCGCGGCGCGGCCGCCCGAGGTGATGCGGCGAACCAAATTCCAGGCGACGCCTTTGTTCGTCGAGGACAGCCTGGTCTTCTGCTCGCCTTTCAACGAGGTGATCGCGCTCGATCCCGGCACGGGCGCGCAGAAATGGCGCTACGATCCGAAGATCGCGATCAACCAGCGTCCCGCCAATCGCTACGTCTGCCGCGGCGTCACCTACTGGATCGACGATGAGGCGCCTGTAGATGCCGCATGTCGATCGCGCATCTTCATGGGCACGAACGATGTCCGCCTGATCGCGCTCGATGCGACGACGGGAATCCCCTGTGCCGGTTTCGGCAAGGGCGGTGAGGTCAGGCTCGATATCGGCATGAAGCTGGAATGGCCCGGCGAATTCCAGATCACCTCGCCGCCGGCGGTCGGCCGCGGTGTGATCGTGGTCGGCTCCGCGATCGGCGACAACCGGCGTGTCGATGCGCCGAGCGGCGTCGTGCGCGCGTTCGACGCGCGCACTGGTCAAATGCGGTGGACATTCGAGCCGCTCAAGCGCGACGGCATCGAAGCTGGTCACGCCAATGTCTGGGCGCCGATGTCGGTCGACGCCGCGCGCGGGCTGGTGTTTCTGCCGACGTCCTCTCCATCGCCGGATTTCTGGGGCGGCAAGCGGCCGGGCAACAACGAGCACGCCAATTCGGTGGTTGCGCTTCGCATCGAGACCGGCGAGCTCGTATGGGCATTCCAGACCGTGCACCACGACGTCTGGGATTACGATCTGCCGGCGCAGCCGACGCTCACGCGCATCGACACCGGACAAGGTCAGCGCGATGTCGTGATCCAGCCGACCAAGCAGGGCTTTGTCTTCGTGCTCGACCGCGACACCGGCAGGCCGGTGTGGCCGGTCGAGGAGCGCGCGGTGCCGCAAGGCGGTGCCGAGGGCGAGATCCTGTCGCCGACGCAGCCATTCCCGACGCATGTGCCGGCGCTGACGTCGCAGACGATCTCGGCAAATGATGCGCTCTCGCTCTTGCCCGGCTTGCGCCGGTCGTATTGCGAACGCCAGTTCGCGGAGGCGAGCAACGAGGGGCTGTTCACACCGCCTTCGGTGCAAGGCACGCTGGAATATCCCTTCACCGGCGGCGGCGTGAACTGGGGCAGTGCGGCCTTCGATCCCGTCAACCAGATACTCTATGCCAACACCACCCGCGCCGTTCATCTGATCAAGCTGATCCCGCGTGCGGAGGCTGCCGGATTCGATCCGCCGCCCGGTCATGATTTCGGCCAGCAGAAGGGTACGCCGTTTGCGATGTCGCGTGGGGTGGTGATGTCGCCGCTCGGGTTTCCTTGTAACAAGCCGCCTTGGGGCGAGATGGTCGCGGTCGATCTGAAGGCCGGCAAGATCCTCTGGCGTTCGACCGTCGGCACCACCGAGGATCTGGCGCCGCTCGGCGTGCCGTTGCCCTGGGGCGCTCCGCTCCTCAACGGGCTTGCGGTCACCGCAGGCGGGCTCGTCTTCACCGGTGCGACGGACGCCTACTTGCGCGCCTTCGACGCGCGAAGCGGAAGGGAGCTGTGGCAAGGCCGGCTGCCGGTGCCCGGCGTCGCCAATCCCATGACCTATCTCTGGAAGGGCGAGCAGTATGTCGCCATCGGCGCCGGCGGCCACTCCGAGGCAGGCACCTCGATTGGCGACAGCGTCGTTGCGTTTCGCCTGGCACGGCCGGGCGAGGGGCCGTCGCTATGGTCGCGTACCATCGATCGTCCCGGTGGACGATTTTTCGCGGCATCGTCGGCGATTGCGCTCGCGATCGTCGCGCTCGTGGTCGCAGGCCTGCGCTGGCGTCGTCGCCATCGTATCAGGCAATCATAATCGTGTTGTGGATGCGATGCGAACGGTCGTTCACATCGTGCGCACTACTGTACGAAAGCGAGACCGATGCGCCTGTCGCTGCGCCAGACGGTGCGGCAATTCCGCACGAAATTGTCGCGCGCGATCGCGAGCGTGAACGATTGCGGTAATGTGACGAGGGCATCGAGGTCGATTGCGGCGCCGTTCGCCGACATGTTTCGCACCGTGCACGCGATGCCGCCGTTTTCAAAGGTGATCGTTCCACCCTTGAAAACACGGTAGCGCTGCGCTGTACGTTTCTCGATCATCCATATTAATCCATAATCACGTTTGTGGAATAGTGGATAGAAATTACGTTGAACTCAACTCATTACTGGCGCTACTTGCACGGCGCTTCAGACTTCGTTTACGACGTTGAGGCGGAGAGCCACTCCGCCGACTTTTCCCCACAAGCCTTTCCTTTATGGCCTTACGCGCCGATGGAGATATTGATGAAGACCACGCTTTCGCTTCTGTTCGCCGCAGCGCTCTCGCTGTCGTCGATGCCCGCCCACGCCGCCAAGTACGATCTCTCGACCATGAGCTGCAAGCAGTTCCTAGAGAGCGGCGACGACACCATCAAGCTGGTGCTGACCTGGATGGACGGCTGGTACAAGGGCGACGAGGACAACGCGATCTTCGACACCGACGTGTTCGTCGAGAACGCCAAGAAGTTCGGCACCTATTGCGGGGCCAATCCGAACGTCAGCATCGTCACCGCGGCCGACGAAGTGCTCGGCAAGTAACGTCTCCTGCGTGACGGTATGAAGCGCGATCGCTGGTCGCGTGTCCTGTTTCGATATGACTGCATCGAGAGCCGCGGTGCGCTTTGCGCTCACGCGGCTTTCTTCTTTCCGGCTGATGCTCACCCCGGCAGCAACGCGAACGCGCTCGACACCATCGCCACCGGCTTGTTGTCGGTGGCCGAGAGCAGCGTGACGCGGCCAAAGCTCATGGTGCGTCCGAGTCGCACCACGCGGGCGTCGGCCAGCACGTCCGACGAGGAGACGGCGCGCATGAAATGCGTGGTCTGGTCGACCGTCGTCATCGGACGATAGCCGCGATTGGCGGCGAGGTTCGCGATCACCATCGCGGTGTCGGCGAGCGCCATCAGCGCCTGGCCGCAGACCACGCCGCCGTTGCGGCACAGCCGCTCCGAGAACGGCATGCGCAAGAGCGCTGCCGGCTGCCAGTCCGGCACGTCCGGCGGCGGCATGTGCTCGATGCGCTCGACCGAGAGGTTGAGATCCTGGACCCAGGGCGCAAAGACCTCGCCGAGGATGCGTCTGGCATCCGCGATGCCGAACTCGGCTTCTGGCTGCGATGGCATTGCTGTCGTTCCCTTCCGTGTTGCCGGATGTTTCGGCCATTCTGAGCGGATCGGCGCGGCAAAGTCACCCGGTCTGCCGCGGGCCCCGGCGGCTTGAAAATGCCTGACTTCGCCCGATATGATGCCACGGAGTGGGTATGGGTGGATGATGTTGCGTCGGTATGTCCTTGTGTTTTGTCTGGTCGGGCTCGGCCTCGCGCTGAACGGGTGCACCAAGTGTGGCCCGATCTGGGACGACTGGCTCCACGCGCCGAAATCGTGCAGATCGGACGGGCTCTAGCGGGCCAAGCGGTCCCTGCGGTCGCGACCCGGCTGCGACAGGGTGACAAGGCGCGGGCGATCCGCGCCGCGATGGATGATCAAGGAGTCAATGATGAAGCTTTTCCGTATGGCCGCGGTGCTGGCTGTGCTGGCGGGACCGGCCTATGCGCAAATGCCCAATATCAATTTGCTGCAGGAGGGGCCGGGCAAGACTCCCGAGGAGGAAGCCGCGGAAGCCGAGCGTGACAAGGCCTACAAGGAGACGCTGAAGAAGATTCCTGACTCCAAGGCGTCCAACGATCCCTGGGGCGGCATGCGCTCCGATCCGCCGAAGCAGCCGGCGGCGCCAAAGGCGTCGGCCGCGACCGGTGCGCCAAAGAAGAAAGCCGGCACCACTGCCAATTGACCGTCTGCCCGACCGGAGGCGGCTGATGCCTCCGGCCGGGACTCCTCTTTGACCGGCCTGCTTCCTACATTGCGCGGGAGCGTATTGCGTAGAGGGAGGCAGGACATGGCCGATCGTCCGCGGGATCTCGCCGAGCGGATGGCGCGCCGGCGCAAGATGGGCGGCAAACCCGGCCCAACGGCCGGCGATGGCTATCTGCGCGAGACCTTCACGCTGCCGCGCGCGGCGGCGCGGGAAAGGGCGCAGGCCTTCTTCGCCCGCTATCCCAAGGCCGGCTATATGAGCGCGGTCGAGAACTGGCGCGAGCTGCCCGGCGGCGACATCGAATTCACGATGCGGCGGCTGCCCAGCGCGGACTAGGGTCGGACCCCTCTTCGAAAGTTTCCGCGGTGATGCGGATCCGGAACACGGGCTCCTTGGCCTCGTCCAGCAGCTCCATGTGCCATTCGGAATTTTCCTGGAGCTTGCGGGCGATGCCGGCGGCCATGTCGGCGCAGACGTTGGTCATCTCCTTCCAGGCCAGATTGCGATCGGCAAATTCCGACGCCTGGTCGGCACAGCCGGAATAACGGCCGTTCCGGATTCGAAAGAAATAGAGTGGCATGGTTGGCACCGATCGCGCGTGATGACCCCGCCCACCAAGGCCATAGTCGCGCGCAGTCCAATCCCAAACCACCGTCAGATCAATTCCGGGCTGCTACGGAAATAGACCCCAGGGGCCGCCGCGCCGCGGCCGATCTCAACCCGGCCGTTTCAGGCCGTGCTGTTCAGGCCGTGCTGTTCAGGCCGTCTTGCGCTCGATCGCTTTCAACTCCCGATCGATGCGCAGCTGCACTCGCCGGATCGCCAGGAGATCGATCTTGGTCTCGGTCCTGCCGGTCTTGATCTGCTCGCCGATCCGGAACCGCCATTGCCAGATTCCCGGAATGGCCGTCTTGGCGACGGTGAACTCCACGCCCCTGTGATTCATGGTCACCTCCCACGATTCACTTCCATCACTGCAAACATGCTGGGCAGCTTAATATTCCGCGCGAACCGGCGCGAGCCCGTCGCGTCCCGTGGTTCTCCGACCATGAACAGAGTTCCTGGACCGGGCAATAGCGCCTTTCCGGCGCGCGACGGCATGTGGCTTGCTTGGCCCGATGACGGCCAACAACATGAGCGCGTCATGCTCGGCATTCCCCGCCGCTACTCTCATTTCGTCTTCGGTGTCATCCAGTCCGGCCTGACCTCGCTGATCGCGGCGGGGATCGCCAGCTTTCCCGCAGCCAGCGCGATGGTCTTCCTCGCGCACTGGATGGTGTCGTGGCTGATCGCATGGGCCGCGATGCTGCCGATCGTGCTGCTCGCGGCGCCGGCGATCCGCGCCTTCTCGCTGCGGCTGACGCAGGAGGAGGGCGGCTCGCAAACCGGCCGGCCGGCATGAAAAAACCCCGCTTGGGGAGAGCCAAGCGGGGCAGAAGGTTATTGGAGGCTGAGGTGCTGGGCTGCAACACCATAGCCAGACGAGCCTAGCCGGCTCAGCTTACGACAGCCTGACAGGGCCACGAATCGGATCCGGCCCGACGTGTTCGGGCCGTGCCCGCAAACAGAAAACCCCGCTCGGGGAGAGCGGGGTCGTCGACTGGTATGGAGGCCCGGTGTTGGTCCACCGGGCACGACCAGACTAGGAGACCAGGCTTACACGCGGCTGACATTGGCAGCGAAAGTCGAGGCCGCAGACTGGCCCCGCACCCGTCCCAATTTCGACATCCGTTCGCACAACTCAGGACACACGGGCAGGCGAGATTCCGCAGCGACGGTGCAGCCATGGGGGAAACGTGGCGCGCCGGCAACGGGGTGGCATCATGGACAACGTAGAGCGGTCATTCGCCGCCGCGACGGCGGCTGGCTTCGTCGTGCTGGTGATCGGCATCGTCTTGCTGGCGCTGCTGTAGGGCGGTGTGGGCACGCCGTGAGACGGCGGCAGGCCCGGCCCAAATTGGGCTCCGGTGCGTGGGCGGCACATGCGCGCCTTTCAAAAAATGGAAAACAACCCCATGCACAGTAGCCTGCTGGGAAATTTCGTCGTTCAATCAATGATTTACGGGTAGTATTTAGATACCATATTGCGCGCGGACTCGTCTCCGGGGCATGCGAATCCCAATTCGCATGCCGATGCCTTGATATGAACGAGCGGCTCCCGGGGCGGCGAACATCACCGCCGCCTGCCGCGTCGGCGGCGCGGGTGCGGTCAGCTCCGAGCCCGTCCTGACGGCCTAATGAATCTTGATTGCGTCCAGCGGCAAATGGAGCTCGGCGGCGCGCTCTTCGCGGTCCTTCTTGCGGAACTCGTTTTCATTGCGCTCGAACTTGATCATCTCCTCCCGCGCCGCCTCCAGCAGGGGATTGCGCCTGGTCGTATCGTGATGCGCGTTGTCCGTCATGGCTGAGGTCCCCAGAGTTGCGGTCCCATCCCCGAAGAAGCCGCAGACCGCAAAAAGGTTCGATGCCGGGGGATTACGGAATTCTGACGGCGCGCGGGTCATCCGTCTTCGATCCGCGTCATCTTTTAGTCGAAGAGGGGGACCGAAAATCCTTCGACTGCTCCGTGAAACGACAGAGGCCGCCAGCTGGGGCGGCCCCTTACGGTCCTCGGACGGGCCGCCGTAATGGCAGGGCTTGCCCAGCATCTGCGCGTGCCGGCTATGGCAGCCGTCGTGCAACTGAGACTTCCTCGTGATTTTTGCGCCGACTTTCAGAGTGACCGACGACGTCGCGGCATTCGATATCTGCGCTTGCGCCGAGAGCGAACCGGCGAAGACAGAGAGCGCGAGAGCGATTTTCAAAATTGACTTCATCACTCCTCCTGGTTGTTCGAACGATACGCAATGTAGCGCTACAACATAAGCGTTACATATTGTAGCGTTAACTTCAAGTTGTGACGGGGAGGAGGACGTCTTCAAATGAACGAGGCCGCCAATTGAGGCGGCCTTCCCGAACTGGGGCGCGTAATGGTCAGGTCCTTATACGTACAGCAATCCGACTTGGATCGATGTGAGAAGGCTCTTCTCGCCAAGCTCTCAATAACGATCACCGGCCTGTCTCGGGAGGGCGTTGCCGAGACTTTTAGCGGCCACATCCAGTCGCTCAGAAAGCGGCAGTCGGTATTTAAGGGCTATCCGATCTTAGTCATCATCCGAAACACTGACGATCAAATCAGGCCACTCCCCAAATCAAACTAGGGTCTGTTGAGATTCACTTGGAATGGATGACAGCGGTGGCGAGGTAGATCATCGCTTCGAAGCTGCCGTCTGTCTTGTCACATCGCATCGCTATGCGTTTGAATTCCTTCAGCTTGCCGAA
>NZ_JARWCR020000100.1:0-26217 GCF_029846695.2 Bradyrhizobium nivariense | reverse complement strand
CGCGCTCGCGCCGTCTCCGCAACCCCGACCAGCTCCGACGACCCGAGCGCTACCAGCAGAGCACGCCGATCAAAGGGGTCCCTTTTGGATGCCGATAGGGGGTCCCAGTCGAACGCCGATTGACATCGAATATCTGTCGTTGTTGGTCGGTCAGCCTCTCGCGGACCACCGCGGGGTCGAAGCTGATGACTGGGCGGTTCCGTCCGAACAGCGTCTCCGCCTCCAGCAATGGCGGCATAGCGATCCGGTGCGACGCCAGCGGCGTGAAGCGTTGGGACAAGAGGGCAGCCCTGGAAACCGGCTGCGGGGTGAAGCTCGTGTAGGTGAGGTTCTCGTCTTCCAACACCTTGTCGAGCAGAGCCATGCCCCAGCCCCGGTACTTCGCGTGTACGAACCAGGAGGACAGGTTGCAGACGAGCGCTGCGTTCCCGTTCATGTGCCGCCGGGCGACAACGGTGCCGAGGAAACCAACGACCGAGTTGCCGTCGAGGAGCATGAATCCGCGTCCGTGACGGGACCAGTCATGATCGAACAGCCGGCGCCACGTCGCCGCTTTGATGCCCGTATTGAATTCCTCAAGGAAGTGGCAGATCGGCTCCTGGTCCTCGATACCCACGGCCCGAAGACGTAGGTTCGACCGATCAGGCTGCTGCGCTTTCCTCACCGCGCCGCCGGAGAGGACCTTGACCAAGCCTTCGATCGAGCGCACCGCCAGAAAGGCCGAAAGGGGCATGGGATGCCCAGCATAGCTCTCGATCTCGAGCAGCAGGTTCACCAAGGCCAGCGAATCCGCGCCAAGCCCAAGAAGATCATCGGAGCAGCTGATGGGCGCGACACCCAGCACACGCTCGCAGATATCCCGCAGGTCCTGCCGCAGTCGCTAACCATTCGTGACCACCGCACCGTCCGGCGCCGGCCCCCGGAATACCCTGGCGGCCGCAGGTGCCCGAAGAACCGGATGCTTGGCGATGGCATCGAGGCATGCTGGATTTTGCAGGGCGTCACGGTTCCGTACAGGTCGGCCATTTACTGCGTCCCGTGCCGCGGCTTCGGACCGCTTGCCGTTAAAGGTGACGGGAAGCGCCTCGACCTGAGCGATACGTGCCGGGACGAAAGCGGGCGAACCGCAGCGCGCAAGCTCCGCGCGGATGAACTTCGTCAACTTATCGTCGAGCACCAAGCCTGTGCGCAGCACGAGCAAGAGAACCATGCGCGAGCCGCCCGGCTCCTCGTCTGCTTGCTGCTCGACCGCCATCGCCTCAAGGATCTCCTCGATGTGATCGAGGATACAGTAGATCTCCTGGGTGCCGATGCGGATACCGTGCACATTAAGGACGCCGTCGGAACGACCATGCAACCGCCACCCCCCTGGGGCGTGACCTCGATCAGATCGCCATGAGTCCAGAAGCCGGGGTTCTGGGCGAAATAGGCGGCATGGAAGCGCGTGCCGTCGAGATCACCGTGAAAGCCAAGGGGGCGCGAGGGAAAAGGATTGGCGCATACCAGCTCGCCTATCTGCGCCCCCGGATCGCCTGGCGGTGGCAGCGCGCGAACATCGAGCCCGAGGCTGCGGCACTGTACTTCACCGCGATGCACGGGGAGGTCCGGATTGCCGAGAACAAAGCAGCCGATGATATCGGTGCCACCCGAGATCGACTGCAGCGGCATCGCGGCCTTTACTTGGGCGCTGACCCAGTCGTACTGACGGGGATACAGGATGGAACCGGTGGAGAGCACCACCCGCAGGGCGGATAAATCGAACACCCTGCCGGGAGAAAAGCCTTTTGCCTCGCAGAAGTGCAGATAGGCAGGATTTGTCCCGAAGACGGTCACGCGCTCTTCCGTGACGATGCGCCAGAACGTGTCTGGCCCCCCGAGCGGCCCATCGTAGAGGACAATCTCCACGCCTGAGGCCAGCGCGGAGAGCTGCCAGTTCCACATCATCCAGCCACAGGAGGTCTGGAAGAACAGCTTGTCGCCCGGGCCGAGATCGCAGTGCAACCGGTGCTCCTTCACGTGTTCCAGCAGAGTGCCGCCGGCACTATGCCGGATGCATTTCGGCGCGCCCGTGGTGCCGGACGAGAACATCGTGAACAGCAGATGGTTGAACGGGTGACTAGTCCAACCGGGACCGTCGTTGTCACCATCATCACAGAGCAAATCGGCAAGCCTGTGCAGAGGCGTCGTACCCTCGTCTCCAGGAAGCGAACCATTGTCCAGCGCAATGATCGCCGCGAGGCTCGGCAGGCCGACTGCCGTTTCAAGGACACGCTTGGCGACGGGGACTCCCGCATCCCACGGCTCTGCTCGAAGGCAGCCGAAGAGCACCATGGGCTTGAGGGCGGCGAAGCGCATGAGGATGGCAGGTACGCCCATGTCCGGTGCACAGCTGGCGAAGGTCGCGCCGATGGCGGCGGTCGCCAGGCAGGCGATGACCGCCTCAGCATTGTTGCGTGCGATCGCGACGACATGGTCGCCACGGCACACACCGAGCCGCTGCATTGACTTCGCTAGCCGATCAACCGCGACGCGCAGTGCGCCTCTCGTGAAGCGGTCGCGGCTACCGTCAGCGTGGCAGGCGGTCAGAACTGGCTGGACGGGACTGCCGGAGAGGAGGCACTCAGCGTAGTTGAGACGGAGATTCTGGAAGAAGCGGGCGGTCTCGCAGTCATCGCCAATGCAGACCGGCTCAGCCGCACCCTCCAGGGGTAGATCGGACCACTCCAGCAAGAGACGCCAGAAGCTGCGGAAGTCCTCCACCGAGAAGCGGTCCATCGCAGCATGATCGGGAAGGTCCTGTCCCGTCTGGGCCTCACACCATTGCCTGAAGGCGGTCAGCTGCGAATGTGTCACACCCAGAGTATCGGGACAGATCACCACTTCCTCCGGAAGCTGTCTCTAAGTGAGCGCTCCCTGCTGACCCCTCTTCGAATAGCGCGGGAGACAAGCTCGTCAGAGGCCTCGGGGTAAGACTATCATTCCTATTCGAGGGCGGAAATCATCCTGCCGACCTAGCGAGCGGGGCCAGGTGGCGGGAGGCTACGCCATCCTGAGTACCTCGCTTGAGCAATAGCGACCGCAGGCCCGCAACCTTTGGGCGCGACTGGCTGATCTGTTAGGGGCGCCCCATGTGAAAACTTGCGCCTGCTAGTTTGCTGCGGAGTCTGTTCCGAAATTCCCGCAAAGCGCCGATTTCGAATGAGGGGGGACGGGAGAGAGGCACCCGCCTCACCGCACCACCCTCGCCGCTTCCAGCAGCCGCTCGCTCGCGGTCGCCGTCGCGAGCACCGTACCGTCTTCGGTCATCAGCTTGCTCTCGACGAAGGCAATGGTCTTGCCGAGTTGCATCACCCTCGCCTCGGCGATGATCGGGCCGGGCTTTGCGGGCGCCAGGAAATTCACGGTCATGCTGATGGTGGTGGTGTAGAGTCGGCCCTCGCTCATCACGAGCACGGCGGGGCCCATGGTGTCGTCGAGCATGGCCGATAGCATGCCGCCCTGGATGAAGCCGGCCGGATTGCAGAATTCGGGCTTGCCGTCGAAGGCGAGCTTGATCCAGCCTTCGCCGGGACGTGCATCGAGCAGGCGCCATCCGAGCAGTTCGGCGCAGGGTGGCCTTTTGAAATTGTCGAGCGCCGTCTTGACCATGCGAACCTCCGTTGCCAGCCACAGCTAACGCAGGCCTGCTGCCAGCATGTTGTCAGCAGGATGGGCTGCTAAAGCATGATCCGGAAAAGTGCGAAGCGGTTTTCCGAAAAGATCATGCTCAAACAACAACCTAAAGCGCGATGATGATTCATCCTCATCTCATCGCGCTTTACGGGTCCAATCCATGCGCAATCACCTTACGCATGACATTGGGCAATGCTTCGTCGGCGAGAGTGGCGATCGGCGCCCAGCGCATGCCCGCGGGTGCGCGCGTGCGGGCCTCGGTCTTGGCCGTGTAGACCACGAGCTCCAGCGGAAAATGCGTGAAGACGTGGGTGACCACGCCGACCTTGCGTTGCCAGCGCGACAACCCCTTCAGCTCCGGCGCCTGCTGCTTCGCGATCGTATCCTCCTGACCGGCAAGCCAGGCTGAGCCCGGCACTTCCGTCATGCCGCCGAGCAGGCCCTTTTCGGGCCTTGAGCGGACGAGCAGCTCGTCGCCGCGCGTCACGACGAAGGCAGCACCGCGCCGCAGCGTGCCGGTCTTCTTCGGCGCCTTGCGTGGAAAGGTCTCCTGGGTGCTCTGCCCGCGCGCCGTGCAATCATCGTTCAGCGGGCATAGCGAGCAGGCCGGCTTCTTCGGCGTGCAGATGGAAGAGCCGAGGTCCATCAGCGCCTGTGCACTGTCGCCTGCGCGAGACTTCTCGTCGCCCGCGCGAGAGTCGGCAAGCAGCGTCGCCGCCAATTGCTGGATCAGCGGTTTTGCCTGCGGGAGCTCTTCTTCAACTGCAAAGAGCCGCGACACCACCCGCTCGATATTGCCGTCGACCGGCATGGTGCGGCGGTCGAAGGCAATCGCCGCGATCGCAGCCGCCGTGTAAGGCCCGATGCCCGGCAGCGCGCGCAGGCCCGCTTCGGTGTCGGGAAAGGTGCCGCCATGCTCGCGCATCACCGCGACCGCGCAGGCATGGAGATTGCGCGCGCGCGAGTAATAGCCGAGCCCGGCCCACATCCGCAGCACGTCGTCCTGCGAGGCCCGCCCCAGCGCCGTGACATCAGGCCAGCGCGCGACGAACTTTTCGAAATAGGGCCCGACCGCCTTCACCGTGGTTTGCTGGAGCATGATCTCCGACAGCCAGACGCGATAAGGGTCGGATGCAACGCCGGACGCAGCGCGCCAAGGCAATCGGCGGCGGTGGCGACCGTACCATTGGAGCAGCGCGAGCGGGCGCGACGAGAACTCCGGCTGAACTGGTTCCGATTTCGCCTTGAGGGCGGATTTGGGGCTCATGTTCTCACTGTAACGGCAATGCACCGACCTCTCCACGTCCTGCCCGCGCTTGTCGCGGGCATCCACGTCTTTCTTCGCGGCGAAGAGCCTGTGGCCGGCGCCCCGGAGTGCTATAAGGTCCCATGTCCAAGCTTCGCCCCATCAAACCCGGTCCCATCAGCGCCAAGCCGCTGTCGCTCCTGCTCAACGACGTCTTTGCCGAGGCCTATGCCAAGCAGGGCTTTGCCGCGCGCGAGCTTGTGACGCGGTGGGCGCAGATTGCCGGGCCGGAGATCGCGGCCCATGCCGAGCCGCTGAAGATGCAGTGGCCACGGCCGGTCGAGGGCCAGCCGCAGGAGCCGGCGACACTGGTGCTGCGGGTCGAGGGGCCGATGGCGCTGGAGATCCAGCACTCCGCCGACGTGATCCTGGAGCGGGTCAACCGCTTCTTCGGCTGGAGCGCGGTCGGCAAGCTCGCCTTCCGCCAAGCCCCCCTGTCGCGCGCCCGGCGGCCGGTCCGGCCCGGCCCGCCGGATGCCAAATCGGTGGCCAAGGTGGCGGAGAGCCTCGGCGACATCGAAGATGAACAGCTCAAGACCGCGCTGGCCCGGCTCGGGGCCGCCATCAAGCGAAATTGAGCCTCATTCGGCTGCCAATCTGGACCCGTCCTTGCCGCTCGCCATTGCCTCAAACGACGTTTCAAGCTAGCGACAGGCCGCCCGGAGGACCTTGTTGAGATCCTTGGGGCGCGAGACCACGCCAATCCGGGAGCCGACCTTGATCATCACCCGCCGCGCCTTCACCACGATGCTGTCGCTGACCGGGGTTGCCGCGGTCGCCGGGCTCTCACCGCTGCGGTTCATCAGCGATGCCATGATCCCTGAAGCAATGGCGCAGGCGGCGGCTGGCGATGTGGCCAAGCCGGTGTCGCTGCCCGACATGGCGCTGGGCCCGAAGGACGCCGCCGTCACCATCACCGAATACGCTTCGATGACCTGCCCGCACTGCGCGGCCTTCAACGAGCAGGTGTTTCCCAAGATCAAGTCGGAATACATCGACTCCGGCAAGGTGCGTTACATCTTCCGCGAGTTCCCGCTCGACATCAAAGCCGCCGCCGGCTCGATGCTGTCGCGCTGCATCGCCAACGGCGACGCGCCGAAATACTTCGCGGTCACCGACATGCTGTTCCGCCAGCAGAACGACTGGGTGGTGAAGAACACCACGGAGACCTTGACGCGGATCGGCAAGCAGGCCGGCCTCACCCAGCAGCAGGTCGAGGCGTGCCTGAAGGACCAGGCGCTGCTCGACAAGATCGCCGCCGACCAGAAATATGCCAGCGACGTTCTGAAGGTCGATTCGACGCCGACCTTCTTCATCAACGGTGAGAAGATCAAAGGCGAGACCTCGTTCGAGGAATTCGCCAAGAAGATCAATCCGCTGCTCAAGAGCTGATTCGCACGCCACAATCCTGATTCGCGCACCGAAAGCCGTATCTTTCCCGGCATAAATCCCTTGGGAAAAGCGGCTTTCGCCGGTTGCCCTTGCGGCGCACCGCGGCCATTGTCCAGCCGCATGAGGCGCCTCGCGCGACTCGCCCGGATAGCGACATTGCCTTCCATGGTATTGTCCCGGCAGGGGGATTCGCGCCTGCCAACAGAGATGCGTGCTTATGAAAATCACCCGCCTGCGCCTTCACGGCTTCAAGTCCTTCGTTGAGGCCACCGACTTCGTCATCGAGCCCGGCCTGACCGGCGTGGTCGGACCGAACGGCTGCGGCAAGTCGAATCTGGTCGAGGCGCTGCGCTGGGCGATGGGCGAGACCTCCTATAAGTCGCTGCGCGCCGCCGACATGGACGCGGTGATCTTCGCCGGCTCCGGCAATCGTCCGGCGCGCAACCACGCCGAAGTGACGATGACGATCGACAATGCCGATCGCACCGCGCCGGCGGCGATGAACGACAGTCAGCTTCTGGAAATTTCCCGCCGGATCGAGCGCGAGGCCGGTTCGGTCTACCGCATCAACGGCCGCGACGTGCGCGCCCGCGACGTGCAGATCCTGTTCGCCGACGCCGCCACCGGCGCGCGCTCACCGGCCCTCGTCCACCAGGGCAAGATCGGCGAGATCATTCAGGCCAAGCCCGAGCAGCGCCGCCGCGTGCTGGAAGACGCCGCCGGCGTCGCCGGCCTGCATGCCCGCCGTCACGAAGCCGAGCTGCGGCTGAAGGCGGCCGAAACCAACCTCATCCGCGTCGAGGACGTGATCGGCCAGCTCGCCGGCCAGATGGAGGGCCTGAAGAAGCAGGCCCGCCAGGCCGTGCGCTATCGCGAAGTTGCGGCCAAGGTCCGCAAGGCCGAAGCAACCCTGTTCCATCTGCGCTGGATCGGCGCCCATGCCGACGTCAACGAATCCGGCCAGACCCACGATCTCGCGGTCCGCGAGATGGCCGAGCGTACCCAGCACCAGGCCGAGGCCGCCCGCATCCAGGCGATCCGCGCCGCCGAAATGCCGGCGCTGCGCGATGCCGAGGCGCGCGCGGCAGCCGGGCTCCAGCGCCTGACCAACGCCCGCGAGCTGCTCGATCGCGAGGAAGAGCGCGCCAAGGAGCGCGTCGCCGAGCTCGAGCGGCGCCTCGCGCAGTTCGAAGGCGACATCTCGCGCGCCCAGCAGCAGACCATGGACGCCGATGTCGCGCTGCAGCGCCTCGACGCCGAAGATTCCGAGCTGAAGGAAGAGATCAAGTCGCGCGTCGAGAAGCGCTCCGGCGTCGACGAGCGTGTCGCCGAAGCCGAGGCGGTGCTGACCGAAACCGAGCAGCAGTTCGCCGAGCTCACCACCGCGCTCGCCGACCTCACCGCCAAGCGCAATCAACTCGAAGCCAACGTTCGAACCCACCGCGACAAGCTCGCCCGGCTCGATCAGGAGATTTCGAACGTCGCGGCGGAGGAGCAGAAGCTCATTGAGGAGACCGGCGGCTTCGGCGATCTCGACGAGCTGACCGCGACGGTCGAGAACGCCGAGCAGACGCTGGCGGCCTCGGAAGCCGCCGCTCAGGCCAGTGAAGCCGCGCACGTCGCCGCGCGACAGACGCTGGAATCCTCGCGCTCGCCGCTCGTCGAAGCCGACAAGCGCGTGCAGCGGCTCGATACCGAGGCGCGCACGATCTCCAAGATCGTCAACGGCGAGACCAAGAATCTGTGGCCGCCGATCATCGACGGCATCACCGTCGACAAGGGTTTTGAAAAGGCGATCGGCGCAGCGCTCGGCGACGATCTCGACGCCCCGGTCGATCCATCTGCGCCGATGCGCTGGACCAATGCCGGCGTCACCGACGGCGATCCGGAGTTGCCCGAGGGCGTCGTGCCGCTCGCGAGCCACGTGCAGGCGCCGACCGAGCTGGCCCGCCGCCTGGCGCAGATCGGCGTGGTTCCGCGCGAGCGCGGCGCCGAGCTGGTCTCGCAGCTCAAGACCGGCCAGCGGCTGGTTTCGCCCGAAGGCGACGTCTGGCGCTGGGACGGCTTTGTCGCCGCGGCCCACGCGCCGACCGGCGCCGCGCGGCGGCTTGCCGAGCGCGCCCGCCTCGTCGACATCGAGAACGAGCTGGAGCAGGCCCGCATCGACGCCCAGATCAAACGTCAGGCGCTGGAGAACGCCGAGGCCGAGCTGCAGATGGCCGCCAGCACCGAAGGTGCAAGCCGCGAAGCCTGGCGCGCCGCGCAGCGCGAGCTCAACGTCGCGCGCGAGCGCCATGCCACCGCCGAGCGCGAGATCAACCGTCACGCCGCGCGCAAGGCGACGCTGTCGGAAGCGCACAGCCGTCTCGCCGCCGACCGTGCCGAGGCCGAAGCCGCCTACGAATACGCCGAAGCCGGGATCTCCGAGCTGCCGTCGAGCGAGGACACCGAAACCCGTCTTGCCGCCGTCCGCAGCGACATCGAAGGCCATCGCCGCATGGCCGCCCAGGTCCGCGCCGAGGCGCAGGCGCTGGCGCGCGAGGCCGAGCTTGCCGACCGCCGCCTGCAGGCGATCCTCGCCGAACGCACCGAGTGGCAGAACCGCAAGGAGAGCGCGGCCTCCCACATCGACACCATCCAGACCCGCATCACCGAAGTCTCGATCGAGCGCAGCGATCTCGAGAACGCGCCGGCCGTGTTCGCGGAGAAGCGCAGCGCGCTGATCACCGAGATCGAATACGCCGAAAACGACCGCCGCATGGCCGCCGATGCGCTCGCCAGCGCGGAATCCGCGATGGCCGAAACCGATCGCGTCGCGAAGCTGACGCTGGAGGCGCTGTCGAGCTCCCGCGAGGCCACCGCCCGCGCCGAGGAGCGCATGGAAGGCGCGCGACGCCGGCTCGAGGACATCGAGCGCGAGATCCGCGACATGCTGGAAGTCGAACCGCAGGCCGTTGCCGGCCTTGCCGAGATCGAGCCCGGCGCGGAGCTGCCGCCGCTGCACGACATCGAGGAAGACCTCGAAAAAATGCGCCGCGATCGCGAGCGCCTGGGCGCGGTCAACCTGCGCGCCGAGGAAGAGCTGCGCGAGGTCGAGACCCAGCACAACGGTCTGGTCACCGAGCGCGACGACCTCGTCGAAGCCATCAAGCGGCTGCGCCAGGGCATCCAGAGCCTCAACAAGGAGGCGCGCGAGCGGCTTCTGACCTCGTTCGAGGTCGTCAACAGCCACTTCAAGCGCCTGTTCGTCGAGCTGTTTGGTGGCGGCGAAGCCGCGCTGCATCTGATCGAGAGCGACGATCCGCTGGAAGCAGGTCTCGAGATCATCGCCAAGCCGCCGGGCAAGAAGCCGCAGACGTTGTCGCTGCTCTCGGGCGGTGAGCAGGCGCTGACCGCGATGGCGCTGATCTTCGCGGTGTTCCTCACCAACCCCTCGCCGATCTGCGTGCTGGACGAAGTCGACGCGCCGCTCGACGACCACAACGTCGAGCGCTATTGCAACCTGCTGCACGAGATGACCAGCTCGACCGACACGCGCTTCATCATCATCACCCATAACCCGATCACGATGGCGCGGATGAACCGCCTGTTCGGCGTCACCATGGCCGAACGCGGCGTCTCGCAACTGGTGTCGGTGAACCTGCAAGAGGCGGTGGACATTCTCGACCAGAACGTGGCGTGAGGCCGCGCGCGTCACGCACCCATTGACGTCATCATCCGCGCAGGCGGATGATCCAGTACGCCGTGACTTCTCGGTTAACGGCTACCCTCTCGGAATACTGGATGCCCGCCTACGCGGGGCCTGACGATGGGAACATGATCTCACCCACCCTCCCCGCCGAGCTGAAAGCGGCCCTTGACGGCAAGCTCCAGGGCTTCTCCCGCACCGATGCGGCACGGCGATCGTCGCAGATCTCGACCACCTATCGCGCAGGCGGCGGCTCCGTCACGATCAAGTCGGAAGCCGATGCGCTCGCCTATGCGCTCGCGCGCATGCCGGCGACCTACGCGGCGGTGGCGGCAAGTCTCAATGCGCTAAGCGAGATTGCGCCGGACTTCGCGCCTGAATCGCTGCTCGACGTCGGCGCAGGTCCGGGCACCGCGAGCTGGGCCGCCGCGGAGGCGTTCTCCTCGCTGCAGGATTTCACCCTGCTCGACGCCAACGCCACGCTCAGCCGTCTCGCGCTCGAACTGGCGCGCGACAGCACGCGTCTGGCGGATTGCCGTTATCTGCCGGGCGATGCCGCTGCGAACCTCGCCGAGGTCTCGCAATCTGATCTCGTCGTTGCGAGCTATGTTATCGGCGAGCTCAGTGAGGGCGATCAACGCAAGCTCGCGGAAACGATGTGGGCGAAAGCGCGCCACGCGCTGGTCGTGATCGAGCCCGGCACGCCCGCCGGCTACGCGCGCATCCTCGCTTTGCGCCAGCAACTGATCGCGGCGGGCGCCTATGTCGCCGCGCCTTGCCCGCACGAAAAGCCGTGTCCGCTGACGGCGCCCGACTGGTGCCATTTCTCCCAGCGCCTGCCGCGCTCGCAGGCGCACCGCCAAATCAAGGGCGCCGAGGTGCCGTTCGAGGACGAGCGCTTCATCTACGTGGCGCTGACCCGTACGCCGCCGGCCGCCCGCGCCGCACGCGTGCTGGCGTCGCCGGATATCGGCAAGGCAGAGATCGCGGCAAAGCTCTGCACTGAGCAAAGCGTTGAACTTGCCAGGATCCCCCGCCGCGACAAGGTCGCCTATGCAAGCGCCCGCCGCTGGCGCTGGGGGGATGCCGTCATGTCCGAAAGTTAACCTGCCCCCGCGTTTTTTGCCTTGAACTCGGATGGTTCCCGATCCGACCAAGTCTTACCTTCTCTCCGCGCCGGGCTCTCGCCGTGCGCCAATTTGGGCTAGGCTGCGTCCGCCTTCTTCCCCCATCAGGAGTTCTCCATGTCGACCGGCTGGATCGTTCTCGGCGTCATCGTCGTCCTCGTGCTGTTCGCCTTCAGCGCCTACAACCGTCTGGTGGCGCTGGCCCAGCGCGTCGGCCAGGCCTTTGCCGACATCGACGTGCAGCTCAAGCAGCGCCACGACCTGATCCCGAACCTGGTCGAGACGGTGAAAGGCTATGCCTCGCATGAGCGCGGCACGCTCGACGACGTCATCAAGGCGCGCAATTCGGCGATGTCGGCGCAGGGACCGGCGCAGGTGTCCGCGGCCGAGAACCAGCTCTCCGGCGCGCTCGGCCGGCTGATCGCGCTGTCGGAGGCCTATCCGGACCTCAAGGCCAACGCCAATTTCCAGCAGCTCGCCAGCGAGCTCTCCGACCTCGAGAACAAGATCGCGGCCAGCCGCCGCTTCTTCAACAGCGCAGTCCAGGAATACAACACCGGCATCCAGCAGATGCCCGCCGCCTTGTTCGCCGGCATGTTCGGCTTCACCAGGAAGGACTTCTTCGATCTCGGCGCCAGCCGCACCGAGGTCGAGGCCACGCCACAGGTGAAGTTCTGAGTTGAGCCGATAGGCCGGCAGGGCAGCGCGTCATGGCCGCGTATGGTCTCTACACGCACATCGCCTCGAACAAGTTTCGTTCGATGCTGCTGCTCGCCGGCCTGTTCGCGCTGGTCTATGTGCTGGTCTATGCCGGCGCGCTGATCGCCGAAGTCGTCATCAACGGCGACGAGACCGTCGTCTATTATCTGAGACGCGCCTTCTATGATCTGAAAGTCGCCGCACCGGTTGCGACCGTCGTGGCCGCGGCCTGGATCGTGATCGCCTATTTCTTCCACCAGTCGATGATCGATGCCGTAACAGGCGGCCACGACGTCACCCGGCAGGAACAGCCGCGGCTCTACAATCTGCTCGAAAATCTCTGCATCTCGCGCGGCATCACGATGCCGAAGCTGAAGATCATGGAGAGCCCGGCGCTGAACGCGTTCGCGACCGGCCTCAACCCGCGGCAATATTCGATCACCGTCACCACCGGTCTCCTCAATGCGCTGAACGACAAGGAGATCGAGGCGGTGCTGGGCCACGAGCTGACCCATATCAAGAACGGCGACGTGCAGCTCATGGTGGTCGCCGTCATCATCGCCGGCGTGGTCGGCTTCTTCGGCGAATTGTTCTTCCGCCTGTTCACGAATTTCAGCTGGAGTTCCGGCGGCTCGTGGTCGTCGGGCTCCTCCTCATCGTCACGATCGTCCTCGTCGTCGAGCGACAGCAAGAGCTCCGGCGGCGGCGCGATCATCGTTATCATCATCGCGGTCGTGCTGATCGTGGTGGCCTGGCTGTTGTCGCAGGTGGTGAAGCTCGCACTGTCGCGCTCGCGCGAATATCTCGCCGACGCGGGCTCCGTCGAGCTGACGAAAAACCCGGACGCCATGATCTCGGCGCTGCGCAAGATCGAGAACCGCGGCGAACTGCCGGGCGCAACCTCGGCGGTGATGGAGCTCTGTGTCGACAATCCGCGCGAGGGTTTTGCCGATTTGTTTGCGACCCACCCCTCGGTGCAGTCCCGGGTCGACGCGCTGGTCAAGTTCGCCGGCGGCCATGATCCCGGCCCGCTGCCGCCTCCCGCCGACGAGGCCGAGGAGCCAGATACGCAAGTCGATCAGCAGGACACTCCACCGCCGCTGCGCCAGGGACCTTGGAACGATGCAGGCGGCTCGGCCAGTCCGCCGCCCGTGCCGACACACAGCCCCGCCGGAACCGCAAGCAGCAACCCGATAGGCAATCCCATGGGTCCTTGGGGCCGCCATTGAGCGCGCGATTTGACGCCACGCGCGGCAGGCTTCGTCGCGATTGGGAAAAACCTCGGGAATTGCCGTAACTGCACGCCGAGGAATTGAATTCTCCCTTGTTTCTGCCATGTTCGCGCCCAACAGCAGACTTGGGACCTCCTGGGACATCCTAGGGACATCGATTTGGGGCCCGGCCGATTGCGACCTCGCGATCGGGGGCGCGCGTTAGGGGACAGCAATGGCAAAGCCGGCAGTGGTTGTGGTGGGCGCGGACAAGGGCGGGGTCGGCAAGACCACGGTGTCGCGCACCCTGCTCGATTATTTTTCCGCCAACAACGTGCCGACGCGCGCCTTCGACACGGAGTCGCCGCGCGGAACCCTGAAGCGCTTCCATCCTGACATCACCGAGATCGTCGACATGACGACGACGTCGGATCAGATGAAGATCTTCGATACGCTCAACGCGACGAGCCCGTCGGTCACCGTGATCGACGTCCGCGCCGGCCTGCTCTCGCCGGCGCTCGCCTCGCTGCGCGACATCGGTTTCCTCGACGCCGCCAAGGCCGGCCAGATCACCTTCGCGGTGTTCCACATCCTGGGCCCCTCGATCGCCTCGCTGGACGAGATCGCCGAGACTGCGGGCTTCATGACCGGCGCGAAATATTTCCTGGTGAAGAACTTCATCAACGACACCCAGTTCTTCCAGTGGGACCAGGCGACCTACAATTCCTACTTCCACCGCATCAAGGACGCGACCGAGCTGACCATCCCCAAGCTCAACGAGATGGCCTATGAGCAGGTCGAGGTGTCCTCCGTCCCGTTCCTGAAATTCGTCGCCAACAAGGGCATCAACGACGATGCCGCGAACTATTCTTTCGTGCTGCGCGGTTATGTCCGGCACTGGCTCGCCAATGTCTGGAGCGAGTTCGACCGAATCCGCCTGACCGACATCGTCGGCTCCAAGCCCGCCACTCGCAGCAGCGAAAAATAGTTGCGCAAGCCGGGCGGATACGGCTGGATTGGTCGCCAAGTTCGACTGATATAGCCATCGATGCCCGCAACGCCCCTCTACATCATCTGCTCGCCCCGCCCGCAGGTCGGCAAGACCCTGCTGGCGCGGCTTTTGAGCGAATTCCTGCTGCTCAAGAACGGCAACGTCGCGGCCTTCGACGTCAACCTGAAGGAGCCGTCGCTGCTCGACTATCTGCCAAAGATCACAGAGACCGCCGACGTGATCGACACCTATGGCAAGATGCAGCTGATGGATCGCGTCATCATCGATGACGGGCTTGCCAAAGTGATTGACCTCGGCTTCCACGCCTTTGACGAGTTCTTCAAGATGGCCGACGAGATCGGCCTGTTGAAAGAGGCCGCGCGCCGCCACGTCGCGCCGATGATCCTGTTCGTTGCCGACACCGACCGCGTCTCGGCCCGCGGCCACGAGATGCTGCGCGAACAGATCCCGCGGATCAACCTGATCACGGTGGACAACGAGCACATCGTGCGCGGAGAGCTGCCGGCCGCGATGGCTGCCGGGCGGGTGTTCCGCCTGCCCGCCCTGCCCGGCTTCCTGAAGACCTACATCGACCGGCTGAACTTCTCCTTCACCGGCTATCTGCGCCAGGAGAAGGACGCCTCGACCGAGCTGCACCAGTGGACCCGGCGCAATTACCTCGCCTTCCGCGAGCTCGAGCTCAGCCTGATCCTGCAACGGTCCTAGGCGATAATTTACCCGGACAATATTATTTGCCGTCCTGGCTCAATGCCCCTCGAACGTCATCAGCGTGCGCACCGGCACGTCCATCGCGCGCAGTTTGGCGGCGCCGCCGAGCTCGGGCAGGTCGATGATGAAGCAGGCGGCGACCACATTGGCGCCGATCTGCCGCAGCAGCTTCACCGCGCCCTCCGCGGTGCCGCCGGTGGCGATGAGGTCGTCGACCAGGATCACCCGCTCGCCGGGCTGGATGGCGTCGACATGCATCTCCATCTCGTCGATGCCATATTCGAGCGAGTAAGCGATGCGCACGGTGGTGTGCGGCAGCTTGCCTTTTTTCCGGATCGGCACGAAGCCGGCGGACACCTGATGCGCCACCGCGCCGCCGATGATGAAGCCGCGCGCCTCCATGCCGGCGACCTTGTCGATCTTGTTACCGGCCCAGGGATTGACGAGTTCGTCGACCGCGCGACGGAACGCGCGCGCATCCGCGAGCAGCGTGGTGATGTCGCGGAACATGATCCCGGGTTTCGGGTAGTCCGGGATGGTGCGGACGCTCGCCTTCAGATCGTGGTCAAAGATCATTGTTGCCTCTCAATCAACACGCGCATCCAGCCGGAACGCGTTCTCGACAATTCTCAAGCCCACCTCGCCACTGAGCGACATCAGCGATTCCGGATGGAATTGCACGCCGGCGACCGGCAGGGTCTTGTGCTCCAGCGCCATGGCCACGCCGTCCTCGGTGCTGGCGGTGACGGACAAAACCTCCGGCATGCTGTCGCGCTCGACATAGAGCGAGTGATAGCGGCCGATGACGATCTCGTTCGGCAGATTCCGCATCAACCGCCCGCCGCGGACCTGCACCCGCGAGGGCCGGCCGTGGGCGGGATGCGTGAGCTGCCCGAGCTCGCCGCCGAAATATTCGCCGATCGCCTGGACGCCGAGACAGACGCCGAACACCGGCAGCTTGTTCTCCAGCGCCGCGTCGATGGTCTTCTTGATCCCGAAATCCTCAGGCCTGCCGGGCCCGGGCGACAACACCAGCAAATCCCACCTCTTCCGCTTGAGCATGTCGAGCGCATGCACATGGCGGACCACGGTGACATCGGCACCGACCTGACGGAAATAGTCGGCGAGCATGTGCACAAAACTGTCGTCGTGATCGATCAGCAGCACCCGCTTGCCCGAACCGGTGGCATCGGGCGCGAAGGCTGACAGCGGCTTTGGCGGATCACCGCGCAGCGCCTGGAACAGAGCTGCGGCTTTGACCTGGCATTCACGGTCTTCCGCGGCGGGATCGGAGTCGAACAGGCAGGTCGCGCCGACGCGGACCTCGGCGAGGCCCTCTTTCATCCGGATGGTACGAATGGTGAGGCCGGTGTTGATGCTGCCGTCGAAATTCACCGCCCCGATCGCGCCGGCATACCAGCGCCGCGGCGAGCGCTCGTGATCCTCGACGAACTGCATCGCCCAGAGCTTTGGCGCGCCTGTTACCGTGACGGCCCAGGCGTGGGTGAGGAAGGCGTCGAGCGCATCGAAGCCGGGACGCAGCATGCCCTCAACATGGTCGACGGTGTGGAAGAGCTTTGAATAGGTCTCGATCTGCCGGCGCGCCAGCACCTTGATCGTGCCGGGGACGCAGACGCGCGCCTTGTCGTTGCGGTCGACGTCGGTGCACATGTTGAGCTCGAACTCGTCCTTCTCCGAGTTCAGGAGCTGGCGGATCTGTTCGGCATCGCCGATCGCATCAGTCCCGCGCGCGATCGTGCCCGAGATGGGGCAGGTCTCGACCCGGCGCCCGTCCGAGCGCACGAACATTTCGGGCGAAGCCGAGACGAGAAACTCGCCCTCGCCAAGATTCATCAGCGCGCCGTAGGGCGAGGGGTTGATGACGCAGAGCCGCTGGAACACTTCCGCCGGCGAGCGGTCGCAGGGCTCGGCGAAGAGCTGCCCCGGCACCGCCTCGAACAAATCGCCACGCGCAAAGGCCGCGCGCGCGGTCTCGACGGTGGCCTGATATTCGCCGGGCGCGTGATCGGCAAAACCCTGGCGCGGTGTCTTGAGGTACGGGCTCTCGGCGGTCTCGTGCGGCAGGCCCGCGGTGGATCTGCCCTTCCAGGCGAAATCGTAAGTGAGTACGACGCCGCGGCCGGTGGCGCGGTCATAGGCCAGCAGGCGATCGGGGACGTAGAGCACGATGTCGCGCTGGTCGCTCTCACGCGCGCGCTTCTGCACGAGGTCCTCGATCTGGAACACGAGGTCGTAGGCGAAGGCGCCGAACAGGCCGAGCAGCCCGTCGTCATTGGCGGAGAAGGCGGCGACGAGATCGCGCACCAGCGACATCACGCTGGCACGCCGCGTGCGCTGGTCTTCGTCGATCGGGGCTTCGCCGCGGATGATGTGGCCGGCAAGGCGCGAGGCGGTTTTCTCGGAGATCACCACGCAGGGTTCGCGCAGCACGTCAGCGAGGAAGGCGATCAGCACCTGTCCGCGCTCGTTCAAAGCCTCCAGCTTGAAATTGAAGCCAGCGGTCTCGAGCTTGAGCGGCGGATCGGAGAAGCCGAGGTCAAAACTCTCGTAGCGGCCGGGCACGGTCGTGCCCGAGGACAGCACCACGCCGCGGCGCCGGTCGAGCAGGCTGATGAGATCGTCGAGCCGGTTGGCGCCACCGGTAAACTGCTCCGCCACGCGCGTGATCGCGAGACCTGAGCGGGTCACATAGTCGCTTCTGGCCGGGAGGGCAAAGACGGTCCTGTTCATGTGGTCCTCTTACGAAACTTGCCGAGGGAACGCCACACAGGACAAACGATCAGGCCGCCGCACTGCGTGGGCGACCTTCGACGATTTGGGAAAAGAAATCGCACCGGCCACCTCTTAGGAGGTGCGCCACCAAAGACGGGCTGGGCGGACGGCGGTGCTCATGGGGCGGATACTCACCATGGGGCGGGGACGGCGTCAAGGGTGGCCAACGCGGTAGCCTGGATGGAGCGCAGCGCAATCCGGGGCTGTCTATCGTGACACCAAACCCGGATTGCGCTGCGCTCCATCCGGGCTACGGGCGACTACCCCAGATGCTTCCGGAAAAACTCCGTCGCCCTTCCCCAGGCGAGCTCGGCGGCTTCGCGGTCGTGCACCGACTGGCGCTGCTCGTTGACGAAGGCGTGCTCGGCGTCATAGCGGAACAGCTCCAGCGACTTGCCGGCGGCCTTCATGGCCTTTTCGAAACCATTGACCAGCTCGGGCGTGCACCAATCGTCCTTGTTGGCGAAATGGGCCTGGAGCGGGATCTTGACGTCGGCGGGCTTGGCCGCCTGCTCCGGCGGAATGCCGTAGAACACGACACCGGCGGCGAGCTCCGGCACATGCACTGAGCCGATGATGGTGACGGCGCCACCGAGGCAGAAGCCTGTTAGCCCGACCTTGGCGCCGTTGCGCGACAGATATTGCGTGGCGCCGCGCACGGTCTGCGTGGTGGCGTCCATGAAGTCGAGCGAGTTCATCTCTTTGCCGGCCGCGTCGGTGTCGTGATAGGGCACCACCTTGCCCTTGTAGAGATCGGGCGCCAGCGCATCGAAACCGGCCAGCGCGAAGCGGTCGCACAGGCCCCTGATCTGGTCCGACAGGCCCCACCATTCCTGGATGACCACCACGCCCGGCGCGTTGCCGCGCGCGGCATTGGCGAGATAGCCCGATGCGTCCTTGCCGTCCGGGCGCTTGAAGGTGATGGCGGTTCCCATGGTGTCCTCCGACGAGTTTGGGGGAGCGGTTGCCGGTATTTTGGCCGCTGCGAGCACGATAGGCAATCGCGCCAGACAACACACGCTCGTGTGCAACAAAAAAGCCCCCTTGCGGGGGCTTCTTCATGTCTCGTCTCGCCTCGAACCGCTCAGTGGGAGGCGGCCCAGACCTTCTTCTTGGTGAAGTACATCAGGCCGGCGAAGATGATCAGGAACACGAACACCTGGAGGCCCATGCGCTTGCGCGCTTCCATGTGCGGTTCGGCGGTCCACATCAGGAACGTGGTGACGTCCTTGGCATATTGCGCGACCGTGGTGGGCGAGCCGTCGTCATAGGTCACCTGGCCGTCGCTGAGCGGCTTCGGCATCTTGATGGCGTGGCCCGGGAAGTACTTGTTGTAGTAGGAGCCCTCCGGGATGGTCACCCCCTCCGGCGCCTTGTCCTCGAAGCCCTGGAGCACCGCCGAGACGTAGTCCGGGCCCTGTTCCTGATACTGGCTGAAGAAGTCGACGATGAACATCGGGAAGCCGCGCTCATAGGAACGCGCCTTGGTGATCAGCGACAGATCCGGCGGCGCCGCGCCGCCGTTCGCCGCACGCGCCGCCTGCTCGTTCGGGAATGGCGAGGGAAAATAGTCTGCCGGGCGGCCGGCACGCTCGAACATGTCACCCGCGTCATTCGGACCGTCCTTGACCTTGTAGTCCGACGCGAAGGCAGCGGCCTGCGCGACCGAATAGCCGGGACCACCGGCTTCCGCGAGGTTGCGGAAGGCGACGTAGGACAGGCCGTGACAGTTGGCGCAGACTTCCTTGTAGACCTTCAGGCCGCGCTGCAACGCGCCGCGATCGTACTTGCCGAAGGGACCGGCGAAGGACCATTTGTTGCCCGGCGGCTTGTCGCTGCCTTCGTTGGCGCGGGCATCCTGCAGACTGCCGAGGAACAGAGCGCCGGCGGCGACGAGCATGACTGCGACCGAGGCCACGGCCTTGCCGCCCTTGGCGAGGATCGCCTCCGAGATCGAGTTCGGCACCGGCCGCGGCGTCTCGATGCGTGCGAGCAGCGGCAGCACGATCAGGAAATAGGCGAAGTAGCAGAATGTCAGCACCCGGCCGGCGATCACATAGATGCCTTCCGGCGGCTGCGCGCCGAGATAGCCGAGCAGGATGCAGACCGCGACGAAGATCCAGAAGAACTGCTTGGCCAGCGGACGGTACTTCGACGACTTCGTCCTGGCGGCGTCGAGCCAGGGCAGGAAGCACAGGATGATGATCGCCGAGAACATCCCGATCACGCCCGCGAGCTTGTTCGGGATCGAGCGCAGGATCGCGTAGAACGGCAGGTAATACCATTCCGGCACGATGTGCGGCGGCGTCACGCCCGGATTCGCCGGGATGTAGTTGTCGGCGTCGCCGAGATAGTTCGGCATGTAGAAGATGAACCAGGCGTAGAGCAACAGGAAGCAGGCAACGCCGAACCCGTCCTTGATGGTCGCGTGCGGCGTGAACGGAACCGTGTCCTTTTCCGTCTTCGGCTCGACGCCGTCAGGGTTGTTCTGGCCGGCGACGTGCAGCGCCCAGACGTGGAGCACGACGACGCCCGCGATCAGGAACGGCAGCAGATAGTGCAGCGAGAAGAAGCGGTTCAGCGTCGGGTTACCGACCGAATAGCCGCCCCACAGCAGCGTCACGATGCTCTCGCCGACATAGGGAATAGCGGAGAAAAGGTTGGTGATGACGGTGGCGCCCCAGAAGCTCATCTGGCCCCACGGCAGCACGTAGCCCATGAAGCCGGTCGCCATCATCAGGAGGTAGATGATGACGCCGAGGATCCACAGCACCTCGCGCGGCTCCTTGTAGGAGCCGTAATAGAGGCCGCGCAGCATGTGGACGTAGACCGCGAAGAAGAACATGGAGGCGCCGACGGCATGCATGTTGCGCAGCAGCCAGCCGTAATTGACATCGCGAACCAGAAGCTCGACCGACTTGAAGGCGAGGTCGGCATGCGGCGTGTAGTGCATCGCCAGGATCACGCCGGTCAGGATCTGGATCCCCAGCATGAAGGAGAGGATGGCGCCGAAGGTCCACCAGTAGTTCAGGTTGCGCGGGGTGGGATAGACCACGAAGGAGGAATGGACGAGACCGATGATCGGCAGACGTCGCTCGATCCATTGCAGGGCCGGATTGCTCGGCTGGTAGTCGGATGGTCCGCTCATGATGCGATCCTGAGGAAATAGTACGACGAGACGGCGCGAAGCTTCGGACGAGGATCCGAAGCTCAGCCGATCTGGATTTTGGTGTCGGAAACGAACTGGTACGGCGGCACCGGCAGGTTCGCGGGCGCGGGCCCCTGACGGATGCGGCCGGACGAATCGTACTGCGAACCATGGCAGGGGCAGA
Source organism: Bradyrhizobium nivariense (assembly GCF_029846695.2). Lineage (NCBI taxonomy): Bacteria > Pseudomonadati > Pseudomonadota > Alphaproteobacteria > Hyphomicrobiales > Nitrobacteraceae > Bradyrhizobium > Bradyrhizobium nivariense. Next base: position 5,277 of record NZ_JARWCR020000100.1, on the reverse strand, counting down.
AGAACCCGTCGTAATTGCCTTCATGGGCGATCGGGATGCAGCCGAGATGGGTGCAGATGCCGATCACGACCAGCCACTGGTCGTGGCCGGACTTGACCCGGGCTTCGTCGGACTGCGGATCGGGCAGGCTCGCCACGTTGACGGCGCGCGCCTCGTCGATCTGCTTCTTGGTGCGGTGGCTGATGTAGATCGGCTTGCCGCGCCAGAACACCTTGATGTCCTGTCCCTCGGCGACCGGACTGAGATCGACCTCGATCGGCGCACCGGCGGCGATGGTCGACGCATCAGGATTCATTTGGGAGACGAAGGGCCAGAGCGCGGCTGCGCCCCCTACTGCTGCAGCTGCCCCCGTTGCAACGAATAAGAAATCACGGCGTGTCGGATGGTCCGCCGAAGACGCTGTCGTCACGATTCCAACCCTTTCTTCTTATGCAGCCGGCGGAACCGCTCCAGAGGCCCCCAAGGTCCCCAGAACAGCCTGCCGGCGCCCGCGGCCCCCCCGCGGCGGCAGAACTTCAAGTGTCCCCACCAAAACAAGGCGAAAACAGCAGTCCAGAATCGTTCTATTGGCACCCTTGCCGGGCGAGCGCAAGCCCGCTATCGGCGCGGGAGCGTGCAATGCACGAATTCCGCGGCCAGCGATGTTTTATTGAGACATTTTCGATCCACACCAGCCCACTGTCCCGCCATGCACATAGCGCTTTTCCAACCCGACATCGCCCAGAACACCGGCACGATTCTCAGGCTCTGCGCCTGCCTGGGACTATCAGCCCATATCATCGAACCCGCCGGCTTCCCCGTCTCCGACCGCCTGTTCCGCCGGGCGGGAATGGACTACCTCGACCATGTCAGCATCACCCGCCACGACTCCTGGTCGAAATTCGAGCAATGGCGCGCGGGCCGCGGCGCCCGGCTGCTGCTGTTCACCACCAAAGGGGCGACCGACTATCGCGATTTCCGTTACCAGACGGCGGACATCCTGCTATTCGGGCGCGAGAGCGCCGGGGTCACCGACGCGGTGGTCGAGGCTGCGGACGCGCGGCTGGTGATCCCGATCACGCCGGGGCTGCGGTCGCTCAATGTCGCCATGACTGCGGCGATGGCCGCAGGCGAAGCGCTACGGCAGCTCCGGAACCCCATGGGCCCATAGGATTGAGGAGAGACGGTTGAGTTACGCGGTCAAGGAAATCTTCCTGACCCTGCAAGGCGAAGGCGCCCATGCCGGGCGCGCGTCGGTATTTTGCCGTTTTGCCGGCTGCAATCTCTGGAGCGGGCGCGAGGCCGACCGCGCGGGCGCGACCTGCAAATTCTGCGACACCGATTTCGTCGGCACCGACGGCACGCTCGGCGGGCGCTACGCCTCGGCCGCGGAACTCGCCGGCACCATCGCCGCGCAATGGACAGCCTCCACCGAAAACCGTTACGTGGTGCTCACCGGCGGCGAGCCGCTGCTCCAGGTCGATGCCGCGCTGGTCGAGGCGCTTCATGCACGCGGCTTCGAGATCGGGGTCGAGACCAACGGCACGATCGCCCCGCCGGAAGGACTCGACTGGATCTGCGTCAGCCCGAAGGGCGGCAGCGATCTGGTGATCCGGCGCGGCCACGAGCTGAAGCTGGTCTATCCGCAGGCGCTCGCCGCGCCGGAGGCCTTCGCGGATCTCGCCTTCGAGCGCTTCTCGCTGCAGCCGATGGACGGGCCCGAGGTCGCCCAAAACACCGCGCGCGCAATCGACTATTGCCTGAATCATCCGCAATGGCGGCTCAGCGTGCAGACGCATAAGTCGCTCGGTATCAGATAGGATTGGTTTTCGAACAGATGTGGGAATTGACGAAATCGTTCCGCTTCGAGGCCGCGCACTCATTGTCGGGAACGACGTTTGGCGCGGCCAGCGAAGAGATCCACGGCCACTCCTTTCGCGCCGAGGTGACGCTGCGCGGCACGCCGGACCCTGCGACCGGCATGGTGGTCGATCTCGGCCTCGTCCAGCGCGCCATCGAGGACGTGCGCGTCACGCTGGACCACAAGTACCTCAACAAGATCGAGGCGCTGGGCACACCGACGCTGGAAAACCTCTCGCGCTTCGTCTGGGAACGGCTGGCCCATATCGGCAAGCTCACCCGCGTCAGCATCCACCGCGACAGCTGCAACGAGAGCTGCACCTATTACGGTCCGCAAAACTGACGACAGGGCTGACGACAGGGCTGAGAGAATGACATCCACGATGGACCCGAGCTTGATCGAAGACCGCAAGACCCGCGCACGCGCCTGGTTCGAAGCCTTGCGCGACGACATCTGCGCGAGCTTCGAGCGGCTGGAGGACGACGCCCCCCAAAGCCTCTATCCGGGCGAGGCCGGCCGCTTCGAGCGCACGCCCTGGCACCGCACCGATCATACCGGCGCGGCCGGCGGCGGCGGCGTGATGTCGATGATGTCAGGCCGGCTGTTCGAGAAGGTCGGCGTGCACTGCTCGACCGTGCACGGCGAGTTCGCGCCCGAGTTTCGCGCGCAGATCCCGGGCGCGGCGGAAGACCCGAAGTTCTGGGCCTCCGGCATCTCGCTGATCGCGCATCTGCGCAATCCGCACGTGCCCGCGGTGCACATGAACACGCGCTTCGTCGTCACCACAAAAGCCTGGTTCGGCGGCGGCGCTGATCTCACGCCGGTGCTCGACCGCCGGCGCACGCAGGACGATGCCGACGCCATCGCCTTCCACGCCGCGATGAAGCAAGCCTGCGCGCAGCCGAATGGGATTGCCGATTACGACAAGTACAAAAAGTGGTGCGACGAGTATTTCCACCTGCCGCACCGCAAAGAGGCGCGCGGCATCGGCGGCATCTTCTACGACTGGCACGACAGCGGCGACTGGGACGCCGACCTCGCCTTCACCCGGGATGTCGGCCGCGCCTTCCTGAAGATCTACCCTGACATCGTGCGGCGCAATTTCGCGACAAGCTGGACCGCGGATGATCGCGAGGAGCAATTGGTCCGGCGCGGCCGCTATGTCGAGTTCAACCTGCTCTACGACCGCGGCACCATCTTCGGGCTCAAGACCGGCGGCAATGTCGATTCGATCCTGTCGTCGCTGCCGCCGGAGGTGAAATGGCCATGACCACGATGAAGCCCGCAATGACGCCGCTGCCGCGCGCCATGCTGATCGACATGGACGACACCATCCTGTCGGCCTATGGCCGGCCCGAGATCGCCTGGAACACGATCGCGAACGAGTTCGCCGAGGAGCTTGCGCCGCTGCCGCCGCAACTGGTCGCAACTACGGTGCTCGCTTTCGCGAAAAACTTCTGGGCCAACGCGGACGCCTCGTGGCGGCTCAAGCTCGCCGAAGCCCGTCACCTCACCGTCAAGGGCGGCTTCGCCGCGCTCGCGGCCGCCGGTCACCGCGCCCTGCCCGACGATCTCGCCATTCGCCTCGCCGACCGCTTCACCACCTATCGCGAGGAGGAGATGTTCGTCTTCCCCGGCGCGCATGACGCCATCGATCAATTGAAGGCGCTCGGCATCAAGCTCGCGCTGGTGACCAACGGCGCCGCCGACACCCAGCGCGCCAAGGTCGAGCGCTTCGAGCTGGCGCACCGCTTCCACCATATCCAGATCGAGGGCGAGCACGGTTTCGGCAAGCCCGAGGAGCGCGCCTATCTGCACGCGATGGACGCGCTCGGCGTCACTGCAAAAGACACCTGGATGATCGGCGACAATCTGGAATGGGAAGTCGTGACGCCGCAGCGCCTCGGCATCTATTCGATCTGGATCGACGTGCACGGCGACGGCCTGCCCGGAGGCTCGACCGTGACGCCCGACCGCATCATCCGCTCGCTGAGCGAACTGGTGCCGGACCGGGCCTGACCAGGGCACGAACAAAAAAACATCGAAAACAACCCCATGCACAGTAGCCGGCAGCCGCAAAATCAAGGACTTGCGGACCAGCGAAATCATTTGCTCCGTCGGGCAAAACAGGCGCATGGTGTCATCGTCGCGGCGCACGGGACGGAAAGCCCTTGCGCCATCCATCGAACAGGCGCCATTGCCTCTCGTCATGGGACCGCTCCGGCTTAAAACTCTCTGATCGGCGTTTCAGCAGTCCGGCCGGCGGATGCGCGCTACCGCAACACATCCACTGAGCCCGCGGCCCGTGATCGGCGTGTCATGCCGGTTTGCTAGCTTCTCCCGTCAATCAACCCAAGAGGACCATCCATGGAACTAAAAGCCGGCGATATCGTCATGCTGAAATCCGGCGGGCAGCCGCTCACCGTCGCGGACGTGAAGGGCGACGACGTGATCTGTGTTTGGATGGGCGCGGAAGGCGATCTGTTTCGCGAGACGCTTCCGTTCGCGGTGCTCGAGCACCTGGAAGAGCTCGACGACGAAGACGAGGATGAAGACGACGAAGACGAGGAGTAGGCGCGCCCAAGGCCGCGTCAACTAAAGCATGATCCGGAAAAGTGCGAAGCGGTTTTCCGAAAAGATCATGCTCAAACAACAACCTAAAGCGCGATGATGATTCATCATCATCTCATCGCGCTTTAGGTTAGATCGGAGTGCTCTGCTCCGGTACGCGTGATGTCCGCTTATCCGCCGATAACGGCGCGGTAGCGGACATCGCTGGATCGCAGAAGAGCCGCAAGCTGCCTTCAGGCGCTTCGAGGGGGCGTCTTAGAACTTGGCGGCGACCAACGGAAGTTACCGCCAAAAGAAAAACCGCCCGAAGGCGGCCAGTCGTTCTCTCCGCTGACAGGAACCTGGAAGCAATTCCACCAGCCGCTGGTGACCAAGCGAATGTCGTCACGCAACGCGCCAATTCCCCTTGTGAATATCGAACTTCACGGCGCCGTCGTCACGCATCTTCAACAGGAGCGATTGGCAGTCGTCCTGATTCTTTATGTTCACGCGCTTCATGATTTCGAAAGTCTTCAGAGGCTTTTCGCGAAGGGCAATTAGAATCTTTTCTCGATCAGTCATTGGGTTCCTTGCATCGACGTCGGCGACGGTACGCGTTGTACAGATCGTCTGCAACGGGTCCGTTCGCTTGACGAGGACCGTTCCGGCTCACAAGCGGCGATCCGGGACGAGCCTTCTCATGTCCGATCTATGCCTGAGAAGCGACGTCGCGATGGCCTGGCGGCTCTTCGGCTAAGGGCCCAGGCTGTGTGAAAACCCCGTCGATGCTATGATTCCTTGCTGAATCGGCGGGGGAAGTGATGCGGGGTTTCGTTCAAGGGGCGGATCGCCAGCAGACGACGCTGTTGCCGGAATGCCTCGATGAT
>NZ_JARWCR020000099.1:0-26172 GCF_029846695.2 Bradyrhizobium nivariense | reverse complement strand
CTTCCTGTTCTTCGGCTGGCTCTCCGACAAGGTGGGGCGCAAGTGGATCGTTGTCACGGGATGCGCCCTATCTGCCCTGCTGATCATGCCGCTATTCCAGAGTCTTGCGACTTACGGCAATCCGGCGCTTGCAGAATTCCGCGCCAACACTTCGGTGGTCGTACACGGCGACGACTGCGGCGAGGATCAGTCCTGGATTGCTCAGCTCTTCCGCCCCCAAGCGACGAAGGAATGTACGCGCGTGAAGGCATTCCTGACTGCGAATGCCGTCCCATACGTCGTGAAGGCCGATACTGCATCCCTTAGCGTCCAGATCAACGACGATCTGGCGACCGCCTTCGATGGAGCCAAGCTTCTGAAGGAGCTGACCGAACGAGGCCTCCCGTCGGCGAAGTCGCCGGCTCAGCCCAACGGTCCGATGGTGATCGCCATCTTGTTCGCTTTGGTGTTCCTGGCGACGATGGTTTACGGGCCGCTTGGGGCTCTCCTGGTCGAACTCTTTCCTGTCCAGATCCGCTACAGCGGCGTGTCCGTCGCCCTGCAGCTCGGGAACGGCTGGATCGGCGGTTTTGCTCCGTTCGTCGCAACGACAGTCGTCATTGCGACCGGCAACATCTTCGGCGGGCTTTGGTACACGATCGCGGTTGCCGGTTTGACCGCGATCATCGGGGCACTCTTGCTGCCGGAAACCCGTGGTCGCGACATCCGCGGGTAATCGCGCAATCGCATACCTGCGACGTCGAATCTCGCCGTCGCAGGTCCTCGTTGCGATGACGCCACTCAAGCGGCGCATCCCACACTGCATCAGACATGCGACACGCGTTGGAACAATCTGGCGGCAACAATGGCAACATCACAAAAAATTCCGGTCACTATCCTCACTGGCTTTCTCGGATCCGGCAAGACGACGCTGCTGAATAAATTGCTCGAAAGCGACTTGATGGCCGACTCGGCGGTTATCGTGAATGAGTTCGGAGCGATCAGCATCGACGCCGAGCTGGTCGTCGGGGTTGAGGAGGAGATTCTCCAGATCAACAACGGCTGCATCTGCTGTACGGTCCGCACGGATCTTGTTTCGACGATCACCAATCTCCTCTCAGGAACAAGGCCAATCCGCCGCATCCTCATCGAGACTACCGGGTTGGCCGATCCAGCCCCCGTGATTCAAAGCTTTATTGTCGACGAGGTACTTTCCGAAGTCACGGCGCTCGATGCGGTCGTGACAGTGGTCGACGCCATCAATATAGACCGGTGGCTCGCCGATCAGGGCTCCGGCGAGAACGTCGCGGCCGAGCAGATCGCCTTCGCCGACGTCGTGGTGATAAGCAAGCTGGATCTTGTCGACCAAGACGCACGCGCCAGATGCGAGTCGACTATTCGGACCATAAATCCGATGGCTCCGATGGTCGGAGCGATCGACGGTCGGGTAGACGTCGCCTCGATCGTCGACGTCAAGGCTTTCGATTTGAAAAACTGCTTGTCCATCGAACCACTGCTGCTCTCCGAGCTCGAGCACGAGCACGACTCCTCAGTGGTGAGTGTCGAAGTACGCGAAGAACGCGCCCTCGACGGGCCTCGCTTCTTCCGGTGGCTCAATATGTTTGTCCTGGAGAATGGTGAAACCCTTCTCCGCTGCAAGGGTATCCTGTCGCTGACGGGCGAGGCCCGGCGTTGGGTTTTCCATGGAGTCCATATGACACTCGAAGGTCGACCAGGCAGGGCTTGGGCCTCGAATGAGCACCGCACCAGCGCGATCGTCTTCATCGGAAGAAGGCTCGATGCAACGCGAATTCGAAATGAGATTGCCGATCTGACCTTGTCAGATACCAGTCTGGTTATGTGATCAAACCCAAAAGAGGGCGCCGCAACAATGAAGTTGCAACACTATCTAGGAGGCCTCGAAGGTCTCGATCCGATTTCACTCGAAACGCGTGTGTTCGTGGAAGCCTGGGAGGAGAGAATCTTCGGCATCCACACGGCGATGATGGCACTGAGCCCGCAACTCGATCTCGAAACGACGCCAAGTACATTCAACACCGAATGGACCTGGGCCGACCTGCGCAAGGGCGCAGAATCGATGAATCCGTTCGATTACTTCAAATTCCGCTATTATGAAAAGTGGCTTGGCGGAATCTCGGCCTATTTCGTCGCGATGGGTTACATCACTCAGACAGAACTCGACGCGCGAACCAAAACCTTCTTGACGACAACCCCCGTGATGCCGAAAGGCGGAGACGCCGCGGTGGACGCTCGCGTGCGGAAATATCTGCTGATCGGCGACGATCCGAAACGAGAGCGCTCAACGCAACCGCGCTTCGTGCCCGGCGACGCCGTTTGCGTCGCCGATCCGAAATCGGTCGATCACACTCGCTTGCCAGGACATCTTCGGAACAAGGCGGGCATAATCGATAGCGTGTATCCCGACGCTTACGCCTACCTTTGCGACACCGGGCCGGACGGAATCGGCAAGGCAATGCCCGTCTACTGCGTCAAATTCGACCCCGAAACACTGTGGCCAGGGAATACCGAGCAGAATTTTACCTTCTACGCAGACCTGTTCGAGGCCTACCTCGAACCAGCCACCGCATCCTGAGGAGCCCCACGATGCAACGTTTCGAGTATTCCACGGACCGAGAAACGCTGAATGCGGCGCGCGTCCGCGCGCTGGAGGCCCTGCTCATCGAGAAAGGCGTCATCACCCGCGAGACGGTGGACAAGATCATGGCGATCTTCGCGACCGAAATGGGCCCGTTCAATGGCGCCAAGCTCGTTGCGAAAGCGTGGGTCGATCCGGCGTTCAAGAAGATACTGGCCGAAGACACCATGGCTGCAGTCGAACAAATGAACTTCGTGACCAAGGGAGCCGGCGCCGAAGGCGAGCATATGCAAGCGGCGATCAACACGCCGGAGGTGCACAATCTCATCATCTGCACCCTCTGTTCTTGCTATCCTTGGCCGATTCTTGGCCTGCCGCCCTATTGGTACAAGGATCCTTCGTTCCGCGCGCGAGCTGCGCGCGAGCCCCGCAAAGTGCTGAGCGAATTTGGCCTGAACATTGCGCCGGAAAAGGAAATCAGGACCTGGGACAGCAGCGCCCAGATCCGCTGGTTCGTTGTCCCGGAACGACCGGCAGGCACCGACGGCTTCAGCGAAGAGCAACTGGCAGCTCTTGTCACACCTGAGTCGATGATGGGCGTCGCGATCGTCAAGCCGCCGAGCACCTGACGCCATGCAAGCGAATTTCGAGCATTTTGCCCTGGGAAGCATGTTGGGGAGGCCCGACATGCCACCCAAGGACAACGGAAGCCTTTGCTTCGGCGCGCCCTGGGAGCGCCAGGCATTCGGGCTGGCGCTTGCTCTCTCCAAACAAGGCTTGTTCGAATGGGAGGATTTCCGTTCGGAAATGATATCAAGCATCGCCGCTTGGGAGGCCACCCACGACAAGACCGACCCAAGCTGGGACTACTACGAGATCTGGCTCACCGTCATTGAGCAGATGGTGCAACGATCCGGCTTGATCGACCAATCGGCCCGGGCGACTTTCTAGGCGCCTTGTTGTCGGCTCGATCCAGCGGGCCCCCAGAGCGCATACATTCAGCGACCTCTGCGGCTGCGGTCGAGTTGGGCTTTCGACCCAAGAACGCAATCGTACGAGATCGTTTCCAGCGCGGAAAGGCGTAGTTTTGGTGCCCAGGGGCGGAATCGAACCACCGACACTGCGATTTTCAGTCGCATGCTCTACCAACTGAGCTACCTGGGCGTGCTCCAAAGAGGGGCCAAAGCCCATCGAGCGGGCGGTTTATAGTGGGCTGAAGGCTGCCTGTCCACCCACGCTTCGCCGATGGCTTTGCGGGGCGCGGCCCGGCTGTGCACAAGGCGGGACGGGGCTCGGAGGGAACGGCGCGCGGCGGCGCATCGAGAATTTAAATAATTGATACAACAGGGTTATTCTTCTCCATCTGCCTCGTCATCCCGGCCGGGAATGACGTAGGAGCCTTTCAGCCAGCGGTTCAGATCGACGTCGCGGCAGCGCGAGGAGCAGAACGGGCGGGTCGCCTCGGACTGCGGCTTGCCGCAGATCGGGCAGGTTTTGAGGGGGCTTGCGGGCTTTTTCACCTGGTCGTCCATAAGGTGCACAGCTTACACGGGGTGAGGGAGTTCAAGAGCCTGTCGCCAAAGCGGTTCCTCCGGCGGAAGCGCAGGCGTCCCGGCCAGCTCCCGCGGGGCCAATTCTACTGTGCATGGGGTTGTTTTCGAGATTTTTGCAGGAGCGGCTGTTCGGCTCACACGGCGGTGGCGTTGAGCCAGCCGAAGCGGATCGGGAAACCTTCGCCGCCGAGCAGCGTGGTGGTCTCGTAGAGCGGCAGGCCGACCACGTTGGTGTAGGACCCCACCATCTTGACCACGAACGAGCCGGCGATGCCCTGCACGGCGTAGCCGCCGGCTTTGCCGCGCCATTCGCCGGAGCCGATATAGGCCTGGATGTCGTCCTCCGAGAGGCGTTTGAAGCGGACCCGGGTCTCGACCAGGCGCTGGCGGAAGGCCTCGCGCGGCGTCACCAGAGTGATCGCGGTGTAGACGCGGTGGTTGCGGCCCGACAGCAGCCGCAGGCACTGCGCGACCTCGTCGACCAGGTTGGCCTTGGGCAGGATGCGGCGGCCGACCGCCACCACCGTGTCGGCGGAGAGGATGAAGGCGCCGCGCAGCTCGTCGTCGAGCTGCACCGATTTGAGCGCCGCATCGGCCTTGGCCCGCGCGAGCCGGTTGGCACAGGCGCGCGGCAGCTCGCCCCGCTTCGGCGTCTCGTCGACGTCGGCAGGCCGGAGCGCGTCCGGCTCGATGCCGGCCTGGTTGAGCAGCGACAGGCGCCGCGGCGAACCGGAGGCAAGAACGAATTTGGGGCGGCCGAGCATCAGGTGATTTGGGGGATGAAGCAGGGGGTGAATTGCGCGCGGAACCTATCGGACGGGGGCTGATTTCACAACCCGGGAACCCGGACTTTACTGATTCGACGGGCACAGGACGCGTGTGCCTGCGCTCTGTGACGCGGATGTTACGGGCGCCGCATGCTACCCGCTTGCCGCGCCCACCTTCGAAAACCGCCGGCGGATGCGCAGCAGGAGCTGGTCGCAGACGTCGCGATAGGCAGCTAACTTCTGGTCGCGGCTGCCTTCGATGGTGGTGGGATCATGCGTCGGCCAGTACTCGACGTCGGCGGCGAGCGTCCGGGTCAGCTCCAGGGCCTTGTGGTGCGCCTCCGGCGACAGCGTGATGATCAGGTCGAAATTCAGCCCCTCCCAATCCTCCAGCTCCTCGAAGGTCTGCGGCTTGTGGGTGGAGATGTCCTGGCCGAGCTCAGCCATCACGGACACCGCGAACGGGTCGAGCTCGCCGCGCCTGGCGCCGGCCGATTTCACGTAGAGGCCTTGCGGAAACATGTGCCGCAGCAGGCTCTCGGCCATCGGCGAGCGCACGCTGTTCATCGCGCAGGCGAACAGCACCGATTGCGGATCGCGTGCGCGTGGCGGACCCGCCATCGCGCTTAGCCTCTTTTGGTAGAGGGCATGGCCTTGTCGGAAAACCGCTGCGCACTTTTCGGGATCATGCCCTAACCCTTCCAGTGCAGAACAGTAATGAGCGTGAACAGCCGGCGCGAGGTCTCGAAATCCACGCGCACCTTGCCCTTCAAGCGCTCCTGCAGCGTACGCGATCCCTCGTCATGGATGCCGCGGCGGCCCATGTCGATGGCCTCGATCTTGTCCGGGGTCGCAGTGCGGATCGCCTGGTAGTAGCTGTCGCAGATCATGAAATAGTCCTTCACGATCCGGCGGAACGGCGTCAGCGACAACAGATGCGCGACCACGGGCGTGCCGTCCTCGCGGCGGATGTCGAACATCAACCGGCTGCCGGTGATGCCGATATGCAGCGTGAACGGCCCCTTCCCGTCCGCGCCATCGGGTGCGAACAGATTCTGCTCGATCAGATCGTAGATCGCGATCGCGCGCTCATGCTCGATGTCCGGCCCGGAACGGCCGATCGAGTCCTCGTCGAGCGTGACGCCGACGATGCGATTCTGCGAGTCGTCCTGTTCGGGCGGCTGGGTCATGACAGATTGAGGCGCAATCCAATCGAGCGCGAATGGGCATCTAACCCCTCCGCCTTACCGAGAATCATCGCGGCCGGACCCAGCGCACGCAGCTGATCCGGGCCGCATTTCAGGATCGAGGTGCGCTTGAGGAAATCGTGCACCGAGAGGCCCGAAGAGAACCGTGCCGAGCGCGCCGTCGGCAGCACGTGGTTGGAGCCGCCGACATAGTCGCCGATCGCCTCCGGCGTATGCGGCCCGAGGAACACGGCGCCGGCGTTGCGGATCTTTGCGGCGAGCGCGTCGGGATCTTGCGTCATGATCTCGAGATGCTCGGCGGCAATCGCATCCGCGAGCGGAATGGCGTCGGCAAGGTTCTTCACCATGATGATGGCGCCGAAATCGGCCCACGAGGCGCTGGCGATCGCGGCGCGCGGCAGCGTCTTCAACTGCGCCTCGACGGCCTTTTCGACATCGGCGGCAAGGCGCGCGGAATCGGTGATCAGGATCGACTGCGCGCTGGCGTCGTGCTCGGCCTGCGCCAGCAGGTCGGCGGCAATCCAGTCGGCATTTCCGGTGTCATCGGCGATGACCAGCACCTCCGAGGGACCGGCGATCATGTCGATGCCGACCTTGCCGAACACCAACCGTTTTGCCGCGGCGACATAGGCGTTACCGGGCCCGACGATCTTGGCGACCGGCGCGATCGTCGCGGTGCCATGTGCGAGCGCGGCAACCGCCTGCGCGCCGCCGACGCGGTAGATCTCGCTGACGCCGCCGAGCTTTGCTGCGGCGAGCACCAGCGGATTGAGCTTGCCGTCCGGCGATGGCACCACCATGACGAGACGCGCCACGCCGGCGACCTTGGCCGGCACCGCATTCATCAGCACCGAGGAGGGATAGGCCGCGGTGCCGCCGGGCACGTAGAGGCCGGCGGATTCGATTGCGGTGTAGCGCCAGCCGAGCTCGACGCCGAGCGGGTCGGTGAAGCGCTCGTCCTTCGGCAGCTGGCGGCGGTGATAGGTCTCGATGCGGTCGCGCGCGAGCTTGAGCGCATCCAGCGTCGCGGCATCGCAGGCTTTCACCGCGGCCTCGATCTCGGCGGCGGTGACGCGCAGGCCAGATGCATCCAGAGTCAGCCGGTCGAACTTTGCCGTGGCCTCGAGCAGCGCCGCATCGCCCCGCTTCGCCACGTCGTCAACGATGGCACGCGCGGCGGCCTCGACGTCGGCCGAGGCCTCGCGCTTGGCGGCGAGGAACGCCCCAAATTGCTGGTCAAAATCGGCGCTGCTGCGGTCGAGACGAACGGGCATCTTGGCTTCTAACTGGTTTTTGGGCGCGCGGTTTGGCTCACCGCACCCCCTGCTCAATGGCGCGGCGGGGAAGCTGCGTCAACCCTTGGGCCGGGCCGTTCCCCTCCGGCGTCGTCCTGGCGAAAGCCAGGACCCATTACCACCAGCGGATGTGAGGAGGCGGAATTGGGCCACATCTCGTTTCAACAACCAAGCCTTGGGGTTATGGGTCCTGGCTTTCGCCAGGACGACAGCGAATGCGTGGCCTTGGCATGCCACCTTACCCCTCCCCTTCAACCTCCAACCCCGTCCCCAGCTCATCCGCCTCCAGATCAGTCAGCTCGCATTCCAGACATTCGACGTCGAGGCGGATGGCGCCGCCTTGGGCAAACAGGAGCAGCGTGCTGCCGCCGGGGGCGTCCTGGCCGTGGAATTCGATGCCGACGAGGTCCAGAATCGTGTCCGGCGCGGCGAGGTCGATGTTGCGCGACTTGCAGGCAAGCACGCGGTCGAAACGGAGGGCGGCCATCAGCCTGCGCGGCTCGGCCTCGCCGTCCAGCGTCTGCTCCCAGTCCAACCGGCTCATGCCGACCACCAGCCGCTTTTCGCTTTGCCGCCAGATGATGTCCGAGGACTGCACGAGGGCGTCCTGGACGTGGGCCGAGATCACGGCGAGGTCGTCGGCGTCGAGCGCGATCAGTTTGAGCTGGCGAGACATCGCTGGCGCTTTCTCCTTCGGACGGGCGGGGTTCAACGCACGCGGGCGCCGAAATTTCCTCAGAACTAAACGCCCCCACTGGACTAGAGGCTATTGATATCCTCCATCTCCAGCACCTTCCGCGGATACCCCTCCCGGGCAACCCGGATCATGGCGCGGCCCATCTGCTCGGTCGACGTGACGAGCCGCGGCGAGAGCCGGCGCAGCACCGACCACAGCGGCCAGCTCACATTGTAGACGGCCTGCACCCACGCGGTCTTGGAACGGGCACCGTGCAGGGGCTGGATCGCGCCGGGCCGGAACATGTAGGCGTCCTTGAACGCCAGCTTGAGCAGATCGTTCTCGGTCTTGCCCTTGACCCGCGCCCACATCCGCGAACCCTGCTCGGTGGAATCGGTGCCGGCGCCCGTGACATAGACGAATGTCATCTGCGGATTGAGCCGGGCCAGCGCGGTCGCCGCCGCGAGCGTGAGATCGTAGGTGAGATGACGGTAGCGCTCCTCGCTCATGCCGATCGAGGAGACGCCGAGGCAGAAGAAGCAGGCGTCGAAGCCGGTGAGCTGCGCTTCGATCACTGAGTAGTCCGTGAAATCGCCGTGTGTGATTTCCGTGAGCTTGGCGTTGCGCATGCCGGTCGGACTGCGGCCGACCACGAGGACGCGGTCGATGCCGGCATCGACCAGGCACTCACGCAAAACGCCCTGCCCGACCATGCCGGTCGCGCCGAAGATGATGATCTGCATCGGGACGTCCCCAACGGCGTCGCGGTTCATGCGGCGGCCGCGATCTCGTCGAAGGATATACCGGTCAACGTCGCCGAGACATCCCACAGCATGGCTGCCGAGGCGAAATCCTTTGCCTGCGACATGATCTTCGCCGGCCTCGGCGGCCCTTTCAATTCGTAGAACCAGTTCGGACCGTAATAGCCGCCGGGCTCCGCTGCCGGCGAGGTCGCCGCCAACAAGGTCGGCAGCGCGCCTTCCGCGGCAGACTGGCTAATGAAGGGCTGTAGCCAGCGGCTCACACGCGACTGCAAGCTCCTGGTGCCCGGCCCGTTCGGAATGAGATCGGTCCGCGCGTAGCCGGGATGTGCGGCAAGGCTCGTCAGGCCCCAGCCGGCGGCAAGGCTGCGGCGCTGCAACTCCAGCGAAAACATCAGCATCGCCAGCTTGGACTGGCAATAGGCCCGCCAGGGACGATAGGAGCGCTTGCCTTGCAGATCGTCGAAATCGATCGCGCCGGAGCGGTGCGCGAGGCTCGAGAGGTTGACGATTCGAGCCGCCTTCGCCCGGCGAAGCTGCGGCAACAGCCGCGCCGTCAGCGCGTAATGGCCGAGATAGTTGGTGCCGAGCTGCATCTCGAAACCATCCGCCGTCTGCTGCCGCTTCGGCAGCGCCATCACGCCGGCATTGTTGACGAGCAGGTCGAGCTGCTCGTTGCCGGCGGCAAAGCGCCTGGCAAAATCGGCGACGGAAGCGAGGCTGGCGAGGTCGAGATGCTCGTAGGCGATCAATGCGTTGGGAAAGCGCTCGCAGATGCCCTCGATCGCGCGCAAGCCCTTTGCGTCGTTGCGCCCGGTGAGTATGACAATGGCACCGGCGCCCGCCAGCGCCATCGCCGTCTCGTAGCCGAGGCCGCCCGTCGCCCCGGTCACGACGGCGGTCTTGCCGCTGAGAGGGGGATGTCTGCCGTGGTCCAGTCGGTCATGCCATAGCTCCGTCGGGGCTGGGAAAAGGCCCGCGACGGGTCTAAATGTGCACTCGGTGCAACTTTGCAAGAGGTGAGTGATTTGAAGGTTTCGAAGGTCGCCAGGAAATCAGTCAACAGGCGCACCAAGCCATTGCCGGCAGGAGCAAAATCCCCCGAGGGCCCCGGCCTGCGCCAGCGTAAATTGCAAGAGACCCGCGGGCGGCTGACCCGCGCGGCGATGGCGCTATTCCTGGAGCGCGGCTTCGAGGCCACGACCATCGACGACATCGCGGCCGCGGCAGACGTTTCGCGACGCAGCTTCTTCCATTATTTCGCCTCGAAAGAGGACGTGGTCGCGGCCTGGCAGGAAGGCGCAGCCGCCGCGCTGGTCGCGGAGGTCGTGGCGCGGCCCGCGGGCGAAACCATGCTGACCGCGGCGGAGAACGCGATCGCGGCGGCGGTCAAGCGGATCGATCCAGCCGAGGCGGCGGCGATGTCGCGGCTCAAGCGCGACAATCCCGCGCTTCAGGCACGCGACCAGCTCAAATACGAGAAGCTCGAGCGTGCCTTGGCCGACGGCCTCGCCCAGCGCGCCAGAAACAAATCGGACCGGCTGAAGGCGCGGCTCGTCGCCATGATTGCCACCGGCGCGATGCGCGTCGGCGGCGAGAGCTGGATCGGCGAAGGGGCGCGGGAGAAGCCGGAAGCTTTCGTCAAGCGCACCTTCGATGCGATCAGGGCGATATTGGCGTGAGGCCGCTCACCCCTTGAAGAACGCCAGCAGGTCCGCGTTGATGGTCTCGGCGTGCGTCGTCGGCATGCCGTGCGGAAAGCCCTTGTAGGTTTTCAGCGTGCCGTTCTTCAAAAGCTTGGCCGACAGCGGCGCGGAGTCGGCGTAAGGCACGATCTGGTCGTCGTCGCCATGCATCACCAGCACCGGCACGGTGATCTTCTTCAAATCCTCGGTGAAGTCGGTCTGCGAGAACGCGACGATGCCGTCGTAGTGGGCTTTCGCGCCGCCCATCATGCCCTGGCGCCACCAGTTCTGGATCACTGCCTCTGACGGCTTTGCGCCGGGACGGTTGTAGCCGTAGAAGGGACCGGCGGCGATGTCGCGGTAGAAGCTGGAGCGGCCGGCCGCGAGCTGCACCTGGAAATCGTCGAACACGCTCTTCGGCAGGCCACCGGGATTGGCCGCGGTTTGCACCATCAGCGGCGGCACTGCGGAGAGGATCGCGGCCTTCGCCACCCGGCTCTCGCCATGGCGCGCGATGTAGTGCACCACTTCGCCGCCGCCGGTGGAGTGGCCGACATGGATCGCGTTCTTGAGGTCGAGATGCGCGGTCACGGCCGCGAGATCATCGGCATAATGATCCATGTCGTGGCCGTCCGCGACCTGCGACGAACGGCCGTGGCCGCGGCGGTCATGCGCGATGACGCGGTAGCCGTGGGTGACGAAGAACATCATCTGCGTGTCCCAATCGTCGGCCGACAGCGGCCAACCATGGCTGAACACGATCGGCTGGCCCGCGCCCCAGTCCTTGTAGAAGATCTCGGCGCCGTCTTTGGTGGTGATGGTGGGCATTGCTAGGCTCCTTGAACGATCAGACGAATGCCATCGGCTTGTAGCGGCGCCAGGCGCCGATGGTGAGCAACACGAAGAACACCAGCACGATGCCCTGCACCACGGCGAATACGGGGCCTCCTGGCGGCGCCGGTGGCACGGCGGGCGCAAGCGCGGCGAGCGTCGGCACCTTCAGGAACGACTGGATCACCAGCACGAAGACGTTGAAATACAGCGAGATCATCGCGGTCACGATATAGACCGGACGCCAGAACCCGGTGAGCTTCATGGCGTACAGCGCGATGCAGGCGATCGCGAGCAGCACCAGCGAGATGATGCCGATGATATGCGACGGCAGCAGCTCCTTGAACGGAAACAGGAAGCCGGTGGCGCTGGTGAGGATCGTGAACGCTAAGAAGATCGCGGTGAGGCCCGGCATCGGCTTCGAGCCGAGCAAGCCGAACATCACGACGAGGCCGGCGGCGATGCCGATCAGGCTGATGATGACATGGACCAACGTGAAGGCGGGCAGGCTCAACCCAAGAACCATGACATCTCTCCTACTCTCTGCATCGAGTTCGGAGAGATAAATATTACGGTCCTCATCGAATTGCCACATGCACTGGCACCGCACATGCGTGCGCAGCCATGCGTCGTCGTGCGAATCGACAAATGCATGGCTGAATTTTTTGCAGCGCCGTCACAAACGACAGCAGGCTTTCGACGAAAGTTGAATCGATCGCCGCAACATCGGCCCGCGCTCGGCGGGCCGATGCGACGCGTCTCAGACTTCCTTGGTGTCGAAGATCAGCAGGTCGGCGCCGCCACTGGCGAATTTGGGCACGTCAGCGCCGGTCGCCTTGCCTTCCGGGCTAGCGAATGCCGCCTGGATGTCGGCCGCGCTGTCAAAGGTGAGAATGGCGACGAGATGGATTCCGGAAGGCCCAGTGGGGGAGCCGACCGGCCCCTTGCTGATGGCGTATTTCTTCAGGCCGGGAAGTTTCTTGGCAAGCGGAATGTGGGTCTCGGCATAGTACTTGTCGAAGGCCGCAGCATCCTTGGGCGTCTTGTAGAGCACGACGATTTCAGCCATTTAGTCCTCCCTTGAATCCTATTGTTTTTAGACCCTCATGGTGAGGAGGCGCGCGAGCGCCGTCTCGAACCATGCAGGCCCGGCTGTTGCATCCGGGCCTTCATCCTTCGAGACGCGCGTTCCGCGCTCCTCAGGATGAGGAGATAGTCTGCATCAACGCGCGCAATGGCAAGTCAGATTCGACTTGCCATTCGCTTGTCTTCTACTTGACTCATTGTTTGAGCACGATCTTGTCGGAAAACCGCTGCACACTTTTCCGGATCGTGCTCTAAAGCGCCGGTTTTGCGGCGTCGCCGAGGAAGCCGTGCAGGGAGGCCACGACCTGCGCGCCTTCGCCGATGGCGCCGCCGACGCGCTTGACCGAGCCGGAGCGGACGTCGCCGACGGCGTAGACGCCGGGCACGGAGGTCTCCAGCGGCGACACCAGCCGGCCCTGGTTCTGCTCGGACTGCGCGCCTGTCACGACGAAGCCGCCGCGATCGAGCGTCACGCCGCAGCCGTCGAGCCAATTGGTGGCGGGATCGGCGCCGACGAACAGAAAGAGATTGCGGACGTCCGCAAAATCCTCGTCGGTCGAGAGCCGGCTCTTCCAGCGGATGCGACGCAGCAGCGAGGCCTCGTCGCCTTCGAGCGCCGTGATCTCGGTGTTGAAGAGCAATTCGATGTTCGGCGTGGCTTCGATGCGCTCGATGAGATAGCGCGACATGCTGGCCCCTAAGCCGCCGCCGCGGATGATCATCAGCACGCGCTTGGCGTGGCCCGACAGGAACACGGCGGCCTGCCCCGCCGAGTTGCCGGCACCGACAAGAGCGACCTCCTCGCCGGCGCAAAGCCGCGCCTCGACCGGGGACGCCCAGTACCAGACGCCGCGGCCTTCGAATTTGTCGAGGTTCTCGATCTCGGGGCGGCGATAGCGCGCGCCGCTTGCGACCACGATCGCGCGCGAGCGCAAGGTGTCGCCGCAATCCAGCGCCAGCGCGAACGTACCGGTACTGCGCGAGCAATCCAGCGAACTCACCGACATCGGGATCATGATCTCGGCGCCGAATTTCTGCGCCTGGGTGAAGGCGCGGCCCGCCAGCGCCTGGCCCGAGATGCCGGTCGGAAAGCCCAGATAATTCTCGATGCGCGCGCTGGCGCCGGCCTGCCCGCCGAAGGCGCGGGTGTCGAGCACCGCGACCGAGAGACCTTCGGAGGCCGCGTAGACCGCCGTCGCAAGTCCCGCCGGCCCGCAGCCGACGATCGCGACGTCGTAGATGCGGTCATCCTTCGCCCCGCCGATCATGCCGATGGCGCGGCCGAGCGCGGTTTCGCTGGGATTGCGCAGCACGGTGCCGTCGGCGGTGACGACCAGCGGCCAATCCTCCGGCTTCGGGGAATAGCGCGCGATCATCTCGGCGGCGTCATGCTCGCTATTGGGGTCGAGCAGATGATGCGGCTGGCCGTTGCGGGTGAGAAAGCCTTGCAGGCGCACCACGCCGGCGGAATTCGACGGTCCGATCAGCACGGGGCCGCCGACGCCGCCCTGGATCAGGCTGACCCGGCGCAGGATGAGCGCGCGCATGATGCGTTCGCCGAGATCGGCTTCGGCCACCAGCAGCGCGCGCAGCCGGTCCGGCGGAACCAGGAGCACCTCGACATCGCCCTCGGCGCGTCCGTCGACCAGCGCCGGCCGTCCCGAGAGCTGGCCGAGCTCGGCCAGGAATTGCCCGGGACCCTGATCGATCACGGGCGTGACGTGGCCGAGCCCGTCGCGCTGGGTGATGGCAATTTGGCCTGACAGCACCACGAACATGCCCGGCCCGGGCTTGCCGGTCTCGAACAGGAGCTCGCCGTCTTTATATTGCCTGAGCTCGCCGAAATGGCGCAGGCGCTCGATCTCGGCAGGCACCAGTGTCGGAAAGGTCTGCTCGGGGCGCGAGAACTGCGCCATCAGCGCCTCCCTGTCGGTTCGTTGCGATTCGTCCTGCCCCATTGCCACGTCACTTAACTCCAAAAGTTTCCAGCCGCCGGATTCTAACTGCCGGTCTTGTCGGCGGTCTTGCCGGCGGCCCCCTCATCTAGGGAATCATCTTCGTTCTGCGAGGGCTCAGTGCTTGCGGCGCGTTCGCGCGCCTGCACCTTCCGCCGCTTCAGGTTTTCGCGCAGCGCCGATTTCAGCCGATCGTCCCGGGACGCCCTCGCCTGTCTCGAGTCCTGCCTCGAATCCTGCTTCGTGCGCTTGTCGGTCTCGTCAGCCATCACGGGTCCATTACAGTGATCCCACGATAACATGCCCAATGAACGTGGCAGCTCAAGAGGCCCGCGCGATCAGATCGTGCGAAACTCGAAATGGATCGAATCCGGCGCGTCGGGCAACTGGCCAGTTGGGTGGGGATATCGCAACCCGAATCCGCGGGAAGTCGGCCGTTTCGAGCCAAAACAAGCATTTTGGCCTCGATATCGACCCGATTTTATCGTTTTGGCGGGACCTGCAAGCTTGCACAGGAGGGGGGCTTGTGGCAGATATCGGCCCGCTTGGTAGGCCCCTCGTGGCGGCCGATTCTCGATCCCAGCACATGCTGCCGTAGCTCAGTGGTAGAGCACTCCATTGGTAATGGAGAGGTCGACAGTTCAATCCTGTCTGGCAGCACCATTCCCTGGGTCAAATCACGCACAGATCAGCAGTCTCGCGGCATCAAACGCCCGAGTTTTGCTTCTCTCCGTAACCCTCTTCCGTGAAGAGGGTGCAGGGAAGACCGGGTGCCGGCTGGCACCCGCGGTCCGCTGCGCAAAAGCACACGCAGAAAAACCGCACAGCAGCATACAGGTGACGCCGAACACTCGGCCTTCCCTGCGCAGTGGGTTGACGGCTTATGCCGCGCTCTCCCCGGCGACGAGTTCCTTTTTGTCACCGTCGCCTTGCGAATTGACGATGCCTCGAGACCCGGTTGGGCCCCGATCCATCTCCGCAAGGCTTGACCGTAGCAACGACGGCCAGGACCACACGATTTTGCCGTACGCAGCTCATCCGGCTTCGCCAAGAGGCTTCGCCGAACTTGAGCGCCGGTCGTCCGCACGCTGGCCAAGACCTCACGAGGTTCATCTCGCCCTGGTCCCCTTCGCGTGCCCGACGCTGCCGCGTCCACCGCACCCCGATCCACGTTTCGTTACGACGGACGATCGCCCCTCTCCCTGGACCGGGATGGCGGGAGGGATACCGCAATTCCGAATTTCGGTAAAGTGGAATATTTTTGTGGTTGGGGATTGACGGGTTTGGGACGGGGCGGGTGTTTTGCCCGACGGGTCATCGCTGACTGTGTGTACGGGCGTCCACTCTTGTCATCCGAAGGCGCAGGGGCCACATGTTCTTACACGATTGGCTCCCCTGCGGATGAGCCCGGAGAGGACTAAGGGCAGTCTTGGCGGCTCGACTTGGCTACTCGTGTCACCTAAACGCCGCACCGGAAATCGTACATGCCTTTACCCGCAATTAGGAACTTTACAGGAACGTGAGCCGTTCGCTATGGTCGCGTCGGCAACGGGAGTGGCTCGATGACTGATGATCTTAAGGAACTGATTGAGCGAGCTCGCCACATCGAGATGACGCCGGACCAGTTGGGCGAACAGCGCCGTAGCTTTGCGTACGGCAACACCCATATCGAGAACGAACGGATCACTCGGGAGATGGTTGCCGCGCTCGACAAGAAGCTCCATTCGGGCGAGTAGTTGAAGCGTGGCAGATGACCGGCATAGCATTGCCGAGACAGCGCCACTTCTCAGCGATCCAGATGAAATTGCGCGGCGCGAGGCGGAAAATGGCATCCGCCAGTTCGATCTCGCGCTCGAGATGATCCGGTCATTTGTAAAAGAACCGGAGCGTCCCTTCCGTTTGCGATCCAGCTTGATCCTTAAGTTGCATCAAGCTGCTTTGAACGGCATCCATCCGTTGGCAGGGACATGGCGCAACACTAACGTGATAATCCACGGCAGCAAGCACCAGCCGCCGGAAGCGCCGTTCGTGTCCGAAGAGATCGAGCACCTTTGCGACTACGTGAACGACAACTGGTCGATGACAGCGGTGCATCTTGCTGCTTATGTTTTGTGGCGCCTCAACTGGATCCACCCCTTTGCCGACGGCAACGGCCGCACCGCCCGGGCGGTGTCGTACGTTGTGATGAGCATAAAACTAGACAGCTTGCTGCCCGGCGCACCGACAATTCCCGAACAAATCGCTGGAAACAAGAAGCCCTACTACGACGCTCTTGAAGCGGCCGACCAACGCCTGACTAACGGCGCAACGGACGTCAGCGCATTGGAAGACATGCTGAATGGGATGCTGGCGAAGCAACTTGTCAGTGCAGCCAAGCAAGCGAAGGGCGAGGCGCAAAACCCTTCAAGCCGGAGCTACCACTGACCAGCGAAAGCCCGTACGATAGGTAGAGTGAAGCGAAACCCATCGAGGCCTTGCTCGATCACGAAACATGATGGGTTTCGCAAGTGCTCTACCCATCCTACGCACTACGCACTGTGGTCACCCATCTGCTGTGCGGTGAAACGATCGTCGGAACGGCGCAGCCGTCGGCATAGCTCGCGATTGATGTTCTGCAGGATGATCACATAGGCATGGATATCGACCTTGTAACAGGCGTAGAGCTTTTGGGCGGTCAACTCGTACAGCACCGTCGGACTCTCCGCGACCACGGTGGCCGAGCGATTTTGCATTTCAATCAGCGTCATTTCACCGAAGAAATCGCCGGGCTCCAGAACGGAAATCGGGATGACGTCCCCCGAATTCGCCCGCTTGCTCACCGCCAGCCGGCCGGATTTGACGATGAACAGCGAGCGTCCGGGCTCGCCCTCCGTCACGACGGTTGCTCCGGTATCAAATCGGCACTCGACCAGCATCGACATCAGGAGGTCGAGACTCGCGTCCGTGAGACCACCGAAGAACGGCGTCGCGAGCAGGAACGCTTTCAGATCGGGGGCGGCGACAACCATCGCGTGAGGATAAGCTTCATGGCCATCTGCGGCAAGCAGAGCAGATATCGGCGCTGACGACGCCGAACGTGTTTGAACAAGGCGGTCAGCGAAAATTTCGTAGGATGGGTAGAGCACTTGCGAAACCCATCATTCTTCCGCGCAGACCAAGTGCGATGGGTTTCGCTTCCGCCTTCGCTCTTCGAGCTACGTCGGACAAGTCGCTCTACCGATCCTACGCACTACGCACTCTCGCCGCGCAGCGTCCGCTTTCGCCAGAGGTCAACCATGACCTTGATGGCTGCTGCAAGCACGAGCGCGCACAGCGCTACCTTCGAGATTGTCTCCATCGTCCCCTCGATCAGCAGGCAATGGGCCACGCTGCCTGCGACGATGACGATCGCGAGGGGAATATGGATGATGCGCCAGGTGCGCAGCCGCAATCCCAATCGCCGGCGTAGTAGCGCCAGAAGAGCAACGGTGAAGATGGCCCACATGGCGGTCACGCCGAAGGGAGAGAACGGCGTCGGCGATGTATAGGTCAGGGCGTCGATCATGTCGGGCGGGCTGGTGATCCAGAGGCCGGCGACATGGATCACCACCGCCAGAGCAAGCGCGCCGCCGATCCAGTGATGGGCGCGCCGGCCGCGATAGGCCGACAGGCCCGGAAAATATCCGCCGATCAGCAGAGGCTGAACGAGCACGAGACCGAGCGCGATGATCCCGGCGAAGCCGGCGAGGATGTAGACCGGCCTGCGCCATGCGAGCTGCTCGCTTCCCGCAGCGAGCGCGATCGGCACGCCAATGGCCAAGGTAAGGGCGACCCAGATCAGGCTCGCCCGGGCCGATCTCCGCCCCTTCATCTCCAATGCGATCAGGCCGGCTGCAGGACGAAGTGCGCCTCGAGGCTGGTTTCCTTTGCGCTCCGCATCACCGGCCGCAGGAACACGGTTTTGAATTCACCGCTGTCATAGGCGAGGTGGCCATGCGGCTGGCCGAAGATGGGAATGATCTGCGGCATCTCGAGCCGGAACGCGCCATCCTTGTCGGTCAGCGTGGCGCCGTGACTCTGCGGCTCGTGCTCCTGCCCTTCGGTCGTGTGCGCCCAGATCTGGATGCGCTGCCCGGCCAGCGGAGCCCCGTCGCCGGCGCGGCGTACGGTGCCGCTCATCCAGAAGCCGCCCTTGCCGATCCGCTCCACGATTGCCGCGCCCTTGCGGTAGTTGTTCGCCCCGCCCGACATCGAATCGGTCGGCGCGAGGCCTTCCGCGCGGGCAGGCAACAGCAGCCCGGAAAAGCCGGTTGCCAAGACGCCGGTTGCCAGGACGGAGCCGCCGGCGGCGAGGAGGTTGCGGCGATTGAGTACGACGATGGTCATGTCGGTTCCTCCTGGCGCGTGCAGTGGCTCCACCGAGAGTACAACAACAGGAGGGAGGCGCCCAGTTAAGACCAACGGCGCACCAGGTCGCAATAACGGTGTTGTGAACGGGAGTGCAGGCCGCTCGAACAGCTTCGTAGCAAGGATGGGTCAAGCGGAGGCGAAACCCATCGAGGCCTTGCTCGATGACGAGCATGATGGGTTTCGCAAGTGCTCTACCCATCCTACGCGCTGACACTACATGTGATGTTCCAGACGCGCATGATCGCGCAGATCCTCTCCTCCGGTACCCAGATGATCCCCTTCTCCGTGCTCGACCTCGCGCCCATCCGACAGGGCGGCGATGCGTCGCAGGCATTTCGCAATTCGCTCGATCTCGCCCAGCATGCCGAGGGCTGGGGCTACAAACGGTTCTGGCTGGCCGAGCATCACAACATGACGGGCATCGCCAGCGCGGCAACGTCTGTCGTGATCGGGCATATCGCGGGCGGGACCAGGACGATCCGCGTCGGGTCCGGCGGGATCATGCTGCCGAATCATTCGCCGCTCATCATTGCCGAGCAGTTCGGCACGCTGGCCTCGCTCTATCCCGGGCGGATCGATCTCGGGCTCGGGCGTGCGCCGGGCACCGACCAGCTCACGGCGCGGGCGCTGCGGCGCGATCTCGCCACCAGTTCGGAGAATTTTCCGCAGGACGTGCTGGAGTTGCAGGCGCTGCTCGGCGATGTGCAGCCGAACCAGACCATCCGCGCGGTGCCCGGCATGGGAACGAAGGTGCCGCTGTGGATCCTGGGATCGAGCACCTTTGGTGCGCAGCTTGCCGCGATTCTGGGCCTGCCGTTTGCGTTCGCCTCGCATTTCGCGCCGCAAATGATGATGCCGGCGCTGCGGGAGTATCGCGCGCGCTTCGAACCATCGGCGCAGCTCGACAAGCCCTACGCGATGGTCGGCGTCAATGTGTTCGCCGCCGACAGCGATGTCGAGGCGCAACGCATGTTCTCCTCGCTCCAGCAGCAGTTCATCAACCTGCGCCGTGGCACGCCAGGCCCGCTGCCGCCGCCGGTCGACGACATGGACGCGCTGTGGTCGCCGGCGGAAAAGGCCATGGTCGGCCAGTCGCTGTCCTGCTCCGCGGTCGGCTCGCCTGACGTGGTCGAACAGAAGCTGAAGGCGCTGATCGCCGAGACCGGTGCGGACGAATTGATGACGACGGGGCAGATCTACGACCACGCCGCGCGGCTGCGCTCGTTCGAGATCGCGGCCGAGGTGCGGGACCGGCTGGTGGGGTGAGCGGGCCCGATTGTTGCGGCAATAATGGTGCGCTCCCTCCCCCGCTTGCGGGGGAGGGCTAGGGAGAGGGTGCCTCCGCAGCGGGACAATCCCCAAGAGGAAAGAGCCCTCACCTCTCCCTCTCCCGCAAGCGGGAGAGGGAGAGGACTGCGTCCGTGGCAAGCCTCGAGTGCCCTAATCCGCAAACCCGAACAGCTTTGCCGGATTGTGCACCAAAATCTTCTCCAGCGTCGCCTCATCAGGCGCGTAGCGGTACATCAGCTCGAGCAGATCGGCGTCGTTGGGCGGCTGCTTGACGGAGACCGGGTGCGGCCAGTCGCTGGCCCAGACGCAGCGGTCGACGGCCGCCTCGATATAGGCGCGCGCGATCGGGATCACGTCGTCGTAGGGCGGGCCGGCCTTCGAGGTTTTCTCACCGAGCGACAGCATCACCCAGAAATTGCCCTTGGCGAGCAGCTCGAGCATCTTGCGCAGGTTCGGATCGTTCTTGCCGGCTTCCGGATCGGGACGCGCCATGTGGTCGATCAGCACGGGCACGTCGAGATTCTCGTATTTGGCGACGCTGGAGACGATGCCGTCCTTCTCCGGCTGGATCTTGACGTACCAGCCGAGCTCGCGGATCCGCGCGATGGCGCGGGCGAAATCGGCATCCGACAGCACGGCGCCGAGCTCCTGGCGGAAGCTGAAGCGCGCGCCGCGGACACCTGCATCATGCAGCCTGGCGAGATAAACGTCGTTCGCCTCCGCGAACACCAGCGCGTTGGCGCAGCCGCGATAGTTCGGGCCCATCGCGGCGAGACCGTCGAGCACGACGGCATGGTCGGCGCCATACGTGGTCGTCTGCACGATGATGCCGCGCTCGATGCCGAGTGTCTTGTGGACGCGCAGCGCCGCTTCCCAGGTCGCGGTCGGCATCCGATAGGCCGCACCCGGACGCTCCGGATATTTGTCCACGGGGCCGAGCACGTGAAACTGGCTGTCGACGGTCTTGGGCGGCGGCGCCTTGACCGGACGGCGCGGGTTCGGGTCGAACGGCAGATAGGTCGGCATGCGGCAGGCTCCCTTAGTCGATCACGGCAGTGAAGTCGCACTGCACCAGCGCGCCGCCGTCCATATTGTCCATCGGCAGAGCGTGGCGCGCCGGACGCGAATGCTCGTCCGGAAACATTTTCAGCCACTCGACATTGACCGGGCCGCGCTGCGTACGGTCCTTCAGCCACACCGTCATCTTGATGATGTCGTCCGTCGCGCCGCCCGCGGCCTCCACCGTCGCCTTCATATGCGCGAACATGTTGGCGCATTGCGCCTCCAGGCTCTCAGGCATCACGCCAGTCGCGCCATCGCGGCCGAGAATGACGCCCGACATCACGAGATTGCCGATGCGGCAGGCGTTCGGAATCGGATTGGCATGCTTGAAGCCGCCGATGTGGATGCTCTTGCGTCGCGTTTGACCGGTCATGGTGCGCTCCCTCTTTATTGCTTGTTCAGACGAACTGGCACGACACCGAGCCGAACGCGCCGTAGTCGGCGTGGAAGGTGTCGCCGCGGCGGATGTCCACCGGCCGCGTAAACGATCCCGCCAGCACGACCTCGCCGGCGGCGAGATGTTCGTCATGCGGCGCGAGGTGGTTGGCGAGCCAGGCGATACCATTGGCGGGATGATTGAGCACGCCGGCGGCAAGCCCGGTTTCCTCGACCTCGCCGTTGCGGAACAACAGCGCGCCGATCCAGCGCATGTCGGCATCCATCGGGCGGAAGGGGCGGCCGCCGAGCACCAGCGCGGCGTTGGCCGCGTTGTCCGAGATCGTGTCCATGACCTTTCGCGGCTTGCCGGTCTCGGGATCGACGCGGTGCATGCGCGTCTCCAGAATTTCCAGCGCCGGGGTCACGTAGTCGGTGGCGTTGAGCACGTCGAAGATGGTGCAATCGGGCCCGCGCAGCGGCGCCTTCAGCACGAAGGCGAGCTCGACCTCGATCCGCGGCGCGTGAAAACGGTCGAACGGAATCGGCGTGGCGTCGGCATAGAACATATCGGCGAACAACACGCCGTAGTCGGGCTCGGAAATGCCGACCGCGTTCTGCATCGCCTTCGAGGTCAGGCCGATCTTGTGGCCCTTGATGACCCGGCCGCGACTGATCTGAAGTTTGGTCCAGGCGCGCTGAACGGCATAGGCATCCTCGATGCTGAAATCGGGATAGTCCTTCGAGAACATCGTGATCAGGGTCTTGGTGCGCTCAGCCTCGTCGAGGCGCGCGGCAAGGCGTTCGATCGTGGTCGCATCCAGCATGAGTTAACTCTCCGCGGCGACGGTGTTGCGCAGCACGCCCATGCGGCTGGATTCGACCTCGACGACATCGCCCACTTTCAGCCAGCGCGGCGGGTCGAAGCGGGCACCCGCCCCGGTCGGCGTGCCCGTCACGATCATGTCGCCGGGCTTGAGGGTTGCGAAGGTGGAGAGATAGGAGATCAGAAAATCGAACGGGAACATCAGCCGCTCGGTCGTGTCCTGCTGCCGCACCTCGCCGTTGACGCGCGTGATGATGTCATGGGGCCCACGCGGATCGAGCTCGTCCGCGGTGACGATCCACGGACCGATGCTGCCGGAGCGGTCGAAGTTCTTGCCCTGCGTGACGTTGAACTTGCCGTGGCGCAGCCAGTCGCGGATCGTGCCCTCGTTGCACAGCGTCATGCCGAAGATGTGCGCCCACGCCTTGTCGCGCGGAATGTGGCGGCCGCCCTGGCCGATCACGATGACGAGCTCGCCCTCGTAGTCGAGCTGGTCCGAAACTCTGGGCTTCTCCAGCGGCTGACCGGAGCCTGTCATCGAGGACATGCTGCGCACGAACAGGCTGGGATATTTGGGCAGCTCCGAGCTGTCCTTGTATTCGGCATTGCGCTCGGCGTAGTTGACGCCGATGCACCAGAGCTTTTCCGGCGCCAGCACCGGCGGAAGCAGCACGAGATCGTCGAGTGCGTGGTCCGGCTTTTGCCCGGCAATGGCTTCCTGCGCGTCGGCCAGGGCATTGGCCGCGATCAGCGACTTCACGTCGGAGAAGTCGCGGCCGATCCGCGTGGTCAGATCGACGACACCGCCTTCGATGGCGGCACCATAGTGCGCCTCTCCGTCCAAGAGATAGCTCACGAGTCGCATTGTCGTTCTCCAATGGTCTTGAGGTGCGCCCGGGTCAGCGCGCTCAGTCGGTCGATTTGGGAGTCTGGAACACGCCGCGCAGCGTCACGATCTCGCCGAGCCGGGCGTAACGCGGCCCGCCGATGCGCGCGATCGGGTCGAGCGCCGCGGTTTCGACCTTGCCGTCGTTCACGAGGCTGTCGCGGATGTGGAACATCACGACCTCGCCGACGATCAGCCGGCTGCGGGCGTCGCCGAATTCGAGGCACTGCCGGAAGCGGCATTCCATCGCGACGGGTGCAATGCTAAGCCGCGGCACCTTGATGCGCTCGCAGCCAAGCGTCTCGAGCCCAAGCTCGGCGACCTCGCTGATCTCAGGCGGATGCTCGACGGAGCTGTCGTGCACGGCCTGCATCAGCGGGGTATCGGCGATGTGGATGACGTATTCCTCGGTGTCGAGGATGTTGTGCGCGGTGTCCTTGTAGTCGGCGCCCTTGCGGCCAACGCTGATGGCCAACATCGGCGGCTTCTGCGAGACGAAGGTGAAGGCGCTGAACGGCGCGAGGTTGAGCACACCCGTGCGCGACAGGCTCGTCACCCAGGCAATGGGGCGCGGCACCACGATGCCGGTCATCAGCCGGTAGATGCGCTCGGCGCCGAGCTCGGTGGGGTCGATCCGCATCGATCAATCCGCCTTGATGTTGGCCTTGCGCACGATCGGAATCCATTTGGCGTCCTCGCGCTCGAGATAGGCCCTGAACTCGTCCGGCGTCATCGCGACGGCTTCTCCGCCGAGCTTCTCGAACTTGTCGACCACGGCGGGGTCTTTCAGGATCGCGGTCAGCGCCTCGTGCAGCTTGTCGATAACAGGCGCCGGCGTGCCTGCCGGCGCGAACAGGCCGGTGAAGGTCTGGCCGTCAAAGTCCTTGTAGCCGAGTTCGGCGAAGGTCGGCACGTCAGGCAGCGACTTCAGGCGGTGCGGACTGGTGACGGCCAGCGCCCGGAACAGGCCGGCCTTGATGTGCTGCAGGCTGACCGTGAGCTGGTCGAATGCGAACTGCACCTGCCCGCCGAGCAGGTCGTTGACCGCGGGCGCATTGCCGCGATAGTGCGCCGTGACCCATTGCAGGTCGAGGCTGGACTGCATCAGCTCGCTGAGCAAATGGTTGGTGGTGCCGGGACCGGGCGAGGCCATGGTCAGCTTGCCCGGCTCGCGCTTGGCGAGGTCGATGAATTCCTTGAAGGTCGTCGCCTGCACGGACGGATGCACCTCGAGCACCAGCGGCGTCATCGAGATCGTCGTGATCGGCAGGAAGTCCTTCTTCCAGCTGTAGGCGTCGCGCTTGTTGATCTCGGTCGCGAACAGCACCGGGCCGTTGGCGCCGACGAACAGCGTGTAGCCGTCGGGCGCAGATTTCGCGAAGGCCTCGCCCGCGATCATGCCGCCGGCACCCGCCTTGTTTTCGATGATAAAGGGCTGGCCGAGCTTTTCCTGGAGCTTGTCGGCGATGATGCGCGCCGCGCTGTCGACATTGCCGCCGGCCGGATAGGGCACGATCAGCTTGACGTTGCGCGCCGGCCATTGCTGGCCCGACGCCGGTCCCGCCAACATCGCCGCTGCGGCAGCTATGGCAATCCAGATTAATCTCATGTTAACCTCCCGGCGGCGCTTTCAATTCCAAGTCTTCGAATTCCAAGTCTTCGAATTCCAAGTCTTCGAATTCCAAGTCTTCGAATTCCAAGTCTTCGAATTCCAAGTCTTCGAATTCCAAGTCTTCGAATTCCAAGTCTTCGAATTCCAAGTCTTCGAATTCCAAAGTCTTCGAATTCGACGTCGAATGCCCAGACTTTGCTTATGGCATCCCGATCGGAGCGCAATCTCCAGATGCGCGCTTTACCTGTCGAGTGAATTGTGGCGTTCTTGTCCATATTATGGACAAGACCACTCCCTCGAAATCCGCCCGCCGCATGACGGAACCGCGACAGGGCGCGCAGGCGATCCGGCGCGCGCTCGCGGTGCTGCGCATTCTTGCAGCAGGCCGCGAAGACGGCGTGCCGCTGGCCGAGGTGGTGCGGGCGACCGGCCTCACCCGTCCGACCGTGCATCGCATCGTCCACGTGCTGATCGAGGAAGGCATCGTCGAACGGCACGACCGAACCGGCCGCTACGCGATCGGCAATCAGGTGCCGGAGCTCGCGCTCGCACGGGCCCGGCCGTCGCGGCTGCTGATCGCCGCCAATCCGTCGCTGCAACGTGCGTCGATCGAGATCGGCGACACGCTGTTCCTGACGGTGCGGACCGGCAACGACACGCTGTGCGTCGATCGCAGGATCGGCGTCTATCCGATCCAGGTGCTGTCGATCGAGGTCGGCGCGCGCCGGCCGCTCGGCGTCTCCAGCGCAGGCGTCGCCATCCTCGCCGCCATGCCGGCGCAGGACGCGCGAAAAATCGTCGCGGCCAACGAGAAGAGACTGGAGGCCTACCGGACCGACGTCGCGACGCTGCTGGGCCAGGTCACCGCCGCGAGACGGCGGGGATACAACATGCGGGAGATCGGCCTGGTGCAGGGCACGAAATCGATCTCGACCTGGATCAAGACGCCGGACGGCCGCCCCGCTGCTGCGATCACCGTCTCCGCCGTTCGGACGAGGCTCGGCCCGCGCCGCGAGCAGGAGGTCGCGGAGATATTGCTGCGGGAGGCGCGCATCATCGAGCAGGCGATCCGGGGCTAGCTTCGCCTCTCCCCGCGTGCGCGGAGAGGCCGACGCGCAAAGCGCGGCGGGTGAGGGGAGCCTCCGCGAATCCGACGGTCACCGTCTTCGCGGATAGAGCCCCTCACCCCAACCCTCATTCGCGCTAGGTTTAGCTCTGGACACAAAGAATCTCGATATGATTCAAGCTTGGGATGAAGATTCGTCCTGAGATTTTGGATCATTGGCCGGAGGTGAGTGCGCAGCTTCCGGCGGGTTTTG
>NZ_JARWCR020000098.1:0-26455 GCF_029846695.2 Bradyrhizobium nivariense | reverse complement strand
GCTTCTGTGAAAGCTTCAACGGCCGGATGCGAGACGAGCTTCTCAACGAAACCCTGTTCTTCGGCCTTGATCACGCCCGAACCAGGATTGCGGCGTGGGCCCATGACTACAATAGCCACCGCCCGCATTCGTCGCTGGGCTATCTGACACCCGCGGCCTATTCCGCCAACCTCACCGCAACGTGCGACCGGCTGCGCAACCCCGACCAGCTCCGCCGATCGCACGTTGCTCACCCCGCGCCAAACGGCGTAACATCCGCCGAGACTCTAATCGCCAATGGATGAAAGTTCAGCGGCAGGTCACCTCCAGCGAAACTTGATGGATGAGCTTTGGAACCGACGAGATGAAACCGGCCAAGCTCACAATTGGCTTGTCGATATCCGAACTGAGCTTATCGATCCGCTCTTGGTGACTTGCCGCACCTTGTCCGACGAAGCGGAAATTTCATCAAACTTCCTGGCGCGGATTGACGGTAGCGGTGACCATGCCGAGATGACCCTTTCACAATTCTCGGGTGAAGGTATCAGCTCGGACCGCATCAATCTGTCCAGTTTACATAGTGCCAAGGGACGCGAATTTTCGGTGGTGATCCTGTTTGCCACGGACCAGGGCTGAATTCCTTGGAACAACGCCTCCGCGGAACGCTTGCGGGAGTGGCGCTGCTTGTTCTATGTGGGCTTCACACACGCGAAAGCCGAAATTCACATGATGTACTCTGCCTACAGCCATCAGCCTTTGTCACCGAGGTGCAAACACGTTTGGCAGAAACATAAGTTCAGACGCTCTCCGAGATTGCGTTGCACAGACGAAAGAGATTGACGGATTTCCAAAGCGAACGCGCTAGCCTGCATTAGCCGTTTCTTGCAACGCTGTGCAGCGCTTCATGATCTCGTCATCGACGTCTCCCAGTAGAACCCCGTCGTCGCCCATTTTTTTTATAATCCGCTTCCAGTTCTTTGCGGATGCTCTCGTCGGGAACAAGCTGGAGCTTGCCGGAGATGGCCGCGACGTAGTCGATTGGATTGTCGTTGCTGTCTTTCTCACGGAAGAACTTCGACTTCCAGTCAGCGACTTCTTTGGCAAGAGGCTTGTCATCAAATGCAGCCTGGGCAAAGCCCTTGTCGTCGAGCCGCACAAGATCATGCCAGTGGCGGGAAATACGATCACCGTCGATCCCCTGTGCACAAAAGACGTGGATCGCGGTTGCCTTTTCTCAGAAGGTCCTCTTGGGCAGCATGATCCTTGGTTTCGCCGTTGGAAACTCGATCTCGGGCAAGTGGCTGGCGGCATTACAGGTAACCGGACGGATTTCGGCCGGTTCACCGGTTGATCGCGCGCCGAATTCAAGCTTCACCTGGGGCGGGACATACCCACTCCCTTTCGCGAGCGGGTCATAGTCCACATAGATGGTCGCATCAGCGATCAGACCGATGTTGAGCTTGTCCAGATTGTAAAATCGTCGAACTGGATGGCTCTGGCATATGGCGATAACAAACGTGCCTCAGCCTCCCGACCCCCGTAGCGCCTTCGATCACCATCGTACTCTCCTTGTGAGGGCTCAAATCCCGCTTGCAAGTGAACATCGATTGGACCATCGCTGAAGTATGCAGCGCGAACTTCTGCGAAAGCCGAACGCGCTGCACGGCTCACGCAGTCTTTAAAACAAGATAGCGATGGTCTCTCCAGCTAAGAGGTAACCGCCTTGGCATCCCTCAGCTTTTGTCGCGCATCGTTGGGGGCCTCCCGCACTGCGAGAAATACTCTGCCTCCGAAATCGAGTATCGACTTGGCCTGCTCGTGGTAGATCTCTGGATTGCCTTCCGTGACCTGCCGAACCCGTTCGGCACTGACGACAATCTTTACCTTGACGTCTGGAGCTGCGAACTCGGCCAAACGTACTTTCGCGGCCTGAAATTTGTCGACTAAGTCACTGACTTTCTCAGCCGAATAGATGCGATCCGCTACTAAGCGGAGCATGGTCGCCCCTTTCCACTCGCTATCAAATGCTTTCCTAAGCCAAAGCAGTTCGGTCTCACCAACCTCCTGCACGCCACCTCCAGGCAAATTGACGATCACCATTTCGCTTCCTCCAACCACAACATCAAATCAGTCAGTGCTGACTGCAATACGCAACCGGTCATCCCACCTTCGCCGATCCATGGAAGATAAAGACTTCCGCCACCCCATTTGCCTTTGCCCGTCCCTCGAACGAGTTCCACGAGCCAAGAAAGACGCACCTCCATCTATATCTGATTAGTTGCATAATTGCATTAATGCTATTAAGTTTTTGGCGAGGCATTTGTATTTACTGAAAGTGCGGCGACCTCGGTTAGCTTCCCCCACGTCGTCGACGATGCGTTCGTAATTCTTGTACTTCGGATCGGGGCCGTCGGCGATGACAGCTGCCGCGGCTGGGCTTGTCACCGCTCTATTGCGCAGGACCGCGGTGCCAGCAGCCTGTCAGGAATGGAGTTCGCCATGTTCACCTGCAGGCAGCAGATCCAGATTGTAGTCGGCGGGGCCCATGCTCGCCAAGACAAGACCGAGTGCCTGCGACGAGGACATCGTGCCCTTGCACGGTCCTCCCCAGAAGGCAGCTCCTCCGAGGTAATGCGCGCAATGTTCTACAACGTCCCTCGCAATCGAAAGAGTGGCCGAGCTCACTCTGCTGAACTAATCGCGCGGCACGGGTGACAAACCTCAAATACACTTTCAGTATACGGCACTGTCGATCGTTGGTAGGTTGAGGAGAAGCGGCGATGATAAAAGGGGCAGCAATTGCTACCTTACTAGCTTCGGCTCTGATGTCGGGCATGCAACCAGAGCCCGCCCTGGCGGGGGCCAGCGTCCAGGAGTACGGCGCGGCGTTAGTCCAATACTTCAATAGTCTGAACGCAGGCTACGAGCCTTTCATCACGGCCGAGGGACAGCAGGTCGGAGACGTGATCGACGTGAGGGACAGGTCAGTCCTGAAACGGCGATCAGTCTGCTTTCCCAGCCTGGTGCCACCGCAACCCGATAAATTCGATCTTCCCAGATACGTAGGAATCTCTGAGAGCGCCGCCTCCTTCTTCTTCGAGTTGAAGAAGCTCTTTGGCTTGGCGGCGAGCGGTAAGCTGGTCGACAACATCTCGTTGGTTTTCACAGACGCCACCATCGAGGACATCACGCTCGACGATTTGCAATCCAATTTGTCTAAGGAATGCGAATTCCTCAAACCACTGATCGCCGATGCACAACCGATCAAGCTCTACGGCCGGACCGCGACATTAATCCGGACTGTCATAAGGGCAAAAACGACTACGGTCATGTCTTTCGGGACCGACCTGAACGCGAACGCAAAGGTGGAAACGCTGAAAGGTTTGCTGCCGGGCGGTGCCGCCAGCGTCCTTCCGGTGGATGCTTCGATCGAAGCCAAAATAGGCTTGAAAGGGCAGAAAGCCGTTTCACTGCAGACCGAAGGTCCGGCCGCGGTAGCGTTTCGTCCCACTCATATTCCCAAGCGGTTTCTTGGTGCGGAGCCGGCCGAAGGCCTGATTCCATTCGACCCGACCAACAAAGTCCAGATCCAAATCCAGGAAAAGGCAGCAGATGCGTGGGCCAGAAGTCTGCAGTGACGAAAGTGGAACGAAAATCGAGTTGGGCCGGTGCCTGCTGCAGGCGACGCTATTTGTGGCTCTCGCCACCGCCTTTCCGATCCAGGTCCGGGCCCAAGCAGCGCCGTCGACGGCTTGTCCGCGGATAGCACCAATTGGCTCCCCATCACCGTCCGCTATAGGGCTGGCCAGCCGCGTAGCCTCCGTCAAGGAGTCCAGGTCGGCTGACACGGCGCTCATGAACGACATCGTGAAACTTCGGAACGATCTGTCGACGAAATCGAATTCCGGTGACGCGAACACGGCCGCTCAGACGGCCAAAGATCTTACGTCCCTCGACGAATCTCTCTCGCAGCTTCGCGATCCCGCTTGGAAGGCTTTCGTAGCGAGCCAGAGGGTACACATTCGACTTACTTTGTCGAAGCTCTATTTCAATTTCGGCTGTAGGCCGGAGGCAACCGCTCTCCTGGAAGATTCTATTGCTCTCACTTCCGAAAACACTGTCTTACGAGCCGAATTGCTCACCAACCTGGGCGTCTTCTACACCGAATTGGATCGGCTTCCGGATGCAGCCTCAAGATTAGGGCAAGCCCTTCGCAGTGTACCGACCTCCGTGGACTACGAGACCGCTAAAACGAGGTTGGGAATCTTGGGCGCGTCCTCCAGACTTGCTCGCAAGCGCGGCAATCGACAAGACGCGCTCGAATTTCAACGGCTTGCGACTGTTGAAATGGAAGACTCCGCGGTCAAAGCATTTTTCATCGCCAGGAACGCGCTAAGCGAATACGAGCAAATCCTGGCAGTCCTCCTGACCAACCGAGCTATCCTTTTGAACTATGAACAGAGACCCGAAGATGCCGCGCCGCTCTTCGATAAAGCTTACCGCCTTCTGGCGGGTCGGCCCGACGCGGTAACGCTCGGGCTGCCCGATTTGTTGATTGCTTGGTCGGACAATCGTCGCGACATGCACGATCCGGCGGGAGCGAAGCAACATTTGGACGATGCTATATCATTAATCAAATCAAAGGGAGGACGCCCGGAACTGCTGGCGCGCGCCTTTCAGAAACGGGCTGAGATCGCTATCGCTGGCGGAGATTTGAACAACGCCATCGAGTCGATCGACGAAATTGAACGTCTGCCCGGCCTGCAATCGACGCCCCTCGAACGAGCTGGCTTTGCCGAGACGAAAGGGGCCTTGCTCAGCAAGGTCGGCCGACCGAAAGACGCCGTAGGCGCCTATGAGCATGCACTGGCGGAGACCCGCAAAGGAGCTCCCGAAGGAACACTGGATGTGGCACTGGCGCATATCAATCTTTCGTACGCTAAGAGGACAATTGATGACCTCGATGGAGCATTGGAGGAAGCGAGAGCTGCGGATCTGGCATTGACCTCTTGGTTGAACGAGGAAGCCGCGGGCTGTCGCGCCGGCATGGCCGTGAACAAGGAAATCGTTGCAAAAATTCGAGAAAGTCGGGGGCTCTTCGCGATACAGAAGCGCAAACAACTTCGAGAGAACGAGCCTGCAGACCGACAGCAGCTTAACAAGATTGATCGGGATGTTTTCGATCTCGTCCAAGAGCGGGAGCTTGACAGGGTCGGTGTGGCCGCCGAACGCGGCGTTTTGAGGCGAGCGGGTTCTGGAGCCCTCTCGCGCTACGAGCAATCGTTAAACGAGCTTTGCGCAGCACGATCTGCGTTTGACGAGGCGGTCAAGTCCAACCGACCTGACTTGGCCGCTGTGGCCACCCGACTGCAGCGTGCACGTGAGGTCATGGCGGCTGATGAGAAGTCGCTACGTCCGGATGTCCGATTAAAATTTGCAACTGGCACTCTTCGCCTTGACTTGGAGGACCTGCCGAACGTCCTGCGCGATCGGGAGGCTATCATCGCGTTCAGAGTGGGCTCCGAATTTTCGCTCTTTTTCATAGCCGCTCGTCATGGGGTTAACACGGTGACCGTCTCCGCCCTGACGAGTACCGCACGCCAGGACGCTGTGGAGCATGCCGTCACCTCGGTGATCGCTGCCAGGGATCGGGGCGACTTTTCCGGTGCGATCGAGCGGCTGGGCGGCATATTGCGCTTGGGAGAGCTGAAGCCGGTGTTCGAAGGCCTCGACCATGTTTTCGTCGTGGCAGATGGGGGCTTGCAACGACTGCCTGCCCACCTCCTTCCCATAGGCAGCATCACCTTAGGAGATCTGGCCCCGACCTCGGCACTTTCGTCCGTTTCCATGCTTGCTGCTCTTCGCGATCCTTCAGACAAGGGAGCGATGTTGCGTTCTTTCGCCGGGTTCGGCGCTCCGCTGTTGGACAATACGGGATGCCCAAAGAATACGAACGATCCACGTCAACTGGTACAGTGTCTCGGTGTGGCCTTCGGGGCGACGGATCTGCTGCAGGCTGCGGCAGACATGTTTGGTGGTTCTGCTCCTGTAACCGGAATGAGTGCCACCACAGAAGCCCTTCGCAAAGCTGATTTCAGCAAAACGGGTATTCTGGTTCTTGCGACCCATGGCCTTGTCGGTGGAGACAAGATTTCGCAACTTCCGGCCGTTGTGCTTACTCCGGATCCCGCAAATCCAGCAGACGCCGGCGTCTTCACGACTACGGACATTGCAAACATGAACTTGGATAGCGTGTGGCTAGCGGTAATTGCGGGATGCGACACCGCGAAAGCGGCGCCGGACGCTTTGGAGGAGGGCCTCTCCGGCCTCGGGCTTGCCTTCGCGACCGCCGGTGCCAAGGCATTAATTCTTTCGTATTGGAAAGCGGAGCCTAGCGCTACCGAGAGGCTATTGGAACGCACGCTCCACTTGATAAACGATGGTGCGGCTCAGGGTAAGAAGATGTCGCTGTCGGCGGCGCTGGCGGTCGCTATGGAGGAACTGCGCCGGAACAAGTACACCCCGGAGCAATGGGCTCCCTTCGTGGTGATTGGAGACGGATCGATCGTCCTTCAATGAATCATGGCTAAAGGGTCCAATCGCCTGGCGATGAGCTTGGTCGAAATCCACAGAGTGGACCATGAATCCCTAATCCTAGGCAGCAGTGCGCCGGCCCGCGGCGAAGCAACCTGTCGCTGAGCAGATTCAGATGCGACTTAGCCGGTCTGATGATCAGGCGGACAAGAGCGTTAGCCCCGCAACGGTGATGGCTACGTGGAATTCGCGTAGGAGGGCACCGGGTGTTGCGCCTGAAACTCTCCCCGCGCTTCCATGGCGGGGTGGCCGCGTCAACCCTGGTCAGAATGCGACTTCTTTGAAGGAGCGTAGTAGCCCAGCAGCGTATCTCGGGCCGCATTTATCTTGGCGGCCATTTTTTCGTCTCCTGTCTTCATATCGGGATGATAGATCTGTATCATGTAAGCGTGCCGTGTTCTCATTTCGGTTTCTGTCGCCCACACCGGAAGTTGCAACGTGCCAAAGGCGGCTACAACATCCTCATCGATATTTAGTTTTCTGGCGGCCGTGCGACTGAAGCCATCTACGGCATGGGTCGCCATCAACCTAAGACGTTCCTCGTCTTCCGGATCGACTGGAAATTCTACCTCACTCCAAAGCTTCTGCCACGTGCGCTTGAGCCAAGCCGGCGTTGCTGCCTTGTCCTGCATGCCTTTGATGCCGCGCACGACATTCTTCGCCTCTTTTCTCACCTTGGCTCGCCTCTTCGCCAGAAAGCGGTCAAGCCGATCGCCTTCAAGCCCGGGCCTCGGCTGAGTGCGAACTGCCGCCCGAAGCGCTTCCAACCGCGTGATGACCTTCTGGTGCTCGGAAATTACCAAGCCCAATTCCGTCATCGCCTTGTCGAACGAGCGGATTACTTCCTCGAGTTCCTCTTCCGCCCTTGCTGCATTGTCGGAGTCCCAAATAGCGTCTTGAATATAGTCTTTGTAAACTCGTACCCATCCGTTCAAAAGCTCTTTGATTTTGAAGTAAGTGATCTTTCGATCCAGCGCTACGAGATCGATTGTGTGAGGAGACCGGATTGCAGGGCAGGTTACTGCCCGACTGCAGAACCAGCGTAGACAGGTCACGGGTTACGACCTCAGTCATGGCGCGCTTCCGAGGAACCTGGCTGTAAGACCTGAATAGGTAATTCGCTTACTCCGGCCAAACTTCGCAGTTTATCCGTATCGGCGAGGCTCGCCGGAATCGAGGCAACGACCGCACCTTCGCGGAATCGGTCCAGCACCCATCTCCCCGCGGCCTCCGCCTTCGCCGAGTCCGGATCTGTCATGGCAAGGTTCGACGGGCTACCGCTCAGCCCCCACCATCGGCTCGCAATACCAATGAGCAACTCTGTCTTTGCGGCGGGAGACGTCTCGAATTGTTGAATTGCCTCAATCACCACTCGTTCTAGGGCCAGGAGACGACTTTGCTTGAGCAAGATCAGCCCGACCCAGATCAGAGATGCTGTGGCAATCGCAGCAACACCGGTTTTGACTACAACGTCCCACGGGATTCCCTGTGAGAGCGCAATGGACCCAGGCCCGAGGACCACGTCTTCAATAACACGCCAGAGAATGACGAGAGCAGCGACAAAGCTGAGGAACGCCATCACCAGGTGCATTCCCTCGACTGCCGAGAACGTCGAGGATTTGCCCTTCCGCGGCTCTCGCGTTTGCGCCGAGGACATCTCTGCGGCGGGAAACGACTGCGCTTCGTTCGCCATGGATAGACTACCGGTTCACCAACGCACCTCGTGGAGGACAGTTACTCACGCTCATAGACCCCAGGCATCAAGCTCTTGCCTCGAAGGCACCCCGCTTTAGGGGGCTGTCCCGGCCGGAAGTGCGACTGCGTTTTTCTCCCAAGATCCATAAAGTGGATTCGGCAGCAGGAAATACGCCTTGCCCATCATCGGCACGAGCGACGTAGTGCGCGCTTCACTTTGGGTTACGCAAGGAAAGTCGAGCACGTTGTCCCCGACCGAGAAAGCAATTGAATGGGGGTGATCCCAAGATGTTTTTGCTGTGCTGTCCGCGGCCCAGCAGCTTTCAGCAATCCCATTCGTCAGCAGCTCGCGGCGGCGATCCTTGTCATTCTTGTAACCGGCGCCTCCACATGCGGACGTAGACACAGCCGTTCTGTCAGCGGATGTCCGAGGGAGAATGCACAGCTTGCGCCGGTCGGC
The DNA here is from genome assembly GCF_029846695.2 of Bradyrhizobium nivariense. Taxonomy (NCBI): domain Bacteria; kingdom Pseudomonadati; phylum Pseudomonadota; class Alphaproteobacteria; order Hyphomicrobiales; family Nitrobacteraceae; genus Bradyrhizobium; species Bradyrhizobium nivariense. Next base: position 17,727 of record NZ_JARWCR020000098.1, on the reverse strand, counting down.
GGTGAGAGCGCCGGTTCCGCCAATCTGGCGCTCAAGATTGCTGAGGTTTGTTCGAACGCTTTGCTCGACCTCGGCTTCACGATCGAGCTCTCGATTGGTGATGACGACGATCTTGCCGTTGTTCGCGAGAACGTGGCGAATGAATTCCAATGCTCCGGGTACCGCACCCGCAGCGCTCCGTCGAATCCATTCACGCCAGCGCTCATCGACATATCCAAGTCCCAGATATTCGTTCTCTAGCTGGCCAAATGAATTGTCGAAGATGGTTTCGTCGGCATCCATGACGATTGCCCGGTTGCCGGCGGGCGACCTCGTCTGGATTTCATCAAACCGCTCGGTGGCCCGCGCGTACACAAAGCGCGTCAGCAATGCCAATTCTGCGGACCGCCGGTACCATTTTAAACCTGTGGTCATCTCGCCCTTTACAGGATGGACCTGTGGCGCATCGGGAATCGCCAGCTCAACAAGGACCGGGCAGTGATCGGAAGGGGCCTCGTTTGCCCCTTCCCGGTAGCGAAACTCGCGGAAGCTATCAGCGACAAACAAGGGGGCGCTGCGTCCGTTGAGCACGATGAAATCGATGAACAGATCGTCCCGGCCCCGACACCGCGCCGGAGTGCCTCGAGCTGCCGTGCGCACCAAGTCCCGCGCTCCTCCGCCGGGTTCGTCTAGCACCGACCAAAGCCCTGGCTCGTTCTGCAAACGGCGATTGAAATCGCCCAAGATTGCGAAAGGAATGCCCTCGTCCGCGCGTTTGTTGATCCATTGCAACTTGAGGACCCGCGCCTGCTCAAAGAGAACCCTGCAGTCTTCCCTTGCCGAGGCTTCCGGCTCCGAATGACAGCCGGACTTGAGATGGACGGAAAGCAGCCGAAGCGGCACACCCGTATCGAGTGAGATATCCACGCCATAGCGGTGTCGGCCAGTGGCGCCGATATCAAGCTCGGTAACATCCGGATTGCGGAGATAGGCCACCGATTTGCGGATCGCAAAGCCGGTCAGCTGTTTGGTAATGAACTGACCGGCAAGACCGGCACATTCGCGCTTTTCGCCTTCCGGCGGCACGGAGGATATTTCGATGAACCAGGCCTTTGGATCGAATACCCGCGCCAACGCTGCACCGCTCTCGACTTCCTGTACGGCGACGATATCTGCCTTGAGCTGCTCCGCGTAGCTCCTGAGCGAGCCATAGTCCGCCTCAGTGCGAGGACGACACCCCGCTCCGTCCTTCTCCGCTAGATGCTCGAGGTTCCAGGTTGCCATCGTAAGTGCGCTGGCTTTGCCGACCACCGTGGCGGAGAGCATCACACAAATAAGCAGCGTCAATTCGACGCGAGCACGCATGACTACCCTCCAGCGAGCTTGGCGAGATCGATCATCATTGACGCGACAATTCCTGTCGACGCTCCGCACTCAGAGGCTGTGTGCGGGCTCGTTCGATAAAGGCCGAGGCGGCGGTGTTGCCGTGCTTCTCGAATCGGATCTGAAGTGGCTTTTCGTTTCGCAGTATGCCGAGCACGCCATCCAGCATTCCGATAGGAAAATCCATTACGATATACTTCTTGTCGGCACTCAAATACGGCTCGCGAGGTGGCCTGCCGGTGACATACAGGTATCCTGCAATATCGTTGCCCTGCAGAAGCTCGATCCAGCCAAAGACTTCGTTGTTTGAGCCGTTCGTCAACGTCAGTTCATGACGATCAAACCTGTTTGTCTTCACGTCGTCTGCAAGCACAGACGAAACGAGAGCGGCCAAGCACAAGAGTAATGCAATCGCCAGTCTTCGCGGCATTGTCTTCCCCGCCTTTTCCGATAGACCGTCATTCTAGATTAAGTTGCATGTCAGTATCGCTACAAGAACGGTATGGGTTGTTACGGCTCCGGTATGTCGACGACAACGGGCTTGCCTTCCTTCGCGCCGTCGAACAGCACGAGCAATCTTATTCCCGACGCCCCCTGGTCGAGAGGTAGGATGGCCTCGGGCTTGTACTCAACATCGCTGATGACGGACGAAATCTCCTTGAGCTGGCGCACAATGGAACTTCCGCCATTCCACCAATACACCGCATATGAGCCGGGTCCATCGGCGGAGGGTCCGGAGAGGATAAGTATCCCGTTTTGATAGACCGCAAGATCGCGCACGCCTTGTCCATCGCCCAGCCGTAGCTGATAGAGCTTGGCATCAAGATCGCCGTTGCTGAACAGCGCGGCCAGCGAGACAGAGAGTATCGCGGCGCATCCATCATCCAACGTCGGCCCGCGGAATCCGGCTAGCAGCCGGCCTTCGCGTATTGCTATGCCTTATGGTGACGCCGTTATTCTCGAGCCGCCTATCGAGATACCGGCGGAGTATCGGCTCCGCCGAGATGGCCTCGCGCAATCTCGCAGTCGGCGTAGCCGCGTCGACTGCACCGTCGCGGCCAACACGAAAGCGGATGATCCGGCTGCTCGCAGCGATCTTTGCATTGATTTCGGCATCGTCGCGGCCGGCTTTTAGCTTCCTCTTCCGATCGCGAGGATGCCCGTGTGAGCCGGTCACATAATAGAGGCCGTCTGCAAAGGCGACCCCTTCGCCGTCGAACTCAATCGGTTTGTCTGCAAACCTATCGGTGATCAGTGGGATCGATTCACCGGCCCTCAGCTCGCCATCCTCAATCGTGACGAACTGGGCTTCCTGCCGCTCATCGTCGATGACAACGCAAGTGCGAGGAAAGACTTGACCGATCCGGCAGGCGATGCCGCTAACATTCTCGGATTTGTCGCCGTCCTTGCCGACCAATTTGCCTTTGACTGGCCATAAGTCATCATCTTGGGCCCGAGCGGCTGGGACAATGGCGGGCGAGATAAGCACGGCGAGCAAAGAAACAGTGAAAAAAACTATAGCAAGGTAACCACGCATGGAGGCTTCTCCTCGGTGGCGATGTCGATGCTTCCGGACTGTCCTCGAACTCACCAATCACGCATTGAGCCTTTAGCCGGTTCCTGCGCGCGAGGTGACGCGACAATCCAGAGGCGAAGGGAAGAGAGCACTGGTTCTCAGCCCCAAAATATTATCGATCCAAATACGTCTTGATCTTGGTAGTACCTGATCTATGGTACAACCTCTTTCAAGCACGTTCAAGGCTTATATCGGATTCCATTTCAGCGGGGGTGTCATGAAGTTATATCTCTTCGACATGGGATCGAAGATCTACGGCGATTGCATCCTTGCAGTTCATAACAATCGCACAATCCTGATTGATGGAGCCCACCCCGGTGACTGGCAGAGTACGGGCGATACGCCGTCAATCCCCGAGCAACTCGCAAAGGTTTTGCGCAGACCACCGTTCGAAATCGATCTGCTCGTCGTAACCCATTGCCATTCCGATCACATCGGATGCCTCCCGAAGATGGTCGCGGATGGCACGGTCACGTTCAAGCGGGCACTAGTGGCAGATGAAAACCTAGGATTTCCAACCGATGGTGAGGACGCTGCGGTCGACGCCGTCGCGGCCAAGGTAATCGCGGGCATCGTCGAGGAGCCTCAGCCCGATTTGCAGGGTCCTGCGCTTGATCAATTTCTTACGGATGCGGCCAGGCTGGCCGACAATTACGCGGCGATGCTATCCAAGCTCGAAGAGGACGGAACGAAGATCCTTCGGTATACGGGTCCGAGTGTCAAAATCAGGCAGCTCGAGAGGGAGTTTTCGGACTTCGGTCTGAAGGTTCTGGGTCCGACCAAAGAACATCTGGAAACCTGTCGGGACGAGTTGGCGAGGCTAAAAAGGAGCGCGCGACGTGCGACTGATAGTCTCAGGCAAAGGGACGCCGCGCTCGACGCTAGCGGCATCTACCAGATGCTTCTCACCAGCGCAGCAAGGGGGGCCGACGCAGCGACGGACGAACTCGCGGAATTTCTCGACAGGGTAGGACCGGGAGCGGCGTTGAACGATCAGAGCATCGTGTTGTCCCTTGGCTCGGAGCAACAACGATGCCTCCTTACGGGCGACATGCAACTGGCCGTCCCGGAGGTCTCCGGTTTGGACGAATCGATGTCTCAGCTTCTCGAAACTATCAAGCAAGGGGGCCCCTACCGCTTCGTGAAGTTGCCGCACCACGCATCGTACAATGGGTTCGACGAGACCGTCCTCGACGCCGTAAAGGGGGCCCCTGCTTTCGGAATCTCAACGGGGAGAGGTGATCCGAAACATCCCGATTCCGGAGTTCTGAGGCTGTTGAAGAGAGTCTCTGATGATCACTCCTGGGCCAGAACAGACCTGAACGGCCGGCTTGCGATCTCATTCAGAGGCTCTGCCGTTGAGATCGGAGTGGATGATGGCGAGTTGAACGACGCTTCGCCCAATGCGAGGGATGTCCTTCCCGAACAGCCTTCCGAGACTGAAACCGAACCGCCTATGCCTCGCGTGCTTTCCGAAGGCGGCGCTCCCCCGCGAACCGGAGCGGAAGTCATCCGACGGACCGTTTCGGATCTGGTCGAGGTGACAGCCAAAATTCCGCACACGAAAACGAAAGTCACTATCACGATCGAGGTAGAGCCGGGAGAGAGCGAGATCGCGGAAATCCGTCCGCAGCCCGGCGACAAAAGGTCGGTTGCTCCGCCACGAGACCTTCCGCCCCTGTTGGTCGTGACAAACTCGAAACGGTTGGCGGATAACATCGGTCGAGCTGAGGCCGCCGGTGTTCTGGCGAGGTTCGACGGGCGTCAGCCGGTAGTGGATTTGGCGCGAGAGAACTCGCCATTCGATGCAATTCGTCGCGAGGCACGCAATTTGTCGGTGAAGGGCGTGGTCATCGTCGGGGGCTATGATGTCGTCCCCTCCGAAAGGTACGACACGCTTCCACCAAGCCTACGAGCGAGTATCGGACCGAGTATGCGCAACGATCCGGACAATTTCATCGTGTGGAGCGATCAGATCTATGGCGACCTTGACGGGGACGGCCTAGCCGACGTTCCGGTCTCACGCATTCCCGACGGGCGCACGGCCCGCCTCGTGCAAACCGCGCTCGCCGACAGTCCAGCGGCGACTGCCACCCGCTTCGGGCTTCGGAATTACGCCCGACCGTTCGCGGACCACGTCTATACAGGGGTAGGCGGAAGGGAAACCATGTTGACTTCCCAGGCGGTAAGCTCGGACGCGGTGACCTCAAACAGTCTTTCCGCCAAGCTCATCTACCTGATGCTGCATGGTTCCGACACGGACAGTTCGCGTTTTTGGGGCGAGACTGCGGGAAGCATGCTCGAGGCGCTGACCGTTAAGAACATTCCAGACCGCTGCGGAGCGGTCGTGTTCTCGGGGTGCTGTTGGGGGGCCCTAACGGTGCGCACCCGAGCCGATGTTTACCGGGCTGGCGATCCGATCCAGGTGGTCACCCCAGCACAGTCCATCGCCCTTTCATTCCTGATGGCCGGGGTATCCGCCTTCGTCGGCTGCACAGGCGCTCACTACTCGCCGATCGACGGCAATTTGGATTATTTTGGCGCGCCGCTGCACTCCTTATTTTGGCAGCACATGGCCTCCGGAAAGAAACCCGCAGAAGCGTTGTTCCAAGCCAAGATCGACTACATCCGCGGAATGCCCCATGGCAGGACCAAAATCGAGGAAATTGCGATTGAAAACAAGATTTTGAGACAATTCACCTGTCTTGGATTAGGCTGGTGAGGGACTATATTGGGATTAAATGATCCATCGGATCGGAGGTCGATATGGCCGGAAAATCGGACTATTTCAGTGGCGCCCTAGAGGGGTGGGAACCAATTGATTCACCCACTCGAGGCCAGGACGCGGCGGCCCGCCCAGCGGAAAAACCAGATCGGGTGGCTCAGGAATTCGTTAAGGTCGCAAGGAAATATGCATCCGACGCCGTGGTCAAAGATGAACGGACGTCCGAACATTCGACCCTCGTGCGCGCCAAGAAGAAGGGCTCGGTCGATAATGACGTAAGCGCCAAGACCTTCGTCGTCTCTGGAAACAAGATAGTGGGGTCTCAGGGTTGAAGTCAGGGGTGGCGATACCTGCGCCTCCCAACGATTGCCATTCCTCCGTAAAGGAAAGCCCCAAAAAGGGATGCTCGGTCGGCTGATCAAAAAGGGATGCTCGGTCGGCTGATCACGCTCACCAACTCTTCGACGCTAGCGAGCCCGCCGAATGGGGCGCCCGCATTGCCTGAACGTCCCGCATTTGGCGAACTTCGTGTCGTGCGTAATTACGGCGGTGCATTAATCGCCCACGGCCCAGCTCAAAGCACCGTTCTCCCTTCGCCAGTTCAGAATGAGTGCGCTCGACGCCTGGCCGCCGCAAGGCTGCTTGATCAACGTGTCACAGCAACCCGCTTGGGCAGATTGCCACCTCAGCCCGACATTATTCCCGCCAGTGTGAACGCTTATTTTCACACGGAAAGCGTGTGCGATGATCCCTCGTGCCAGATCGCCGGAATGAATGCCTGTGGCGTCAGGGCCAGACCTTGTTGAGGATATGCGCAAGCCGCGCGCCTGCCTTCGCCAGCTGCTGGCGTTTGAGGTCATCGTGCTTCTGGACATAGGTGGGGTCGGCAAAGGTGACGTCCCAGCCGTCGGCCGTCTTGGCGAAGGTCGCGGTGGCAAAGGCCTGCGGCGCGAGACGAAGCGTGTCAGAGGCCCAGGTCGTGGCCCACTCTTCCAGGGCGACGTTGTCGATCGCGACCGCAGTTGCGAGCGGAAGCAGGTCGAGCGCCTGTTCAACCTTGAAACCGGTCGGCGGGGCATCCCACTCGGTGTGAAGGTTTTTGCCGGCATCCTTGATGACGTTGCCCCCGACGGTTTCGGTGGCCGGATCGATCGTGTGCGTGACGTCGGGATCGACCAGCTTGCCATCCTTGTCGAGATAGACCGCTCCGACGTGCAACGGCTGGTGCAGGTCGCCCACGAGGTGCGCGAGCAGAAACAGCGCTTCACGCTTGTCGGCAATCTTGAACGGTGGCGGCGATGGGCCTTCGAGCAGGACCGCGATCGCGGCGTTGATCGCCGCAACGATGTCGTGGTCGTTGGTACCTTGGAAATTGCGATCGAAATGGCCGCGCTGGATCGCCACATCGTCGAAATGGTAGGTGCTGTGGCAGCCCATTTCTTCCTGATAGGCGTTGCCGTCGTCGTCCTTGCGCTTGGTCAAATAGCTGCACTGGAAGAAGTTGCGCTTGACGTATTGCTGCATGACGGGATGGGCCGAGGCGAAGGGTTTGCACGGGGCTTCGAAAGCCTCCTCGACCACATAGTGAAACGTGCCGTCGGCAAAGCGATGAACGCTCTTGACGCAGTCCAGCCAGGGGCCGGCGGTGCGCAGGTTCACCGCGAGGATCGTGGCAACCTGGCTCTTGGCATTGACGGTGAGCATCTCGTCGGCGATGGCGCCGACGATCTGGTGCCCGTTGGCGTTCCAGGCCTGGGCCCGGTGAGACAATGTCAGGAGCGTGGCGCAGATCAGCGCGGCAATTCTCGGTCGCATGGCGATACCTTTGGTTGGCAATCACGCTTGTCCGAAATGTATTCGATCAAGAAGACACGCCGCGGTTGCAGCTGTCAATATCGCCTCGCATCGATGCCGGGTAAAATTGCCAGCTTCGATGGCGCCGCAATGACGCCGCTGTGCTGGCAGCGACGGCGCTACAGCGAACGTGTCGTTTTAGGCGTCGTTGAAGAGCTCGGTCTCGCTCTTTGGCGCGCGGAGCACCGGCATGCGCTTGAGCTCGGCGCCAAGCTTGCGACGGGCCGCGTAGAGATCGACTTGACGCTGCAGGTCGAGCCAGAACTCCGGCGTGGTGCTGGTGACATGGGACAGGCGCAACGCCATCTCGGGCGTGACGGCGCGCTTGCCGTTGATGATCTGGCTGACGGAGAAGCGCGACACGTCCATCGCCTTGGCCAGCGTGTCCTGGGTGACGTCGGCGACGAGGATGCGTTTTCTGAGCACGTCCCCCGGGGTCACCGGGGGCGCGGGAACATACTTCGTCGCCGTCATGACAGGCCTATCGCCGTTCGAGCCGGATCTGGTAGGCGCCAAAGTCCTTCGACCATCGGAAGGTGACGAACCACTTGCCCTCGACCTTGAGGCCGTAGAGCCCGTCGGTCTTGGCAAAGCGGGTGATGGTCCCGATGACGCCGATGTCCTGAAGGGAGTGGCAGGCGACGAGAAGCTGCATGATCTCGTGCGCCGCCACCGTGATGTGCTGGCGGATGCCGCCGCCGAAGCGGGTCGTGGCGATGAGTTCGGTGGTCTTGGTGGCAAATCGTTGCATGGTTCACCTGCAAGGCTGCAATCGGGGACGTTGCCTTGCACGCGGCAAGGCTGATGGCAGCCGTTGCCGGGGGTGAACTTCCGGTGTGGATCTCGAGGCGGAGGACGCGGTCGCGCAGCGACCTGGCGGCAGCCGGCGCGCGGCGCAACTGAACGACTTTGAACGCGGCGAGGCGCGCGATCTCCTTGAGCAGGAGGGCACGAAGGGCGGTGGTGAGCGCCAGGTCGTCCTGCTCGCTCTCGCCGAGGCCGGCGAGCATGTGGCGCAGGATGTGGGCGATCTGGCGCGACGACAGCTCGAGTGCGGGACCGGTCGGTCCCGGCGCTGGACCCAGCAGCGGACCTGCGGTCCGACCGAATGCGCCGCGGCCGGTGAAGCCGTGGGCGGTGTTGTCGATGTCGCGGTAGAGGCGCCAGAACCGTTTTTGTGAGAACAGCGCCCCGGCGAAGATATGGGCCTGCTCGTGGGCACTGGCGAAGACCGCATCGATGCCGCGATCGAGCGCGGCGAGCTCGCGGCGCAGGGCGTCGGCTGCCCGCGCCTGTTTGGTGCCCAAGATGGCAAGCCCGACCGAGTGGAACAGGTCCGGCTGCGCGACGAGCACGCCCGGATCCAGCACCGCGCACATGCAGGCGTGGTTGGGATCCCAATCGATCTCGATGTTGGCGTTTGCAAGCATGTGACTTGATGTAATGCACAGCATTACATTTGTCAATTTCGGTTGTTTCCGGCGCTTCCGGGCAGCAGCGGCCCCGACGCCGCTCGGCCGGGCGCGCCGGGGCGGCCACTGCCCGGCCGGCCGTCCCGCCGGCACAGGTTGTGCCGGCGGGGAGCGGAACGACGCCGTTCCCAGTTCCGGAGAAGTTCGGGACTTTATATTCCGCTGGGCGCCGTTGTGCGCCGTTTGTTCCCGCTCCAGTCCTTCGCTGTTACAGTGAGCGGGATGACTTGAACGTAGCCTAAACCCCGTCTTGGAACGCTTATTTTTAAGATAGCGGCAAGGACTCGTGTCATGAGGAGAACAGAGGTCTTTATACCACCTAACTTTTAAGGCCTTCCGAAAAACCCCTGTGGCACAGTGATTTTTTTGAATCGAAGGTCCAAGCTTCGGGAGAAGTTCGGGAGTTCGTCTTTTGGGAATGGGGAACGGATGCGTTCCCCCTCCCTTTCGAATTATGCTGTTAGGATACCCTCACCGGCGTTGGTGCTAGAATTCCAGCCGAAAGGGAAACTCGTTGTGGTGTCGGACAGCGTTAGTCGCGAAGATGTTTATGCCGCTGCCGACGCGATCCTGATGGAGCTCAGCTCCTCTTCGCCGTCAGCTTCGCCGCCGTGCTGGAGAGAACCGGCGGACGGGCGCGCGGGTTTCGGCTATGTTCAGTGACCGATCGTGACGCGCTGGCAGCGCGGGTACCGAATGCCATGCTGCGGGCCACTGCGAATTTGGCTCGAGATCTATGGCTCATTGCTCAGCTAAGCGCAGGCGTCACCGTCCCGCGCGCCGCTCAACCGTCGGAGCAGTGAAAGATTGTAGCGAACCAGGATCGAAAGCCGGAGCAGCGACAGATCGTGACCCGTCACGATCCAAAGCCCGCCGAGATTCTCTACAAGTCATTTGGTAAACGAGCAGAGAATGGAGCGCGTGCGTGCCTAACTCGAAAAGCAGCGCGAGCCCTCAGCCGTGGTCCCCGTCGTGCGACAGGACTGGGAAAACGCAAAGAATCCTCCGCTCGCCAGAAAGGTAGCCACTGCGCTACGCAAAAGCGGCCATCCGCAACATGCGGTGACGCTGCGAGGACAAGGATCATTCCGGACATGGCCGACGACAAGCTGAGCGTCGCGCTGGTTGGATCACGTCTCATTAGGCTCCGAGGAGGCGCATGGTGGTTTTTCGGCGAGACCGTCCCTCCAAAACTTGGATATCGCCCCCGAGCCAGCGATTCTGCAGCACTTCGCCAGTATAGTGAGCTGATCTTTGAAAGAGCCATCGAGATTTTGCGGCGCTCAAAGGTTCCCATCAAGCGGGATGAGCTGGCCCAAGCGCTCGAACCGGAAATTCGCGACCTTACTTCGGGCTGGCTTCCGCAAAGACTGAAGTTCGCCAAGAAAGCCGGGGTGCTCGACATTCGCGATGGAGGCTAACTGATCCACCAGCCGGTGTATCTCGAGTGGAGAAAAGTAGATCAAGCGCGTCTTTACGAAGACGTATGCAGCAGTACGGTCAGGAGGATCAAATTGGCTAAGCCAGCCCGCCAGGCTTTCTGCAAATCGGACACCGGCGAGTAGTCTCGATACCCGTCAAACTTGAGAAGCGACATCAATCGGATCCACCGGTATTCCCGCATGGCAGTCTCTTCATCCCATTCCATGATCTGGCGTAGGAGCTTGAGAGCAAAAGGTTCGTTCATCGTTGGTCGGTTGGGATGGAGCGACGTTGCGTTCGAGGTCGGCCCTGCGCCCTGGCCCAAGGCCACGCAAGCCAATCTAAGCAGCGGTAACTTAGTCGGCCGCCGAGAGCAACTGTCGATTGCCGATCGCCACAGGTTCTCGCGTCGTAACGCCCTGTCGCTAGGGGCCGCCGCTCAGTTCTTCGCCGTACCCGCTTGCTTTCAAATTTGGGCTATCCGGACTACGGCGTTTTTCGGGCGGCGGCGCGGTTTGGACGGATGCAGACCAAAACGTCGATTGATCGCGAGCTCGACATTGCAATCCGAATAGCCGAAAGATCATTAGATGCGCAAATCTGTTTTGAGCTCGCGAGCATTGTCATGCCCAAAAGGACATACCAACCCAACTATTCGCCCCCGATCGACCCGCGCGATCAAGAGATCAAGGCATTACAATGCGAGCTGTCCGACCTTCGCCATGACCTGATCCGACTGCAACCTCAAGACATCGCGGGCCTGCTGACCAGCTACTATGGCTGCACGACGCGGGCCGAGTGGGAGAGAAATGGAAGCGCGAGACCGCCGAAGCCGTGATCCAGCGCGCCAAGGTCGATCCGCCGCTAGCCTCATATTCCGGCATTGAAGAGCGCGCGGTATGCCCGTTATGCGGTGATGGCACGAACGCATTCGGCTCGCGCGGCGGATTCGCCTATCCACGCCGGCTGGAACGTCACCTGACGGGTTACGGCACTATGCACCAATGCACGGGTGCTCGGCATGGCATTCAAGCTCTCGGCCGACTACTTGAACGAGACATTGCTCGCCACCGACCGCACCGAGAAGGAGCGGGACGAGGAGCGGCGGCAGTCGGAGCCGATGGTGAGACATGCGGCGCAGGCGCCTCCGGCCTTTCTGTACCAGACCGAGTGGCGCGGCCCGGCGCGAGGCGAGGCAACGATGGGTGAGGCTGAGCAGCGGCTGCGCGATCTCGGCTTCGAGATCATGGTCGAGGGCAATGTTCGGACCTACAGATTCGTCCAGGATGACCGGCTCGTGCTTGCCGATCCGCGCGTCACCAACAAGATCGAATTCGAGGTGACGAGCCTCAGCAAACCGAAGAAAAAGCCACGGCATTGGCGCGCCAATGCCTTCTACATGCTCGACAGCTACGCGCTCGATATCCCGGGCAAATTCCGAAACAGGCTCCAGGAGGCCATCGAAAGCTTCGGTGACGCGGCGAAGTCATGACCTATCCCGTCAAGGCCTCGCAGGTCGAGCAAGGATTCTATTATACGAAGACTGGTACGCCGGGCTGGCTGCGCCTGATCGTGCGCCGGCACGGCGACGAAGTCGCCTATGCCGACTTCACCGGCCTGAGCCAATGCTGGGCCTCGACCGTCGCCCGATGGGCAGGTGCGAAATACACTCAGATCGAGGCAGCAAGGTTGCTTCTCCAAGAGGTCGCCGACATCGCGAGGCACCAGGCAGCACGATGAAACTCGGCCGCAATACTCGGATCGGAGGGCAGCCGGCCAAGCTCGTCCGCAACCTACTGGCCGATGCCACGAACTCCGATGGCTTCTACGCCGATCTGGTCGACGAGCACCTCTTCAGGACATGGTGGCGCGCAACCATCGATGAGTTGATCGAAACCGGCAAGCTCGACGGATCCAATCGCGGCCACGCCCTGCGCCTTTGGACGACTGCACGCAAGCGCGACAAGATCTTCGGGGTGCGCCTGCCCAAAGTACCAGATTTTACTGGTCAGACGCACGGCCTGATCGAAGCGTTGCTCGCGCACGAGCTGATCTGCGAAGAAGGCCGGGAAAGCAACGGCCGTATGGTCTATCGGGTCACCGATGAGGGCCACGCGACCGGGATGAAGTCCCTGGTTCCCCGCATGAACCGCGCCGCCGCTGAGGCTCTGCTCGAAGAAGTCCTGGCGCGCGTTGAAGGGATAAACCGCGACGGGGAGCTCCTCCACTATGTTACAGAGGTGCGCGTGTTTGGCTCCTATCTCACCGACAGCGATGATCTCGGCGACCTCGACGTCGCCATCAAGATGGAGCGCAAGCTGATCGCGGGCGAGTGGGTGAAAGCCGCCCAGGCTCTCGCCGACAAGAGCGGCAGGACATTGAGTTTCTTTCACAGGCTGACTTTTCCGGAGACGGAAGTCAGGCGCAGGATTAAGCGCCGTTTGTCGCGGATCTCGCTGCACGACACGAGCGAACTTGACGAGAACCCGCAGATGGGCGGCAAGACCGTCTACACGTTCACACCACCTGCGAATCAGCCTTAAGATCGCTGAACCTGTGCCAATCGCTTCGCGGGCCTCAAGCGTACGAAGACCTTCACGCGCGAACAAGCTCTGGTCTCCTGCGCTTGATAGCCTTCTTCGGCGCAGGAGAGACGTCTTCCATGGATTTGATTATTTCCGGCGCACGCCTCGGAGCCGAGAGCAGTCACATTGTGGTCTTTTCCGCGACGCGAGGTTGATGCTCTCCGGAAGCCTGGAGCAGGCCGCCGCCAAACAGACGCTCCGGTCCAACAAATGCGCCAGAGCCGGCCGTCGCCCCAGCGACCATGGCCCCGAGGCGTGACCGTCGAGGGCCAGGACCGTCCCGGCGGCTCTCGCCGATCCCCCTTTGAGGCTCTTCCGTGATAGGAGGCAGCAGGACGAGACCGAAACAGACGTATCTTTTTTTGCCGTTGATCCGGCATTGAGACGGGGCCACAACGGCCGCAGTCAGCGATCGATTTCCACCTCTGTCCAGTTCGATGACGCCGTTCCGCCCGAATGACCGAACGGACCTGAAGCCTTGGGAATGGCCGGCCAGAATGTCGACCTATTATACAGACCGTGAATACGGCGCGCGCGCTCCCGCCATTGACACGATCAACGAGCGGCTCTGGGCGGGCCTGTTCAGCCTGATCCAGACCCGGATCGGAGATGGCTCGTTTGGATTCCGCTTCCCGGAGCAGTGTCCCGACGGGAACGGCCCTTGCGGTTGCGACGAGCAGTCGTTCCGTCGCGTCCTGTTGGCCGAGGTGCCATGGATCGAGTGGCCGTTCTCGGCGACCGAAGTGCCGGACACGCCCGTCATTCTCGATCTGCTCGAATTCTGCGCCAGGTCCGTCGGCGAACCGGTTCAAGGCGCCTATCACTCGTTTTTCCGGCACTACCATCTGAGCTGGGACCGCGAACCGGGTTTGGTGCGCTTCGTGGATGACGTGAACATGTTGTTCCGCCGCAACGCGCTCGCATTCGAGCTCACGCGCGCGGGCGAGCTGCGCCGCCTCCTCCCCGCCCCGCTCGCCGAGGCAATCGGCTGGGCGCTGTTTCAGACCGGCGATGGCGAGACCGATCGCCTGCTCGAAGGCGCCCGCCGGCGCATTTTGTCGCCCAAGCTGGAGGATCGCCAGGACGCGCTGGAAAAGCTCTGGGACGCATTCGAGCGGCTGAAGACGCTTGAGCCGGGCGCCAACAAGCGGGTTCAGGCCGACGCACTGCTGGACCGCGTCGCCCTGCCCGGATCGGGATTCCGGCAGGCGTTGGCTCGCGAGGCGGCCGAACTGACGATGGTCGGCAACAGCTTTCGCATCCGCCATTCGGAAACGACCCAGGAAGCTCTCACATCGTCCGACCAGATCGACTATCTCTTCGCGCGAATGTTTGCTTTCGTGCGAATCCTTCTGAAGGCAACCGGCCGTGGCGGATAGGAAGCCGCCCGCCGTTGCGACATCGACCGTGACCCCTGGTATGGCGACTCCGATCAGGAAATCGTCGGTCTATGGACGAGCTTTCTGGGATTAGAATTCGTGCTCATGATAGCCGCTCCAGACGTTTCCAAGAGCCCGATTCTAGGTGAATGGCTATACAGACCAGGACGCATCGGAGTAACCACAGGAGGCATTCGTAACCTGATCGAATTGAGTTGGGCCGACCATCGCAAGAATCTGTCCATCAACGCCTGCTTTGATCGATCACTTGTGAAATAGGCCATGAAAACAGGCACAGCGCAGCATCAACTATCGATTGAACAGCGGCTCGATCGCCTTGGCCAGCATGTCGTGAGAGCGCGGCTGTTTCTGGATCTCTGGTCCTACTTCGAACTGGATGACACCAGAAAGCACATCATTGACACCATGCGGGACTACAATGAGTTTTTCCGGTTCACTCCGCACGCATATCTTCTCACCTACTGCATCTACATCGCAGGAGCCTTCGAAAAGAGGCGCGACACGACAAACTTTGGAGCTTTGATCCGAGCCATGACCAGCGCGGGTCATCTGCAGGGCTTGCAAGAAGAGGAGGTCGCGGCGCTCATGCTGACCGCCAAATCTGCAGCCGGGAAAGTGGCCATTCTACGCAACAACGCGTTCGCCCATCGAACCAGCGCTGTTTCTTACAATGATGTTTTCGATCTAGCAAAGGTGTCTGCCGCCGAGTTGCGCGAGCTGACGGATATCGCCCTAAACCTGTTCAATGCAATGGCTGCGATCCGAGGAGTCACCAAACAGCATTTCACCGAGTTACCTACTAGGGACGCGAAGAGCATGATGGCGACGCTGGCCAACAACAGCTAGGAAGTGAGGAACCGCATCACAACACCACCGGCTGTTCAGGATTCTGCCGCCCCGACTCTATGCCGCGCGATCTCAGCACCGGAGGCATCAACCACGATTACGACCGTGCCCGCATCACGGTCATAATCGCGATCGCTGGCGATATCCCGAGCGACACGAGCGCCGTATTGGATAGCTACTTCAGCAGAGCGAAATAGATCCCTACATCGTCCGCCTGTGTCTCGCCGTTGTGGAAAATCGGGAAGCAGTAACGTCGCATAGCCGCGGCTCTCGTCCTTTAACCCGCGATCATGCCCACATGTCGGGACGGCCCGCACCTGTCAAAAACGACAGGGGTTCGTCGAACAGCGCCATTGACCAGGGATGCCCGACCGGCCGGCAGAGCCGAGGGGAAGCAATACACAACTAAAGCCCTAGAAGCTTTGCTGCACTGCGCTCCCTTGAAGCGAGCGAAATCACCCGTGAGGCAGTGCACTAGGCGATAACTTACAGTCGAAGAACAACAGGACGACGATCCTCGCTTGCATTGCCGCGCCGCTCATGTTTCGTGGCGTGGCAATGAAAAAACACAAAAACGCTGATCTACTGAACCAAGCGCATCGACTTCTGGATTACCGTGATCGCGGCGAGCGTAGCGTGGGGCTACTTCTACGAAGGGTTCATGGGCAACTGAGTGACCCGAGGCGACGTACCCTTGAAGGGACTGCGCTTGCGTTGTCCCTGATGGAATGGACGAGATAGCGGAGAATTGCCTAAACTGACGCGATGCACCGCGAAATCAAAGAGATGCTGATCGGTTCAGGCATCATAATCCTACTCGGCATCGGCATCATCGCATGGCCGCCCCTCGGTCTATTCGTTGACCGCTACTTTTTCTCGTATCTGAGGCTGGCGCTGCAGTGGATACCCTTCATCTCTTGAAGGAAATCGGCACCCGCCCTGAGACAGTTTCAGACTCTCCTCCCCGCGTCCAAGGTAGTCGATGCCCGAAATCCATTGAGTAAGAAAACCTCGCCGAAAGGCTCAAGGTCGTGCGAAAAGCCGTTGCCGGGACGCAGACGGCGTTTTGTAAGCGGATCGGGATTGAAGTGCAGCGCTGGAACAATTTCGAACGGGCATGCCTTTGTCAAAGAGCGTCGGCATTTTGCTGGTGCAAAAGATTCCTGGCCTTATGGGTTGCCGCTCCAACTTCGCCATGAGTTGGACTCCACAAGGCCGCAGCTACAACCCTGAACATGCCCGTCACTCCTGCAGGGTTCACGGCGCGCTTAAATATCGTCGCGCGTGGTGTTGTTAGACCGCGCCCTCAAAATTGAAGGAGCGCCGCTTGCCTAAGAAGAAACAAGTAGTTCGTCGCGAGTGGACCAGGTCCGACGTCAAGGAACTCAAGGCGCACTCAAAGGCACGAACGCCTGTCGTGAAAATAGCCAAGCCAAGATGACCAAGCGAACCGAGGGCTCGCTACGTCAGAAGGCGCTGTACTTGGGAATTGGTCTGGGCCATCAGCGGTGATTGAAAGCTCGCCGGCTCACACCTAACCGACCTGCCGAATTTCGATACTGGTTTGACATCAATCTGACACGCTCGGGTGCAGATTATTCGTCTTGCGATGCGCCGGTGAATCTCGCGGCCTCGTGCTAGAGGTTGAGGGCTCGCTATCGTCAGCCCCGGCGGGCCCTCCCTCAGTCAGCAAGACTGACGTTTAAGTTTTCCATAAGTGTGACATCGACGACATTGCGCCCCCGCACTGTCGCTGTAGGCTTGTCTTGCCGGGGCTGGAATAATATTTCACGTCTTCATTTTACCCGGCTGGCCGCAGTGGTTCGCCGCTGCGGCCTTTTCGTGTGGCGCCTATCTTCACGGCGCGTTGGAGGGCTCACCCCATCCGTAGATTTTCAGCCGAGTCTTTTCCGCGGTTGTTCACGACATCGAAGCTAACCTTAGCTCCCTCTGCCAAGGAGGTGTAACCAGCCTTCTCAACCGCTGAGATATGGACGAAGACGTCCTTGCCGCCGTTGTCAGATTGAATGAACCCGTAACCCTTCGTCGGGTTGAACCACTTCACCGTCCCCATAGCCACTTAACTTCTCCATTTTTCAAAACGAAAACTAGTATCGGAATTCGACAAAAGCAAGGCTCGTGCGGACGCGCTTTCGCGCAATGGGTTGGATAGCCGATGGTCCCCCCCTTCACAACACCCGCCATCTTCGCGCCCTTGACTGCAGCCGCAACCCGCGGTGACGCCCTCCTGCTGGGGGACACAGTGGTAACACTGCCATCCGGCGTGCGCCTGTACGACTGCCCAACCTGTAAGCGTTGTTTCGAGATGCCCGTTTGTCCTAAGGCAGCAAGACTGGCGAGCTATGCGGGATTTTGGGTGACGGGGTGATCAGGCGGCGTGGTTTGCCGGCGCTTGGATGACCTCGATGCCGTCGTTGAATCTGACACCTGCGATGATCTTCGGCAACTGGTTTGTGCCTTTGAG
>NZ_JARWCR020000097.1:0-26706 GCF_029846695.2 Bradyrhizobium nivariense | reverse complement strand
TCTTCGGCAAGCTGAAGGAATTCAAACGCATAGCGATGCGATGTGACAAGACAGACGGCAGCTTCGAAGCGATGATCTACCTCGCCACCGCTGTCATCCATTCCAAGTGAATCTCAACAGACCCTAGAGCATGATCCGTAAAAGTGTGCAGCGGTTTTCCGAACAGATCATGCTCAAGCAAAGCGCCAGCGCTATTGGTTCTCGATCAGCCGGTCGCTGACCAGCCGCACGGCGCCCCGTTTCCACGAATAGTCCGCGCCCAGGCGCAGGCCGCTGTCGCCGCGTGCCAGCACCGCGCCGGTCCTGGCGTCGCGCACCTGGAAGCCGAGCGCATATTCGGTGCGGCTGACCCGCCGCACCACCCCGATCAGCGACTGATCCGCGCCGAGCCTTTGCGCAATCGCCGCCTCGCAGCCGCCGCAGTCGCGTAAAGCGCGCCCCTTCACCGCCTCCTCGTTTGCACTGCCGACATCGACGAGGCGGTAGCGGCCGGATTGGCCGAGGGCGTCGCGGACGCCGCCGGTCACTTCGGCCAGATAGGATGCATCTGCGGCTGCGAGGCCGGCGGCCGGTGCCGCGGTGTTGTCGTCGAGCTCGAATTCGAACACCGTCAGTGCGATCGGCGCGGGCGTGCCGAGCGCGGCCTTGATCTCGCGGGACACGAAGATCTGGGCATGCTCCCATGATTCATCATTGTCGCCGCGGAAGGTGTAGAGCTTGTCCATCACGACCTTCCTGGCGCCGACGTCGATCACGGCGACCTTGGCCCATTGCACCAGCGTGCTCGTCTTCTGGATGCCGCCGATGACCTTGAACGCCGCGCCGTCCTGGGCCGACGGGACGAGCCGGTAGCGCCGGTCTCCGCCGATATCCCGCCTGAGCGCGGCCATGAAGGCCGACAGTCGTCGCTCGTGGGCGGCGGTCTGGTTGGCCGGCTCAGCCGACGTATCGGTATAACTGAAGTCGTCCATGGCGACGCCGACGGCGGTCTCGGCATCGGCCAGCGCATAAGACGCCGGTAGGACGACAAGGAGCCAAGCTGAGAGGATCGACCGGCGCAGGTGCATGAGCGGGCCTCGTGTGACGGAGCGGCCGCCAATCTGGACGGCGGAATCAGGCCGTGCAGCGGCGCCGGTCCCGGCAATCGCCGGGAAAATTTCACGACGGTGCACCGCACTATCAACCGCACTCTCAACTGGCGGCTTTGCGCCGGTTGCGTTCTGCCGTTTAATGCAGGCGCGACAAACCCGTTCGCACCAGGTGCCCGCCGATGTGGAACCGCCCGAGGTTCGATCTCAAAGTCCGTCTGACGTTGCGCGTGGCCGCGATATCGGCCGCCTGCTTCGCCGCGATCTCCGCCTATTTCCTGATTACGGCCGACCGCGCGGCGCATGCGCGCCTCGACGATATCGCCGCCATCGTGGCCAAGACGCTGGAGCTGCAACAGGGCAAAATCCAGTGGGTCGCCAGCCCGCGCTCGGAGTTTCCCAACCTCGATCCCGTTTCGGCCTATGTGATGACGCCCGGCCTGTGCCTGGCGTTCCGCGGCACGAGCGGCGAGATCCTCCAGCGCTTCTGTAGCGGCGCGCCTGCCCCGGCGAGCCCGCCGCCGCAAGCCTTCGCGGCCTTCTATCGCAGCCTGTTCGACCCCGGCCGCGAAGCGGCACGGCCTGTGATCGTGCGCGGAGCGAAGCTCGGCGAGGCCGTGGTCTCGGTCGAGCCGGCCGTGCAGACCGCGGAGGCCTGGCACGAGGCCGGCCGCCTGATGCTCGCGCTGGCGATCGCGCTGCCGCTGCTCTGCGCGCTGGTCTACGCCGCGCTGGCACGCGCGCTGCGCCCCACCCGCATGATCCGCACCGGCCTCGAGCGGATCGCCGCCAACGATCTCACCACGCGGTTGCCGCCGTTCGACCTTGCCGAGCTCTCCGCGATCCGCGACGGATTCAACCATCTCGCCGAAAGCCTCGACACTGCGCTTGCCGAGCGCAGCGAGCTGACGCGGAAGCTGATCGCGCTCCAGGACGAGGAGCGCCGCCATCTCGCGCGCGAGCTGCATGACGAGTTCGGCCAGTCGCTCGCCGCCATCCGCGCGCTCGCCTCCTCCGCCCGCCAGACCGCCGCGCAGGACTGCCCTTCCCTGCTTGGCGAATGCGACGGCATCGCGCGGACCGCAACCGGCATGATGGAAACGCTGCGCGGCACGCTGTTCCGGCTGCGGCCGCCCGATGTCGAGGAGCTCGGGCTCGTCGCCAGCCTCGAAGGCCTGGTCGCGGGCTGGAACGGACGCAGCCGCGGCGAGACGCGCTTTACGATCCGTTTCGACGGGGCGTTCGAAACGCTGCCGGCCACGATCAGCGCCAGCCTTTACCGCATCGTGCAGGAGGCGCTCACCAATGCCGCCAAGCATGCCGACGCCACCAAGGTGAGCCTGGAATTGACGATGCGGGCCAGCGAGATCGCACTTGCGATCGACGATGACGGACGCGCGACCGATCCCGTCGTGAAATCCGGCATGGGCCTGCTCGGCATGCGCGAGCGCGTTGCGGCCTTGCGCGGCCAATTGAGCTTCGAGGCGGCGCCGAGCGGCGGCTCTGCACTGCGCGTGGTCATTCCGCTCGCAGCCGGCGATCGGCAGCCGCTGGAGCACGCCGCATGAGCGCGGCCGACGCGACCATCTTGCTGGTCGACGACCATTCCGTCGTCCGCGAGGGCTATCGCTCCGTGCTCCAGAAGCAGCCGGGACTTCGCGTCATCGCCGAAGCCGCCGACGGCGCCGAGGCCTACCGTCTGTTCAAATCGGAGGCGCCCGATCTCGTCATCATGGATCTGAGCATGCCCGGCATCGGCGGCATCGAGGCCGTCAGGCGGATCAGGCAGTGGGACAAGGGTGCGCGGATTCTCGTCTTCACCATGCACGAGAATGTCGGCTTTGCCGTGCAGGCGATCCGCGCCGGTGCGAGGGGCTACGTCACCAAGACCAGTCCGCCGGAGACACTGGTGCGCGCCGTGATGGACGTGCTCGCCGGCAAGATCGCCATCAGCCCCGACATCGACCATGAGCTCGCGCTGAGCCGGCTCGCCGGGGAAAGCTCGGCCGCCGACGTCCTCACACCGCGCGAGTTCGAGGTGCTGCGGCTGCTGCTCGCCGAGAACACGACGGACCAGATCGCCGAGACGCTCCATGTCAGCCCGAAGACGGTGGCGAACCTGCATTCCCTGATCAAGGACAAGCTCGGCGTCGGCTCCGACATCGAACTGGTCCGGCTGGCGCTGCGCCAGGGAATATTGACAGAGGTCGATCTCGGCGAGGCCTGATCGCTCAGGCGAGATAGCGGGTGAGATAGCCTTCCATCGCGTAGAGCGCACAGAGCGCGAGGCTCGACCACACCGCGGCGGTGAAATATAGAAACATCCAGGTCAGCTCGCCCTTCCAGTGCGCGATGTCGTGGGTCACGACCCACCGCGTCGAGACGTCATGCAGGCCTTCGAGGAAGCCGAGCAATCTGTTGCCCTCGGCGTGCCCTGCCCGCCAGCGGCTGAGATACATCGGCACGTCGACGGTGACGAGGAAGGCGAGGAAGCAGGCGATGCCGATGATGCCGGCAATCAGCGCCCAGCGCACCGGCCCCTGGAATTCCGGCATCAGGCGGCACAGCGCGATGCCGGCGAGGAAGAACGTCACCGCCCACAGCGAGTTCTCGATCGCATTGAAGAGAAAATTGGTGGTCACCACCGCGTACCAGGAGAAGCACTCCGCGATGATGATCACGGGCACGATGACGAGCGCGATGTTCACCGCGGTCTCCGCGCCGGTCATGTGACCCAGCTGATGCAGGATGATCGCCCATTGCGCGACGAAGCAGAGTTCGGCCACGGTCGCGACGGTGCGGCCGACGAAGACGCTGGAGAGCCAGGTATCGAACAGGCAAATGCGCTGCACGTCCGCGCGCGGCAGGAACGAGCGGAAGGCGCAGCCGAACACGTAACCGGCACAGAGCAGGAACATCAGGCCGATGTCGGAGCCGCCGCCGAGACTGCCCGCAACGGTCGGGTAGAACTCGCGGTACAGCATGAACCAGACGAGAATGTTGGCGGCACTGACAAGCGTCAGAGAGCCCCACCACCACGCGAGGGGATTTGACCGCGCCTGCCACTGCAACATGAATCGCTCCGCCGTAACCGATATGACATCCAGCGGTAGCAATTCTGTCATAATCTGGTGACGTGACGCGACAAAAATCTGCGTGACGGCGCTGTCATAATTGCGCTCCGCGCTGTCATATTCGCGGGGGGCGACTGCTCCCCCACTCGCTCTCGATCCCTATTCCGTGGCGGCACTTCGAGGCCACCCGGAATAGCGCGGGGACCTACGTCTTCATCCCAACGACATAGGCCGCGAGCTTGTCCAGCGTCTGGTAGCCGTATTCAACGGCACCGAAGTTGATCATGCCGTCGCGCTGCTCCGTGCTGGAAGCCAGTTGCCGCATCATCAGCACGGTCTTGCCGTTGCTTTGCTCGGCGAAGGTAACGGTAAAGCGGAACAGGCCGGGATCATCGTCCTGGTCGGTGCCGTGATCCATCTCCATCAGAGACGGCCGCTCGATGCGGCGGAAGCGCATGCGGTTCGGATAGACGGTGCCGTCGGGGCCGATCATGTTGAAGCGCCAGACGCCGCCGACGCGCACGTCGATCTCGAAGGTCTCGACTTTGAAACCCTTCGGCCCGAACCATTGCGGCAGATGTTTTGGATCGGACCACGCCTCGAACACCAGATCGCGCGGCGCGTCGATCACGCGCGACATGACGATCTCGCGGTCGAGCGACCATTGCGACAGGGCGGATTTGGCAGAATTCGTCATCGTCAGGAACCTTTCCGTCTGGTTGTCTTGTTGTTTGATTTGGACGGCCGTTTGGCAGCCGCCCTCTCTTTCTTCAGCTTCATCACATAGGCTTCGAAGCGGTCGAGCCGCGCCTCCCAGATCGCACGCTGGTGCTGGAACCAGTCCTCCGCACTGAGGAGTGCGTCGGGACTGAGGCGGCAGGTGCGCACCCGGCCGGATTTCTCCGACAGAACCAGCCCGCTCGTCTCCAGCACGTGGATGTGTTTCATGAGGCTCGGCAGCGCCATCTCGAAGGGATCGGCAAGCTCGCCGACCGATGCCTCGCCGGCGCAGAGCCGCATCACGATCGCCCGCCGGGTGGGATCGGCAAGAGCCGCGAAGACCTGATCGAGCCGGGATAATTGGTTAGCCATGAAGCTAACTATAGGACCGCCGCCAGCCGGCGTCAACAATTGTTAGCTCACAAGCTAAGTAATTTTGGCGCAGGCTCCACGGGCGGAACCCACCACGCGCAATCGTGAATTGGGGCGCCCGGCCCTCCCGGCTAAAAGGGATTCGGGGGCGCATCGCATCATGCGTCAGAGCCGTGCCGTCTGTTGTCATCTCATCGCATCTCACCCGGCGGGCGCTCGCCCGGGCTGCGCTCGTTCCCCTCGCGCTTGCCTGGCCGCGCCGCGCCGCCGCGGATTCCGACATGATCGCGCAGATGCGCGACATCGTCGCGAACGAGCTGGCGCCGACCGCGACGCCGGACCAGCCGGGCGGTCTCGCCGCCGCGCTTTATGCCGGCCGCCATGTCGAGTTTTTCAGCTACGGTTTTGCCGACGACGCCACGCAAAGGCCGGTCGCGCCGGACACGCTGTTCAACCTCGGCTCCCTGCGCAAGCCGTTCGAGGCGACGTTGGTCGCGCTCGGCACCCTCCGCGGCGAACTGCGGCTCGACGATCGTCTGCCGAAATATCTCCCCGAACTCACCGGCGACTATATCCGCCACGTCACCGTCGGCGAGCTCGTCACGCACACCTCGGGCATGCTGCTGCCGACCGACCATCCGCCGTGGCCGAGCGAAACTTTTTCGCGCGCGCAGTTCGTCGACATGTTCAACAGCTGGCGACCGCAAGCCGGCGAAGTGCCCGGCAAGCAGCGCGTCTACAGCCACGCCGGCTACACGCTGCTTCAGCTCGTGCTCGAGCGCTATTACGGCGCTCCGATCTCGACCCTGTTGGAACAACGCATCCTCAAGCCGATCAGCATGAATGCGACCTCTTTGCCCGAACGCGGCGAGGACAGTCGTGCCGTCATGGACGAGGCCTCGATGCAGCGCGCGGTCCAGGGCTATTCGGATCAGGGCATGGCGATCGGCCCCATCGGCAACCAGCAGAGCTATTTTGATTTTCCCGGCACGGGCCAGATGTTTTCTTCGCCGCGGGATCTCGCGACTTTCGTTGCGGCCTGCGTCGACGGGCGGTCGATCGACCCTCACTTGCATGAGGCATTGCGCATCACGCAGCACGAGATTTTCCGCGTCGACGATAAGTTTGGACAGGGAATGGCCTGGGAGACGGTGCGTCTGCCAGGCGTCACCGTCGTCGACAAGCCGGGCGGCCTCAACAACGCCTCCGGCTATATCGGCCTCGTGCCGGCGCGGCGGATCGGGATCGTCCTGCTCGCCAATCGAGGCGAATATCCGCACGAGATCGCGCGCTACAGGATCCTGCCCGCGCTGGCGCGCCTCGTGGCTTCGCACTGAGCCGCGCGCGCCCCGCGAAAACAGAAAGCCCCGGCTGAGCCGGGGGCTTTCCACGTCAGATCCAGGACGGGATGAAGCTCAGTATCTGGCGACGACCGGTCCGCCGAACTTGTAGTTCACGCCGACCCGCACGATGTTCGATTTGAGATCGACCGAGTGGGTGAAGACATTGCTCGGAAATGCGCCGCCAAGCAGATTGGTGCTGGTCACGGTGCTGCGTCCGAGATCGACATAGAGATATTCGGCCTTGAGCGACCAGCCGCCGCCGACGGCATATTCGGTGCCCACGCCTGCGGTCCAGCCGACCCGTGTGTCGCGGAACGCGGCTGACTCCGTCGCGGCGGCGAATGTGTCGGTGAAGTTGAAATTACCCTTCACCTCGGCGATCGCCGCACCGCCGGTGGCGTAGAGCAGCCAGGTCGGAGCCGCGAGGAAGCCGATGCGGCCGCGGATCGTGGCGAGCCAGTCGGCCGAGACCTGCGAGGACACGGTGAAGCCGGTCGGGGCGCAGCAGGGATAGAGCGCCGACCCGGACGCACTGCCCTTGAAGCCGAAATAGTTGATGTCGCCTTCGAGGCCGAGCACGGCGTGGTTGACCTGCCAGTTGTAGCCGGCCGTGAAGCCGCCGGTCACGCTGGAGCTGTTGATGCCTTGGGCGCCGACCGCGCCGATGGCAGGAACGCTGCTGGCCGCGAAATAGCCGGTCGGAGAAAACACGGTCGAGGTGGCCGGATCGGCGCTGCCCCACTGCCCGCCGACATTGCCGCCGACGTAAAAGCCGGTCCAGTTGTAGGCCGACGCCATCATCGGCGCCTTGGTGTATTGCGCCGCGAGGTCGGCCGCCTGCACGGATGCGGAGCCCAAAACAACCGCGGCAACCGCCAGCAAAAACTTCTTCATTCCAGTCTCCTTGCCTCACGCGATTGATCTCGCGTTTCGAATGCGCGCGGGCGGAAGGCGTCCGGCGCAGATCGGGCATAGGCCGCCGGCCCCTTGCCGTCTTGGGCTACGGCGAAGTTCATAGGGACTGTGACGTAGTGTGAGGCCCGCCGCGTGCGAACGCGTGACAGGTGTGACCGAGGGGCCACACGTCTTCCCTCATCCGCGGCACACGACGCACGCCCGTGTCGCATCACGACCACAGCGCGAAACGCGATTCGACTTTCCCGCGTCTCAGACCGAACGTGTCAGTCCGCCGTCGACGCGGATGTTCTGGCCTGTAATGTAGGCCGCGCCGTCGGACGCCAGGAACGAGATCGTCGCGGCGATCTCCTCGACCTTGCCGTAGCGCTGCATCGGCACGCTGTCGCGGCGTGCATCGGTCTGCGGCAGGCTGTCGATCCAGCCCGGCAGCACGTTGTTCATGCGGATGTTGTCGGCGGCATGGGTGTCGGTGAAGATTTTCGTGAAGGCGGCAAGGCCGGCGCGGAACACCGCAGACGTCGGAAACATCGCGCTCGGCTCGAACGCCCAGGCGGTCGAGATGTTGATGATGGCGCCGGCCTTCTGCGCCTGCATCAAAGGCGTCACCAGCCGGGTCGGACGGATCACGTTGAGCAGATAGGTGTCGAGGCCGGTGTGCCACTGCTCGTCGGTGATCTCCGTGATCGGCGCGCGGGGCCCATGGCCCGCGCTGTTGACGAGCACGTCGATGCGTCCCCATTGGGCAAGCGCCCCGTCGACGAGCCGCTTCAGATCGTCGTTCGACTTGTTGGAGCCGGTGACCCCTAACCCGCCGAGCTCGGCCGCCAGCGCCTCGCCCTTGCCGGAGGAGGACAGGATGGCGACGCGAAAGCCGTCGGCCGCGAGCCGACGCGCAGCCCCTGCCCCCATGCCGCTGCCGCCGGCGGTCACGAGTGCGACCTTCTCTGCTGCCATGACTTATCATCCTCTGTGATATCGTTGAGGCGGGCCGCAGGCCCGGCCTATCATGAGGCCTTCTACCGCCGGACCTGCCGGCAGGTCCACCGTCGAGAACATCCGTCATGAGCGACTTTTGAGATGAGCGATTTGCAGATCCGCAATTTGCGCCCGGAGGAGCTTTCTCTCGCCGTCGACTGGGCTGCGGCCGAAGGCTGGAATCCGGGCCTCTCCGATCCCGCCTGTTTCGCGATCCCGGACGCGCAGGGCTTCTTCGTCGGCGAGATCGACAGCGAGCCGGTCGCAACCGTCTCCTGCGTCAACTACGACGATCGCTTCGCATTCCTCGGCTTCTACATCGTGCGATCAGGCTTTCGCGACAGAGGCCACGGCCTGCGCATCTGGAACGCGGCGATCGCGCATGCGGGCGCTCGCGTGATCGGCCTCGACGGCGTCGTGGCGCAGCAGGACAATTACCAAAAGTCCGGATTCCAGCTCGCCTACGCCAATATCCGCTATGGCGGCATCGTCGCCGCGCCACTGAGGCCGCCCGCCGATGTCGTTGCGCTCGACACGATCCCGTTCGCGCTCGTTGAAGCCGACGATGCAACGGTCTTCCCGGCTCCGCGCCGTGCCTTCCTGCGTGCCTGGATCAATACGCCCGGACATCTCGGTCGCGCGTTGCTGCGCGATGGCAAGCTCGCTGCATGGGGTGTGATCCGGCCGTGCCGGACCGGCCGCAAGATCGGCCCGCTCGTCGCTGATGATCGCGCGGCGGCGGAGGCGGTCGCGCAGGCCTTGCTGGCAAGCGCAGGTGGCGGCGAAGTCTTCCTCGACGTCCCCGCCGTCAATCGCGAGGCGATCTTGCTTGCGCAATCGCTCGGCCTCACGCCGGTGTTCGAGACGGCGCGGATGTACACAGGGCCGATCCCGCCGCTGCGGATCGACCGTCTTTTTGGCGTGACCAGTTTTGAGCTGGGCTAGCTGCGCGGAATGCGCCGCTCAGTAGCAGCGCATGATGTTGACGGTGTGGTCGCCACCGCCGCGGCCGGGCACAGTAACCTGCTCCGTCGGACAGCTCGGCACATAGGGCCGGTCGGACGGCACCACGTTCGGCGGGAAGCGATGCGTCCAGTCCCAGGGAACGTCGTACGTATAGGTGTAGCGCACGTCGTTGGAGACGGGCTGGCCGGCATCGGCGAAAGGCTGGCCGTAGCCTGCGTTGTCATAGAAGAACCCGCCACCGCCCGGCCAGTAGACCCAAGGCGTGTTGCGGCCGCGGAACCGGGCGCCTGGCGCAATCGAGGGACGTGCCACCGGACCGGACGGCGCGGCGGCATGTGCGACGGCGCCGCCGGGTCGGGCAAAACTGTCACCGGGGGCAAGGAGCAGCGCAGCTGCGCTGAGCGAGGCGAGCAAGGCCCCAAATGATCTGCCGTACATCATGATACGCACCAACTCGTTTGGCTTCGCGGATAGCGGCTCCCCACCGCACGCTAGGCCTGGCTGTCGCCCACCCGCAAACGTATAATTAATTATTGGTTAAGGCACGGGATTAACGGGGAACCTGGTGCGGCAAGACGCCCGGGATTCCCGGCTGATGTCGCACTCGTTCCGTGGAAGGCGGACTTCATAACCAGTTGATCGGAGTTGATCGCTTCAGCCGACGACGACCGGAACGCTCCCGCATTGCGGCCGTTGGCTCCCGACACAAGCAAGGAGCATCTCCAATGCAGAACAACTCGAAACTCCTCTGCCTGATCACCGCTTCGCTCGTCGCGGGCACGACGGCCGCCTCGGCCAAGGCTATGATTGGAACGGACCGCGCGTGGGATGGGACCGCACCGCCCCCGCCTACGAACCGGTTCAGCCACGCGCGTACTATCCGGATGTCGCCGGACCGTACGGTGCGCTCAACGGCACCAACCATCCGGCGCCGAGCTCGACGCAGGGCGATGTCGGCCCCGAGGGCAACAACAACGGCACCCTGACCGGCGTCTATCGCAGCTGGTAACGCCCCGCTCACGATGTGGCCCATCGTCCATCACGAACGATGGGCCTTCGCGCGTCAGCGGCCCCGCTGCTTGCGCAGCCAGTCGAGCATGTCCTGCGCATTCCCGGTGCCCTGCGATACGCATATCGGCAACATCATGCGCAAATACCGCCGTCAGAACCGGACCCAGATCGCGATCATCTTCGCCCTGCACGCGGCACCGCCATCGCTCCGCCGCGATCTGGCCAATGGCGGCGGCTATTCGACGACGGCAGCGCCGAGGCAGGCTCTCGTGAGGAATACGCGGGTGCCGACCGCGCCGGATTGACCGTCCTGGCCACAATCCCTTGCGTCATGTCGGGCGAAACACCCAAGTCCGGGGTCAACGGAACGGCGACAAAATATTTCTCTTTATTAGAATTCGGATTTTTGTTAGGAATTACTCACTCCGGCCCAAGGAAGAGGGGCGTATCGCGATCGTCACGAACGCGGGCCGGGCGGCGGTGGACGCTGATAACATCGGCGCGAATGGTTTCGCAGGGCGGGCAACCGTGAGCGAAGTCACCGCGCGCACGACCGGTGTGATCGGCGTACGGCCAAATCGTGTCGTCCTGGCGCCCGGGGTCTGTGCGTCAAGTCTTGCGGTGATGTGGGCAGTCCAACCGGACCGCGCGCATCAGTCATCTGCACGGCGACGGGGGCAATAGTGCATCGCTCCCCGGGGAGAGCACGACATAAGCCGTTCCAACCATCCGCGCAGGGAAAGGCCGGGATGCTCCGGTTGCCCTGTTTCCCGCTGTGCATTGTAGCGCAATCTGCTCCTGGCATAGCGGTCCATAGGAGCCAGCCGGCTCCCGGTCTTCCCTGCGCCCTCTTTCAATTGAGGGTGAAGAGATGAAGCAAAGCTCGGGCGAACAAGCCGCGAGGATGCGAAGGTATGTCTGCGGGGTCGTAGGATGCGTAGAGCACTTGCGAAACCCATCATGCTTCCACGTAGACAAAAGCGAGATGGGTTTCGCTTTCGCTCTACCCATCCAACGAGCTACTACGAGCTACGAGCTGGTGCCCCGGACGCAGCGCAGCGCCCCTTAGCGGTGCGCTGCCGCGCCGGGGCCCATGCAGCCGCGATTGCCGCTGCGTCCGGGACATGAGAGCAGGCAACGAATCCGGGGACGCCCGGCCGCCTCCCCCATCACTTCTGCATGCCGCGGCGCTCTTGTAACAAAACCGTCATGCAGCGAAACTAAACGAAGCCGGGGGCCGCGGTTGGCGGCCAAGCTGCCTCGCAGGGAGAGATTTTTATGCGCCGTTCACTGGTGTTGCTGTCAGCCGGACTGACCGTGCTGTCCACCGGACTTTCGATGGGGCTTGCCTCCGCCGAGAACAACACGCCCCGCAACCTGATCCTGTTCATTCCGGACGGTCTGCGGGCACTGAAGGTCACACCGCAGACCGCCCCCGCGATGGCCGAAATCCGCGACAAGGGCGTCAATTTCAAGAATTCGCACTCACTGTTCCCGACTTTCACCATGGCGAACGGCTCGGCGATGTCGACCGGCCATTATCTCGGCGACACCGGTGTGTTCTCCAACACGATCTGGACCAACTACACGTCCGGCCCAGCCGGCGACACCGTGGTCCCCTTCATCGAGAACGACGCCGTGCTCGGCGACATCGACGAGTATTTCAAAGGCGACTACCTCAACGAAGAAACCATTCTGAAGCTGGCCCGCGACAAGGGGCTGAGCACTGCGGCGATCGGCAAGGTCGGCCCGACCTACCAGTTCGACCACACCGACAAGCCCGACAAGGCCGGCCTGCATTCGGTCGTGTTCGACGATGCTACCGGCGGCAAGAATGGCGTGGCACTGTCCGACGAGGTCAAGGCTGCGCTGACCAAGGCCGGCCTCCCCATCGCCACACCGCCGCGCGGCGACAATAGCAAGGCGGGCGATGCCAAGACGCCCGGCACCACGGTCGCCAACGTCGCGCAGCAGGCCTATTTCGCCGACGTCGCTGCCAAGGTGGTGCTGCCGATGTTCAAGGCACGCAACAAGCCGTTCGTGCTGGTGTTCTGGTCGCGCGACCCTGACGGCACCCAGCATAACCAGGGCGACAGCCTGAACCAGATCCAGCCGGGCATCAACGGCCCGAGCACCATGGCGAGCATCAAGAATGCCGACAACAACCTCGCCCAGCTCCGCAAGGCGCTGGACGAGCTCGGCCTTGCCGCCAACACCAACATCATGGTCCAGGCCGACCACGGTTTCTCGACCATCTCCAAGGAAAGCAAGACCAGCCCCTCGGCCAAGGTCAGCTATGACGACACGCCGAAGGACTTTTTGCCGATGGGCTTTTTGGCGCTCGACCTCGCCAAGGCGCTCGACCTGCCGCTGTTCGACCCCAACGACAAGAACGCCGCCGTCACCGGCAACGCCCACCCGAAGGCCGGCAACGGCGTGCTCGGCAAGGATCCGGCCAAGCCCGACCTTGTCGTCGCCACCAATGGCGGCTCCGACCTGATCTATCTGCCCAACAAGGACAAGAAGCTGGCGGCCAAAACCGTCAAGGCGCTGCTGGAGCAGGACTACGTCTCCGGCCTGTTCGTCGAGGATTCGCTCGGCCGCTTCCCCGGCACGCTGCCGCTGTCGAGCATTAACCTGCGCGGCAAGGCGGCGACGCCGACACCGGCGATCGTCGTCAACTTCCGCTCCTATGCCAGCGATTGCGGCGAGGCGCCGACCAACTGCTCGGTGCAGGTCGCCGATACCGTGCTGCGTCAGGGCCAGGGCATGCATGGCAGCTTCAGCCGCGGCGACACCATGAACTTCATGGCCGCGATCGGTCCGGACTTCAAAGCCGGCTACGTCAGCGAGATTCCGGTCAGCAATGCCGACGTCGGCATGACCGCTGCCCAGATCCTCGGCCTGCGCGGTTCGCAGAACGGCGGCCTCGTCGGCCGCGTGATGTCGGAGGCCCTGCCCAACGGCATCGTACCGAAGGCGTACAAGGCGGTCGAGAAGTCGAAGATGTCCGAGAACGGCCTCCAGACCGTGCTCAACGTCCAGCGCGTCGGCAGCCAGCGCTATTTCGACGCCGCCGGCTTCCCGGGCAGCACGCTTGGGCTGGAGCCGGACGCCGGCAAACAAAAAACGGCGGGGAAATAACCCCGCCGTTGTCTCTCGCGCCTCGCAAGGGGCGCGAGAATCTCAAGGATCCAAACCTTACATGCCGATGTCGAACACGTTCGGCAATTGGCCCGCCAGAGGCAGCGCGGTGGCGCCCAGGAAGGTCGCCACCATCGCCATCAAGCGACGGTTGTTCTGGCGCTTGCCGCGCATCTGGCCGGCGATCCACTCCAGCATTTCGCTGTTGACCTTGGAGGCATAGGACGGCGCCCAGCTCTCGATGTCGGCCTCGGCCGACAGCGCGACGCTGCGCGGCGGCACCTTCAGGCCGGAGGCGCTCGCGGCATAATGGGCCACCGCCTTGGCGAGCAGGTCGTCGAACCGGCCGCCATCGGTGCGCTCGGTTGCGGCTTCGTTGATCTCGAACAGCGCTTCGGCTTCGGCGCGGCTGACCGGCTGGTCGTTGACGGCCGTGGCGGTCAGGATGCGCATGCACCAGGCGGTGTCATCGGCATCGAGCGAACGGGAGAAATGCATTCGGCCCTTGGTGGTCGGGCCTTCGCCCGTGATCACGCCGTCGCGCACGACGGTCAGTGCATGGGCCGAGGTATCGCGGCAGGACGGTTCGAGGGACGGCGACTCAACAGACTTATGCGCAGCGGCAGACATAGTTCACTTCCAGATTTCTTCTGATCGACCAGCATTTTCATGCGGGCGTAAAGGGGTGGTTAACGATTCGATATGGGGATCGCGACTTTTCTCAATGGTTGCCGATTAGTCGCTATGAGGACCATTCCGGTTCCGGAGAGCGTCGGGCGAGCGTGATGCGGGTCATAAAAGGCTTTATCGGGGCAATCGAGACCGTGTGGCCCCGGTGGAGATATTTCGCCGCAGGCGCGGCTGTAACAAAAAGGTGCTAGGAAATCAGGCCTTCAAAGAAGGAATTCACATTTTACTTGAGGCGGTTCACTTGACGTTCACTTGGGGTCGCGGAGACCCTATACTGGCCGAGACGGCCAGAAACGAATTCCGAAGTAAATTCAATGCGATGAGGTAGAACCATGACACTTCCGATCGGCACCACCGCCCCCGACTTCGAAGCCGAGACCACCGAAGGGAAGATCAAGTTCCACGACTGGATCGGCAATAGCTGGGCCTTGCTGTTCTCGCACCCCAAGGACTTCACGCCGGTTTGTACCACCGAGCTCGGCGCGCTCGCCAAGCTGAAGCCGGAATTCGACAAGCGCGGCGTCAAGCTGATGGGCCTCTCGGTCGACCCCGTCGACCGCCATTCCAAATGGTCGGAGGACATCAAGGAGACGCAAGGTGCGGCTCCGAACTATCCGATGATCGGCGACACCGATTTCAACGTCTCGAAGCTCTACGAAATGCTGCCGGCCTCGACCTCGGGCGATCCCCTCACCCGCACGCCGGCCGACAACCAGACCGTCCGCAACGTCTTCATCATCGGGCCGGACAAGAAGATCAAGCTGGTGCTGGTCTATCCGATGACGACGGGCAGGAACTTCCAGGAGATCCTGCGCGTCATCGACTCGCTCCAGCTCACCGCCAAGCATCGCGTCGCGACGCCGGCCGACTGGTCGCAGGGCGAGGATGTGATCATCGCGGGCTCGGTCTCCAACGACGAGGCCAAGACGATCTATCCGCAGGGCTGGAAAGAGCCGAAGCCCTACATCCGGATCGTGCCGCAGCCGAAATAACCCAACTGTCATCCGGGGCGATGCGTCAGCATCGCCCCGGAATGACGACGTTAGCCGTCACGCCGCATGCACGCGGTCGAGGAAGCCGTCGACCTCGGCCTTCAGATGCAGGCTCTCGCCCGACAGCGCCTGGGCGGAGGCAAACATCCGGCTGGACGTCTCGCCCGTCTCGCTCGCGCCCTCGGCTGCGTGACGGACGTTGACGGCGACATCGTCCGTGCCTGATACCGCCGCACGAACGCTGGCGACGATGTTGTGGGTCGCGCTCTTCTGCTGCTCGACCGCAGCCGAGATCGAGCCGGCGATGCCGCTGATGCGCTCGATGGTCTGGCTGATCGCCTTGATGGCGACAACCGATTCCTCGGTCGCAAGCTGCATGCTGGCGATCTGGTTCGAGATCTCGTCGGTCGCCTTGGCGGTCTGACCGGCCAGCGTCTTGACCTCCTGGGCCACCACCGCAAAACCGCGGCCGGCATCGCCCGCGCGCGCGGCCTCGATGGTCGCATTCAGCGCCAGGAGGTTGGTCTGCTCGGCGATCGAGGTGATCAGCTTGACGACGTCGCCGATGCGCGCGCCTGCCTCGGACAGCTGCGCGATGCGCTGATCGGTCGCCTCGGCCTGCCGCACGGCCTCAGCGGAAATTGCGTTCGATTCCTGGACCCGTCGGGTGATCTCGGAGATCGATTGAGACAGCTCGTCCGAGGCCGACGCCGCCGAACGCACGTGCTCGGAGGCATTTTCGGAAGCTCCGGCCGACCGCGCCGACAGATCGGCGGTGGAGCGCGCGGTGTCGGTGAGCTGCCGCGCCGCCCGCTCGAATTCGCCTGACGATGTCAGCACCTTGTCGAGAATACCGCCGACGCTGCCGCGGAACTCTTCGACGAAATTGCGCAGGTCGGATTTGCGCTGCTCGACGGCTGCAGCCGAAGCCGCCGCCTGCTCGCTGCGCATCCGCGCCCGCTCCAGCGAATTGCTCCTGAACACCGCGACCGTGCGGGCGATCTCGCCGATCTCGTCGGCGCGATCCTCGCAATCGATCTCGACGTCGCTCCGGCCGTCGGCGAGCGCCGTCAGCGAGCGCGTGACCGAGGTCAGCGGCTTGGTGACGCGACGGACGACCAGCAAGGTCAAGACCAGCACCAGCAGCGCGGCGAGCCCGGCGGCGGCTGCCATGCTTTCGATCGCCTGGGCCAGCATGCTCTCGAACTGGGCCATCGGGATGCCGACATAGAGGATGCCGGCGACCTTGCCGGTCGCGTCGGCGACCGGGAAATAGGCGGTCATGAAGGACTTGCCGAACAGGGTGGCCGGGCCCTTGTAGGCCTCGCCACGGCGCAGCGGCGCCTGCGCCGGATGATCGGCGGCAAGCTGGGTACCGACGGCGCGGTCGCCATTCTCCTTCTTCACGTTGGTCGAGCGTCGCACGAACTGCCCGCTCGTATCGTCGAACACGAACAGGGTCGCGTTGCCGCCGACATAGGACACCGCGCGATCGACGATGGCGTGATCCCTGAAGTCCGGCATCTTGGGAATCTCGGCACGCGCCACCGCGCCATCCCGCATCGTGATCTTCGCGTCGGGAATGGTCTCGGTAAAGGCCAGCGCCAGCGTGCGCAGATTGACCTCGATGTCACGCAATGCGCGATCATTGAAAGCGGTGGTGAGCGACCAATAGCCGGCGCCGACCACGAGCGCCGTATTCATGGCGATCAGCAGCACGGCGCACAGGACCGCCTTGGTGCCCAGCTTGAGTTGCGGCAAGAACTTCCCCGTCAGAACCTTGGCCAATGGAACTACCCCCGAAATTCCTGCATATACGTGCAGTCGGCTTACGGTCGCATTAACGAGGGTTCACACCGCCGCGCACCGCATGCTTTCCAAATTGTTAATGAGGACCCCCTGACCACGCCAAGCGCGCCGCAGGGACCGGCGCGCTGGTGGCTGGCGCAATCCCTGCGGGGCGCTCGGCGCCGACATTGCCACGCGCGGCGGATCGCCGATCCTGCGCAAGGGGCCGGCGGCCAGGATGATCGCGGAGGTCGCGCGCGCGAGCGGCGCCCGCGCGGCCGCTGCCTGAGCCGAAGGAGCTGCGTCCTGCGCCGACGGTCGCCAGCGACGCGCTGGAGACCTGGAAGCTCGAGCCGGGCAAGCCCGATTGGGCCGGCGGCAAGACCTATCCGCGGCCGATCGTCGATCACGCGAAGGGTCGCGAGCGCGCGCTCGTCGCCTACGCAAAGATCCGCAAAGGTTGAGCGTTGCTTTGACACAATTATGAAACTCGCTATCGTCATCGCTCCATGCAAACCGTGGGGGACGATATGGACGACGATAAGCCGATCACCGAACAGGCGATGGACACGATCACCGCCGCCGTGGAAACGACCAAGGACGCCGCAGTCACCGCCGTCAAGAAGGTGAGGAAAGCCGCCAAGAAGGTCGCGAAGAAAGTAGCACCGAAGAAGGCTTCCAAGAAGAAGGCCAAGAAGGCTGCGAAGAAGGCTGCGAAGAAAACTTCGAAGAAGGCCGCCAAGAAGACTTCGAAGAAAGCTGCCAAGAAGTCGAAGAAAGCCACCAAGAAATCTGCGAAGAAGGCCGCCAAGAAAGCGACCAAGAAAGCTGCCAAGTCGAAAAAGAAGGCCAAGCGCTGATCGCAACGCTCAAGTCTCCGGGTGCGGACGCGCCCGGAGACGGCTCCACCGGTACCCTACCCTCGCCGTTTGGCTGCGCGCCGGCCCGGGTGATGCTCGCCTAGCGGATCGCGAAATTCGCTGCGATGGCCGCGCCGGTCCTCCTTGGCGAAGCGCCGCCGCTTCTCAGGCGAGCCGAACGCCTTGACCACCTTCCTGCCGTTGACCTTCTTGATGACGTAGCCACCCTCGGTCATCGAGAACGGCTCTTTCAGCGTTCCCTTGTGGTCGAACTTGGTGCCCCGGGGATGCTCGAACGGTTCGAACCAGGACGGATAGACGAAGTTCGACATCTCAAAGCCGCTGACGTCGAAGGTGTCCTCTTCCACGGCATCACAGACCTCATAGGCATATTGGGTGTTCGGATTCTTGTCGGCCCAGAGATTGGCCATGGGATCGAGCACCATCTCGAACAGCTCGTGCGAGGCCGCCACGCTGACCGGCTCGTTGCCCAGTGCCTTGACGAAGATCTTTGAGATCGGCTGGCGGCGATGCGTCAGCTCATGGCGGCCGAGCATGTTCTTGTGGGAAGCATCGTCAAAATAGACCAGCTGCCAGTCGCTCGGCTTCGGCCTTTCGGTGACATAGAGGTCGACCGGATAGCCCCACACCGGCAGGAAGTGCTTGTCGTAGCATTTCTGAAGCGCCGCAGTGAGCTTGGCCATTTTGCGGCCGCTGATCGTCGGCTCCGCGTAGTTGATGCAGGCAATCCGGACCGGATTCAGGGACCTGCCGAGCAGTGCGCGTCTCGCCTTCTTCATGGAAAATCACCTGTGAAAGGGCCACTGAAATGCGCCGAGCCTAGCATGATCGTGTCGCGCACGTCAGGGATGTATTCCGGCGGTCCGGCCTGCCGCCCTAGAAGCGTCGGTTGACCACGAACACCGCCGCCGCGCACATCGCCATGCCGACAATCGCAAGCGCATCGAGTTTTTCCCCGAACAGCAGATAGGCCATCAGCGCTGTCACCGCTGGCACCAGGTAGAACAGGCTCGCAACCGACGTGGCGGCGGCGTGGCGGATCAGCCAGTACAGCAGCCCGATCGACCCGATCGAGAGCGCCACGGCGAGCCAGGCCAGCGCGAGCATGAACTCCCGCGTCCAATGCACCACACGGTCCTCGAACAGGAAGGCGCCGATCGCGAAGAAGATGGTGACGGAGACATATTGCACGAGATTGCCGGCGCGCCAGTCGATGTGGTTGCAGTAGCGGCGCTGATAGAGCGTGCCGAGCGTGATGCTGATCAGCGAGACCACCGAGGCGAGCCAGCCGAACCCGGCTTCGCCGGTCATGGGACGGCCGTGCAGGATCAGCACCACGCCGCCGAGGCCAAGCACGAGCCCCGCCCATTGCACCGGCGTCACCTTCTCGCCGAGCCAGCGGTTGGCGATGGTCGAGGTCAGGATCGGCTGAAGGCCCGGAATCAGCGCGGAGAGCCCGGCCGGAATCGAATGCGCGATCGCGATTGCGGTGCCGCCGAGATAGAAGCCATGGACGAGAATCCCGGCGACCGCGCCGTGCGCGATGCCGATACGGTCGGGCCATTTCGGCCGCGCAATCGCTGCGATGATCGCCATCAGACCGACCACGATCGCCATGCGGATGGCAAGGTAGGTCAAGGGATCGGCATTGTTGATGACGTATTTGGTGCCGATGAATCCGGTGCTCCAGAGCACGACGAACAGGATCGGCGCGGCGCGGGCGGTCAGGGCTTCTTGATTGAGGCTCATTGCCGCCCTCATTGCCCCACCAGGGGCCTATGCGGCAATGCGAATTTCCACCTGAGCGATGCTGCGCTGCGACGGGCGGCTCAGCTCAGCCGCTCACCATTCTTCCGGGCAGGGGTCGATGATTTTCCAGAGCTCGACACCGTTCTTGATCTTTTTCATGTCGGTGGTCAGCCCGCCATTGCGGCGGATCCAGTCCTTCACCGCATCGGGATAGTAAGCCATCAGGTCGGACGTCCCCTCCGCGCTGGTGACCTTGATGCCGAAGGTGAAGGCCTTGTCGTAATAGGCCTGGTGGAAGCCGAGGCTCGCGCGCGGCGTCACGCAGATCTTGTTCATCGGCACGATGCCGAGCACCAGCGTGCAGGCCGAGTTGCAGATGCCGTCGATGATGACGCGCTCGCCCTTCTCGCGGACGCGCTTGTACTTGGCCTTGTACTCCTCGACATAGCCGCCGTGGTCGCGGGTGATGTGCAGCTCGGCCCGCGCCGGGGTAGCGGCGACGACCGAGAGCAACAGCAGGCTCAGAAGCGTGATGCGCATGGTGAGATGACGGCGAAAGCCTTCAGGAATGGGACCGGCCTCGAAGATCCCCAAGATGATCCCTGGGGCCGGCGACAAGATTCTTAACTGAATTCTCTTTGGTCATACTTGTGTGGGAAATTCGTTAAGCATCCCGAAAAGGCCAAAAATGGGCAGGCCTGGACCGTATGTCCGGCAATTCTGTCACACCCACCCGGGAATCCGCGGGGCTGGCCTCGATTTCCGGGTGCCGGACGGGTGTTCCGGCCGCCTGAAATGGCTATAAACGGCTGACCCATTCATGCGGGTTCCGGAGAATCGAGATGAGCAAGTTGAAGCTTGTAGCCGCGGTTGCTGCCCTGTCGGCCGCGATCCTTGCCCCTGGCCTCGCAGAGGCGCGGGGACATCACCGGTACCATCGCTACTACGCGAACCCGCTGCCCTACACGATCAGCTATCTGCACAATTACGGGCCCGGCATCACGCCCGGTACCTTCGCCTTTTACGACGGCCCATCGACCAACCATTGCTACCAGAGCGCGGCCGCCTATGTCGGCCAGGACCGCCGCCGGCACCCCTGCTACTGAGGGGCACAGGCGCGTCCTCCGCGGGTGCCGCTATTTGGCGGCGCCCGACAGCAGCAATTGCTTCTCGATCTCGTAGACCGGCAGCTTGACGAGATCCTTGCCGACCTCGCCCTGAAGCGCCTTGCGCACCACGTCCGAATAATCGGCGCGAATCATGCCGAGCGCGCGCGGCGAGGCCACCATGGTCAGGGCCGAGGTCTCGCCCGAGCTGACGGCGGCATCGAGCCGACCGGCCAGGCTGCGCAGGAAGGCGCGCTCGGCCTCGTCGTGCCAATCAGTCTGCTCCACCGAGCTGCGCGCGCCGCCGACCGCGCCATGGAGCCTGCCCGGATGGAGCCTGCCCGGCGCGTCGGTCCCTTGCGCGCCGGTCGAGGGATTGGGCTGCTCGTGCACCTCCCTGGTATGGAGGTTCGGAAACATCTCGTCGCCGAGGTTTTCCAGAATGAGCGCCTTGCGCCCGTCGCACACGACCAGCCAGTCACCCTTGTCTAATCTCATCTTGTCCATTGCACAGCTCCAAAGCGACCTCGCGAGCCTGCTCTTCGAATTCCTCGAAAGGGCCGGCCACGGCGACAAGCCTAGGACGAAGCCGCACCAGTGAATTGCGCAGGATCAAGGACCGCGGCGATGTCCTGCGGGGCAACGCCGACGCAAGCGCAGCATTGGTCAGGAGCTCGAACCTGGGATAGTCTGGCGGAGCTAAAGGCCAGGCCTGCGGCGGGCTGGCCGAAGATTGGTTCATGAGCATTACATTTCGGTCCCGCCACAATTTGATCAGAACAAACTTCGATATCCTGTATGGCGTAAGCGGAGGAAGACATCATGAAGCTTAGAATTGGCCTCGTCGCCGCGTCCCTGTTGGGTGCGTTGGTCGCATCGCCGGCGGCGAATGCCATGCCCATCGCGCCTGCTCCTGCGACGCCGCAGGTCTCGGACGTCGAGCAGGTCCGCATGGTCTGTGACGCCTGGGGACGCTGTTTCTGGCGCCCGAACTACTATGGATATTACGGCGGGCCGGCCCCCTATTACGGTCCCCGATATGCGCCGCGCTATTATGGTGGGCCGCGCTATTACGGACCCCGCTATCGCCGCTGGTGATTCTAAAGGGGCCCTCCGGGCCCCTTCGCTTTTGCGAGATCATGGATGTCGCGGTCGCGATTGGTCTGGAGTCATCCCAAAACTGATCTAGATCAAAGATGAAATCCGCCACGCCGTCATTCTGCGGTGATGGCCGATTTGATCGTTTTTCGATGCCCTCAGACGGGCATGAATGTGCAGACCCATCTTGAGAAGCAACAGAGACAGGAGGGGCGGAGCTCTGCCTCCTTCGCCTGTCCGGCCTGCACGCGGCTCCATTTCATCGACCTCACCTCCGGCCAGCCGATGAGC
Source organism: Bradyrhizobium nivariense (assembly GCF_029846695.2). Taxonomy (NCBI): domain Bacteria; kingdom Pseudomonadati; phylum Pseudomonadota; class Alphaproteobacteria; order Hyphomicrobiales; family Nitrobacteraceae; genus Bradyrhizobium; species Bradyrhizobium nivariense. Next base: position 4,500 of record NZ_JARWCR020000097.1, on the reverse strand, counting down.
CGAGACCGTTGACGACGACATCGATCAGCCGGTCTTCATGCCATGATGTCCGCAATACTACTGCCCGGAATCCGGTTTACTGAAGCGCGATGTTTCGCCATTGATGGCGATGTACTGACGTTCATTTGATTGTCACATTGCGGCAGCCGGCCACGCGCATGTTGTTCGACACCCTCGCCCCATCCTCGGCGCTTCAATTGATCGGCTTTGCCGACGTCGATGCGTTCCGGCCGATCGAGTCGATGGAGGATGCGAGAAGCATTCCGCTCGACGTCCCTAACTTCGCGGCGGCTCGCGCTGTCGTCTCCCTGCCCGCCTGCCGCATCGTCATGATGCGTTCGTTCGCGCGCATCCTCGACGCCGCCTATCGGATGCCCGGCGGGATGGTGATCCTGTCCATGACGGACGACCTTCAGGTCAATTCCAAGGGCATCGATCTCGACGCGCGTTTCTTCATCGCGCTCCACGGCAACGATGAATGCCATTTCGTCGAGCCCCAGACCAATCATCATGCGATGATCATCTTCTCACCCGGCCTGAGAGACCGGGGCTGGTTCGATCAGGCCGACGATTTGCGGGCCTATGTCGCGAACCGGCCCGCTTTGCTCCACACACGGCAGCTCCTGCTCGACATTCTGCGAACCGCGTCGGTGCAGCCGGTCCTGTTCGAAACCACCGAGGTCGCCGCCCATCTCCAGGAAGGCCTGCTGCTCGCGCTCGACGATCTGTTTCGAATCGATCTGCTCTCGGACCGGAGTGCCTCGGTCCAAGGCGCGCGGTCGATCAAACTCGTGCAGCGGATCGACGATTACGTCGCAGCCCATCCGACTGCTCCGATCTATACAGCCGACCTCGCCGGTGAGTTTGGCGTCTCGATCCGGACGCTTGGCGGCGCAGTCAGCAAGGTGCGCGGCATGAGCCTGCACCAGTACATTCGCCTGAAAAAATTGTGGGAGACCCGGTCTCGCCTCCTCAAAGGCGGCGGCGCCACCGTCGCCACATGCGCACGCGCCCAGGGCTTTCATCATCTCGGCGAGTTTGCCGCAGCTTACCGCGCGACGTTCCACGAGTCTCCCTCGGAGACGCTGGCACGGGGCCGGCACACCAGTGTCCCGGCAGGCTGACTCCACCGGCCGTCGCGGCAGTCATCCGGCGTTAGCGCCGCTTCGGAACATATCCGGAACTGGCGCGCTCGGAGAGATTCGAACTCCCGACCCTCGGAATCGAAATCCGATGCTCTATCCAGCTGAGCTACGAGCGCCCTGGCCCAGACATTGGACCGCAACCGAGACGCCCCGGACCGCTGCTGGCGGGCCAGCAGACCGGACGACGTTCGGATGGGTTCGAATTAGCAGAGAGGCCGGCCAATAAAAAGCCCTTCCCGCCTCGATTCGAGACGGGTCAGACGCGCTCTTACCAGGTGCTGTTGAAGAAGCCGAAATGCGGCTGCTGCGCCATCACCATCATCGGCCGACCTTGCTGCGGCGCCGGATGCGCTCTGGCGACCTTGCGCTTGGGTTGAACCGGCGCCTGAGGAAGCTGGGCCTGAGCCTGCGGCTTGGCCTCGGTCTTCCTGGCTACGGCGGTATCGGCCTTCCCGGCCGGCGTGAATTGGGCGAACGTCTCGCGGACCCGCGCCTTGGCCGACATCTCGGCCAAAGCCGGCGACATGCCCTCCACCGGCGGCTTGGGAGCCGCGACAGCAGCGATCTTCACCGCAGGCGCGGCAATCGTCGGCTGACTGGTGTCGAGCACGACGCGCTCCGGCAGGTGGCGATCGGACCGGATCCGGATCAACGGCTGTTCGTTGCTTGCGGTTGCGACAGCCCGCGTCACAGGCGAAGCCGGCAGAACGAAGTTCACCGCGAACAGCAGTGCGAGCAAAGCTCCACCGACAAAGACGAAATACCGAAAGATGGGCATGGGCCGCGCTCCGCCCGCCGCATCCCCGCGTGGGCTCTCCGCCTCAACAGGCGATCATTTAATTGGTTCCTGGGCCCAGCCGTTCGGTTCAAATGGCGACGTCAAGTTTTTTACCAAGGCCCTGGGACAGTAACTTTTCCGCTACCGGCAAATGCCGCCCTTATGCCCGACGTGCTGCCACAAGCGTACACTTCGCCTGATCGGCATTCACGTTGACGAAGCCGACAGGAATGCGCGCAAAAGTCTTGCGGCTCTTCATGCTGACCGGGTCCGCCAGAACGCGGCTGCGGTCGGTGAGATGACTGCCGTCGCGCCGCGCAAAAGCGCAGACGATCTCGACATCCTTTACGGCATAGTCATTGTCGTTTCGCAGCGTGAACGTCACCAGCGCCTTCGAGCCAAGGCCGCCGCGGCGCCAGGTCTGCGATGAAATCCTGATCCGACCGAGTTCTGCCATTGCCGGGGTCTGAGCTTCGGGAGCCGGCGACACGGCTGCTGCCGCGTTGCCCGAAGGCGCCGTCTCGATCGCCGCCACGTCAGACGTTACCGGCACGGCACTATTGCCTTTGGAGAGCGGGAGCAGCATCCAGACGCCGCAACCGACAATGATGATCGCCAACAGCCATAGCAGGCTTCGGCCAAATGAGACGCTCGCGATCGTCACGGCCCGCGCCAGTCGCTCGCTGGTTCCAGCGAAACGCCCTAACCCGATCCAGTCAAACCGAGCGTTCATGGTTGCGTCACCGATAGCGGCCGAAGCGCGTTCGAACGACGGACCGGGCCACCGCTTACCTTAATCCAAAAGACGAATTATGGTTCCCGCGCAGCTATCGAATCGGCAAGGGCGGTGGCGGTCATCGACCGGGGCCGCTAACATGCGCTGCAACATCGAAAGACCCGTCGGGAGAACATGAAATGCCAGTCGTCACTTGGGATCACGTCCATCTGCGCAGCCCCGATCCGGAGGCCACGGCGGCCTGGCTGCGGGACATCCTCGGTGGCGAGATCGTGCAAGCGCCCGGACGGATCGACGTGAACCTCGGCGGCGCAAGAATCTTCATCGCGCCGCTCGAGGGCGACAACGCGGTCAATCCGTCGCCGCCGCACCCGCATCAGGGCCTCGACCATTTCGGTCTCACGGTGAAGGACATCGACGCCGTCGCGGCCGAGATCAAGGCCAAGGGCGTAACCTTCACGCGCGAGCCGACCACGATCCGCCCCGGCGTGCGCATCTGCTTCATCCGCGGCCCCGAAGGCATCTCCATCGAGCTGCTCGAGCGCGACAAGAAATATACCTGACAGGGCTCGCGCCCCATCAGCCCATCGGGCGAAGTGCCGCCCGGTGCGCCTACGTCATGCTACCGGGCATGAAGCAGCGGATGGCGACGCCCATGTAGCCGTAGATCGGCCAGACCATGGTGCGCCCGACCCGGTTCGGCTCCGAGATCACGGCCTCCTCGGGCACGTCGACCCAGACGAGTTCCTGCTGCTGGCCTTCGCGCACGTAGCCGTGGCGCGGGACGCGGACCCGGTAGTGCCCGTCCTTGCTGTCCCAGTCGGCGTCCGAGAGCGCCGAGCCGTCGGCATCGGAGCAGCAAGGCCCCTTGCCGCTTCGCAGCCCGTCGAACCAGGCCTTCAATTCGGCACTGGTGTTGACGAACTGGCCGCGGTCGCGCGCGTGCCCGAAGGGGACAGCGAGTGCGACCAAGGCCAAGGCGCAAGCGAGGCTCGTCACGCTTCGCCAGCGTGCCGCGCCGCCAATCCGCCGTTGTCGTGTTTCGCAAATCGTGGGACGCACACTGTACTGACGCGGCTCATCGCCGCCGGAATCGATCCAGTTGCTCACGTTTGTCTTGCTCCAGCACCCCGCGGCCAGTGCAACAATGGTTATGCATTTCGCGGGCCAACTTGATTCGCAACGACTGGCCTCGCTTCATGATCAGACCGTCATGGCGGTGTCACAGACAAGCCGGGACAACTACGGCCTGCGGGCAGGCTCGCACGGCCGGCCGGCAAACTCCCGCGTTGCGTGGGCGGATGCGCTTTGGCATAAAAACGCTACCGGTTACGCCATTGGGCGACGGCGGCCGGCCTCGGGACGTTATGAAGAACGGCCTCTATTCGATTCACGTGAACCTGCTCGATGGTCGGGTCGGCAAGGGCAGCGGCGTGATTCTTTTTCGCGACGGCAAGATTCTTGGCGGCGATGCCTACCTCTATTACACCGGCAGCTACACGGTGAAGGACAACACCTTCAAGGGCGAGGTGCTGGTCCAGCGTCACACCTCACCGCGGGGCGACGACAATCCGCTGTTCGGCGGCCCGGCTGGGGTCGGCATCGGCGTCAGCGGCACCTTCACGGAGACGCGCGGGGACATGACCGGCACCGCGCTGGTCGGCAAGGCCAGCCAGATTTTCGGCGCGACTCTGCACAAGCTCGCAGAGGTCGACTAGGGTCTGTTGAGATTCACTTGGAATGGATGACAGCGGTGGCGAGGTAGATCATCGCTTCGAAGCTGCCGTCTGTCTTGTCACATCGCATCGCTATGCGTTTGAATTCCTTCAGCTTGCCGAAGA
>NZ_JARWCR020000096.1:0-28712 GCF_029846695.2 Bradyrhizobium nivariense | reverse complement strand
GAGCCATTGCTGGCAGCCATGCGGGCGTGAGGCGCGGGCAGCGAACTCAATAGCGACACCGACGGCCGCCTTCGTTGCATGGAGGTGATGCGGAGCCGCGTTTTTACACAGCCTGGGTCACAAGCCGCCGATGATGGCTAAGCCGGCCGACTTCCGGTTTGGGCACGGCAGCCGGCGGCTATGAGCACACGCACTGGACGAGGTCGATCCGCGCTCCACGCGCGAATGCCGATTGGGCCGGAGGCATCTACGCGATCAGCTGCCTCGCCGCAGCCGAGATCATCACCAGCCCGCCGGTGATCACGGCGACGTCGAGGATCGCGGTGTGGATATGCACCGGCATCCGCTCGACGAAAGCCTTGGCCAGGAACGCGCCGGGGATGGCGATCCCCCCGATCAGCAGTGCGAAGGCGAGCACCTGCGCGGTGACGGCGCCGGCGAGGCCGAACACCGAGATCTTGATGAGGCCGGTGCCGAGAGAGATCATCGCATCTGTCGCGATCACGGTGGCGCCTTCGAGACCGGCGGCCATCAGCAGCGACAGCAGGATCACGCCGGAGCCGGAGGTGCCGCCGACCAGCACGCCATAGCCGACGGAGCCGGCTGCGAGGCCGGTGTCGCCGATCTTGACCTGACGGCGGCGGAGCACACGACGCAGCGGCACGCTCAGGATCAGCATGGAGCCGATCACCAGCGCCGCGCCCGCATTGGTGAGGCGCGTATAGCCGTAGGCGCCGAGCGCCGTCGTCAGCGCGGCGCAGGCGAGCACGATCAGCGCGCGGCGGCGGTCGGCGTAACGGAGATAAGCGATCGCGCGGCTCGAATTGGTGAAGATCGCTGAGATCGCGATGATCGGCACCACGGGCTCGGCGCCGACCAGCGGCACCAGCACCAGCGGCATCAAGGCGCCGGTGCCATAGCCGGCGAGACCACCGATGATCGAAGCAAACAACGCCATCAACGCGACCAGCAGAAGCTGAAAAATCGAGATGTCGGCGAAGCCTGAGACGATGGTCACGGTCTCTCATCGCGGCTGATGCGTGCCGCAGCTTGATCGGCGATGGAAGCGAGTGCGGCTTCCTCTAGGGGAAAATCCGCTGCAAGCCAAGCGTCCTCGGCGAGCGTCAACACATGTCCGAGCGCGGGCCCTTCCGCCATGCCGCGCGCGATGAAGTCGGCGGCGCGAAGCGGAAATTTCGGCGCAGTCCAGCGCTGCGGCAGTTCGGCGAGCGCTCGCCATCGCGACGAGCTGATGTCAGCGCCGGCTCTCGCCCAACCCAGCAACACGCGATCGTGATAGCGCTCCGGACCGAGCCGGTAGAGCAGCCGCCGCGCATCGGCTTCGTCCTTGGTGGCCAAACGCCACCAACGGTGCCCCATCGAATCCAGCGCCTTGGTTTCCGCATTGGAGAGCCTCAGGCGCGTGGCGACGCGTTTGGCATCTTCGGTCACCGCGACCGTCAGCGCGGCCAGCCGCCGCGTGCTGCTTGCCGGCAGGCCGAGCTCGCGCTCGATCGCGATCATCGCCGAGAGCGGGCCGGTATAGGCGACGCCGCCGGTCAGCGCCTGCAGCAATCCGCCATCCGCCATCGCAAGCGCGGCGGCAGACGCGCCGTGAGCGACCAGCAGCTTCAGCATCTCCATGCGCAGCCGCTCGGCCGACAGGCTCACAAGGCCGGCGCGCCCCCGGATGCAGGCGAGATAGCCGTTGCGATCGGGATCGCCGGCGCCAAAGGCGGCGTGGATGCGGAAGAAGCGCAGGATGCGCAGGAAATCCTCGGCGATGCGCTGGTCGGGATCGCCGATGAAGCGCACGCGCCGCGCGGCCGCATCCGCGACGCCTCCGACGTAATCGTGGACGACGCCCTCAGCATCGACCGAGAGCCCGTTCATGGTGAAGTCGCGGCGCTCGGCGTCCTTCACCCAGTCGCGGCCGAACGCGACCTTGGCCTTGCGGCCGAAGGTCTCGGTATCCTCGCGCAGCGTCGTGACTTCGTAAGGTTGCCCGTCGATGACGAGCGTGACGGTGCCGTGGTCGATGCCGGTCGGCACGCCCTTGATGCCGGCGCTTTTGGCGCGCCGCATCACCTCGTGCGGCAGCGCCGTGGTTGCGATGTCGATGTCACCGGGCACAAGACCGAGCAGCGCGTTGCGCACGGCGCCACCGACCACCCGCGCCTCCTCACCATCCGCGTTGAGCAGCTCCAGGACGCGCGCGGTCCCGCCTGAGGTCAGCCAGGGCGCATCGGCGAGCAGGGGCTCCGCGCTCATCGGCCGGCCCTATCTTTCCACGCCCGGCACGAGCTTGCCGTGCTCGATATGGGCGGGAACGTAGGTCGAATCCGGCGCGGCGCCGGAGAAATGCGCAAAGCCGATCAACCCTGCGATCACCAGGACGAGCGCCGCCAGGGCAAGGCGCGCGACGACATAGACCGGCCAGGACGATTGCACGAACAGCCCGGAACGGCTGGCAGCCAGGAACAGCGCATAGACGGCGAAGGGAACGAGGAAAATTCCGATCTCGGTCAGGACCGGGCGGATCATGATGAATAGATCCGCTCATAGAGCACGCGCAGCATTCCGGCCGTCGCACCCCAGATGTAGCGTTCCGCAAACGGCATCGCGTAGTAAGACCGCTCCATGCCGCGGAATTCCTTGCTGTGCACCTGGTGGTTGACCGGGTTCATCAGGAAGGATAGCGGCACTTCGAACGCATCATCAACCTCGGAATGGTTGATCGTCAGCTCAAAACCCGGTCGCACCCGGGCGACCGTCGGCAGAATGCGAAAGCCGAACGCGGTGCCGTAGAGATCGAGATAGCCGATCGGCTCGACGAAATCGCGCGACAGCCCGACCTCCTCCTCGGCCTCGCGCAGCGCCGCATCGAGCGGCGAGGAGTCGGTCGCGTCGATCTTGCCGCCGGGAAAGGCGATCTGGCCGGCATGGTCGTTCAGATGCGCGGAACGCTGCGTCAGCAGGATGGTCGGCTCGGGATGATCGACCACCGCGATCAAAACCGCCGCCGGCCGCACCGGCTGCTCGCGCGCGATGATCTCGAGCATCTTGTCGGTGCCGGGATCGCCCGAGGCCGGAATGATGTTGGGATCGTAGAGGCCGGGTGGAACGTCGAAGCCGAGCCGCGCCGTGGAGCGGGCGAAGAAATCGGCCGCGCCGAGCGTGGCGGGATCGTTCCTAGGGATAGGCTTGTTCAAAGCGCGGCCCTCACCTGCTCCGCATCGGCCATGGCGAAGAATTCGCCGGCCGATTCGACGCCGAACATCGGCTGGCCATCGACCATCCGCTCCTCACCCATGTCAACCAGATCGTAATAGAGCGCACGGGTGACCTTGGCCCAGAGTTCGGCGCGGACATGCAGATAGGGCGTCAGCCCGCCGTCCTTGGCCTGCTCGAAGCGCAGCCGGTGCGCCGAATCGCAGGTGACCCAGTCGTCGACATTGGTGCGGAAGCGGAGCACGCGATGGTTGTCCTCGCCGTCCTTCTGCATCTCGACCGCCATGAACGGCGCGTCGTCGACGCGAATGCCGACCTTCTCCACGGGCGTGACGAGGAAATGCTTGTCGCCTTCACGCTTGAGGATGGTCGAGAACAGACGGACCAAAGCATGACGGCCGATTGGCGTCCCCAAATAGAACCAGGTACCATCGGAGGCGATTCGAATGTCGAGATCGCCGCAAAACGGCGGATTCCACAGATGCACGGGAGGCAGGCCCTTTTTGGCGCCTTCGGCATCGGCAGCACTTTTGGCGGCGGCAGTCAGCCCCTCAAGACCGCGATCGGCGCTCTGCCCTTGGTTCGCCATGGTTTGCCCTGACTCTGTCATTTGGCACGTTTGGTGCAGGTCTGATTTGTAAGTCTACGTTGTCTGGCGGTGCACGGTTCCACCCCGGATTAGTCCGGTGTGGAGGTCGCCACTTCGTGATGCCCTACATATCCCTAAGCCGATAAGGTGGGGATAGGTTAATTCAACGAATACATGGCCTTCCTGCAAGCCTAGCATAGGGCCGAGGTATTGACTTGACGACGTAATGACATGACGACGCAAGCGAGCCGCATGGCAGGCTGAAGGAGCTAACGGATGGCGGAGAGTGTCGAGAAGCTCGAAGACGGAATCGTCCGTTCGGCCGAGCAGGTGTCGAGCCAGATTCGCGCGGCAAAGGATGCGATCGCGTCCGTCATCTTCGGCCAGGACCGCGTGATCGAGAACACGCTGGTCACCATCCTCTCCGGCGGCCATGCGTTGTTGATCGGCGTCCCCGGCCTCGCCAAGACCAAGCTGGTCGAGACGCTCGGCATCACGCTCGGCCTCGATGCCAAGCGCATCCAGTTCACGCCCGATTTGATGCCGTCTGACATTCTCGGCGCCGAAGTGCTCGACGAAAGCACCTCCGGCAAGCGTGCCTTCCGCTTCATCTCCGGCCCCGTGTTCGCGCAACTGCTGATGGCCGACGAGATCAACCGCGCCAGCCCGCGGACGCAGTCGGCGTTGCTCCAGGCGATGCAGGAGCAGCACATCACGGTTGCCGGCGCGCGGCACGATCTGCCGAAGCCATTCCACGTGCTCGCCACGCAAAACCCGCTGGAGCAGGAAGGCACCTATCCGCTGCCCGAGGCCCAACTCGACCGCTTCCTGATGGAAATCGACGTCGACTATCCCGATCGCGACGCCGAGCGCCGCATCCTGTTCGAGACCACCGGCGTCGATGAGACGTTGGCGAAGGGCTCGATGACACCTGACGCACTCATCACCGCGCAGCGGCTGATCCGGCGCCTGCCGGTCGGCGATTCCGTGGTCGAAGCGATCCTGTCGCTGGTGCGCGCGGCCCGTCCGGGTCCGGACAGCGGCGAGACCGGCAAGTTCATCGCCTGGGGACCGGGCCCGCGCGCCAGCCAATCGCTGATGCTCGCGGTGCGCGCACGCGCGCTGATCGACGGACGCCTCGCGCCCTCGATCGACGACGTGCTCGACCTCGCCGAGCCCGTGCTGAAGCACCGCATGGCGCTGACGTTCCAGGCGCGCGCCGAAGGCCGCACGATTCCGGACGTGATCCGGCAATTGAAAACACGGATCGGTTGATGGCCGCAGAGAACGGGCACGCTGCGAAGGAGATCATCGCGATCCGACGTGCCGATGGTGAAAGCCGCACGCTCGCCGCTTCGCTGCCGCGCCTGGTGCTCGAGGCCCGCCGTATCGCCGCCAACGTCATCCACGGTTTGCACGGCCGCCGCCGCGCCGGCTCCGGCGAAAATTTCTGGCAGTACCGCCGCTTCGTCTCCGGCGAGCCGTCACAGAACGTCGACTGGCGGCGCTCGGCGCGCGACGATCATCTCTATGTCCGCGAGCTCGAATGGGAAGCCTCGCACACGGTCTGGATCTGGCCCGACCGCTCGCCCTCGATGGCTTTCGCTTCAAAGCAGGCGCGCGACTCCAAGCTCGAGCGGACGCTGATCGTCGCCTTCGCGCTGGCCGAGCTGCTGGTCTCCGGCGGCGAACGCGTCGGCATTCCCGGACTGATGGCACCGACCGCGAGCCGCAGCGTCATCGACAAGATGGCGCAGGCGATGCTGCATGACGATGCCGACCGGCCGAGCCTGCCGCCGTCCTTCGTGCCTGCGGCACTGGCCGAGACGATCGTGCTGTCGGACTTCTGGTCGCCGATCGCGGAGATCAGGGCGACGCTCGCCGGCCTGTCCGGCTCCGGAGCGCATGGCACGCTGGTGCAGGTCGTCGATCCCGCCGAAGAATCGTTCCCGTATTCCGGCCGCGTCGAGTTCGTCGAGCCCGAAGGGTTCGGCATGATCACCGCCGGCCGCGCCGAGAGCTGGGCGCAGGATTACACCGCGAGGCTCGCGCTGCACCGCGACCAGATCCGCGCCGAGACCAACAAGCTCGACTGGCTGTTCACGACGCATGCGACCGACCGCTCGGCAGCCGAACTCTTGCTATTCCTGCATGCCGGCATGCAGGTGAGCAAGTCGGGCGCCCGCACCACGACGATCAAGGCGGGGCCCACCGCATGATGGGGCTGCCGCTCGCCTTCACCGAACCGCTGCTCCTGATCGGCCTCGTCAGCCTGCCGGTGCTGTGGTGGCTGCTGCGCGTGGTGCCGCCGCGGCCGCGCCGCATCGAGTTTCCGCCGACGCGCCTCTTGTTCGACATCGCTCAAAGGGAAGAGACGCCCTCGCGGACGCCGTGGTGGCTGACCGCCTTGCGACTCCTGGCTGCGGCGCTTGTCATTTTCGCCGCCGCCGGCCCGATCTGGAATCCGCAGGTCGGCGCGGCCTCCAGCAAGGCGCCGCTGATGATCATGTTCGACGACGGCTGGAGCGCGGCATCGAACTGGGACATCCGGATCAGGGCCGCCGACGAGCTGATCGCAAACGCCGACAACGACCGCCGCGCGATTGCGCTGGTGCCGCTGTCCGAGCCGAACCGCGACATCACGCTGATGCAGGCGGGCGCCGCGCGCGTCGCGCTGCGGCAACTCACGCCAAAGCCGTATTCGATCGACCGCGTCGAGACCCTGACCGCAATCGATCGCTTCCTGAAAGCGACCGGCGACTGCGAGATCGCCTGGCTCTCCGACAGCGTCGACACCGGTCGCGGCGAGGAATTCGTGGCTGGCCTCGGCAAGACCATCGGCGATCGCAGCCTGATCGTGTTCGAAGGCGGCACCTCCTCGCCGCTGGCCCTGGTCGCGGCCGAGAACGCCGCCGCCAAAATGACCGTGAAGGTGCTGCGCACCGACAGCGGCATCGCCATCGGCACCGTGCGTGCGCTGGACCAGAAGGCCTCGCCGATCGGCGAAGCGCGTTTTTCGTTCGGCCCGCAGGACAAGGAAACCGAAGCTTCGTTCGATCTGCCGGTCGAGCTGCGCAACGACATCACGCGGCTGGAAATTGCCGGTGAGCGCTCCGCCGGCGCGGTGCAGCTGCTCGACAAGCGCTGGCGCCGCCGCGCCATCGGCATCGTCTCGGGCGCGACCAGCGAGACCGCGCAGCCGCTGCTGGCGCCGACCTTCTATCTCACCCGCGCGCTGGCGCCGTTCGCCGACGTGCGGCTCGCCGACAAGGGCTCGCCGCAGCAGGGCATCACGCAGTTCCTCGACCAGAAGCTGCCGATGATCATCCTTGCCGATGTCGGCACCATCGCCCCTGAAATCCGCGAGCGGCTCAATGCCTGGATCGACCAGGGCGGCGTGCTGGTGCGGTTCGCCGGTCCGCGGCTGGCGCAGGCCGAAGACGATCTCGTGCCGGTCAAGCTGCGCAAGGGCGGCCGGACGCTCGGCGGCAGCCTGACCTGGGAAAAGCCGCAACATCTGGCCTCCTTTGCGGCCGACGGTCCGTTTGCCGGCGTCGTGGTCCCCAAGGATGTCACCATAAGCCGCCAGGTGCTGGCCGAGCCCGACGCCGTGCTCGCCACCAAGAGCTGGGCGTCGCTGGAAGACGGCACGCCGCTGGTGACCGGCGAGCACCGCGGCAAGGGCGTGGTCAGCCTGTTCCACGTCAGCGCCGACATGCGCTGGTCGGATCTGCCGATGTCGGGCACTTTCGTCGAAATCCTGCGGCGTGTCGTCGACATGTCCGGCTATACCGCCAAGCCGGGCGCCGGAGTTGCCACTGAGGCGACCGCCGAGACGGTGGCGCCGCTGCATATCCTCGACGGCTTCGGCGCCTTCGGCCCGCCGCCGGCCGCCGCAAAGCCGCTGCCCGCGGATTATCGCGACCGCGCCACACCCGATCATCCGCCGGGCTTCTATGGTCCGGCAGAAGGACCGCTCGCCGTGAACACGCTTGCCGCCGCCGACCGTATCGCAGCCCTGAACACCGCGAGCCTGCGCGCCCGGCACGCCACCTACACCAATGCCGAGCCGCAGGACTTGCGCGGCTGGCTGCTGTCGACGGCGCTGGCGCTGTTCCTGATCGACGCCATCATCGTCGCGGTGCTCGGCGGCGGCCTCGCCGCGCTGCTGCGCCGCCGCGCCGCGCCCGCGATGATCGTCTTCGGACTGGTGCTTGCGGGCCTGTTGTCGTTCTCGCCGACGCCGGCGCGCGCCGACAACGCCGCGGACGAGTTCGCGATGAAGGCGGTGTCGCAGACCCGCCTCGCCTATGTCGTGACCGGCAATGCCGACGTCGATTCCATCGTCAAGGCCGGCCTGTCCGGACTGACGCTGTTCCTGGCGCAGCGCACCGCGCTCGAGGCCGGCGATCCCGTCGGCATCAATCCCGCACGCGACGAGCTCGCCTTCTTCCCGCTGATCTACTGGCCGATCGTGCCCGGCGCGCCCAAGCCGCCGCAGGACGCCATCAACAAGATCGACGCCTACATGAAGCAAGGCGGCACCGTGCTGTTCGACACCCGCGACGCGATCGAGGCGTCGCCTGGCGCGAACGGCGCCGCGCAGACCCCCGCCATGCAGACGCTCCGCGATATCCTGTCTTCGCTCGACGTGCCCGAGCTGGAGCCGGTGCCGCGCGAGCACGTGTTGACCAAGACCTTCTATCTCTTGCGCGACTTCCCCGGCCGCTTCAACACCGGCCAGACCTGGGTCGAAACCCTGCCGCGCGAAGACGACGACGACAGCGCGCAGCGGCCGGCCCGCGGCGGCGACGGCGTCTCGCCGATCATCATCACCTCGAACGACCTTGCCGGCGCCTGGGCCGTGCGGCCCGACGGCCAGGCCATGCTGCCGGTGACCGGCGGCGACCCCCGCCAGCGCGAATTCGCCTACCGCGCCGGCGCCAACATCGTGATGTACACGCTGACCGGCAACTACAAGGCCGACCAGGTGCACGCACCGGCCCTGATCGAACGTCTGGGGCAATAGGATCGACATGAATTACGGCATCGCGTTCACGCCGCTTGTTCCCGCGATCGTCCTGTGGCTCGCGCTGGCCGCGATCGTCGTCATCGCGCTCGTGCTGCTGCTTGCGCGGGCGCGCGGCGCTGCCGTGCGCGTGGCCGCGCTGGTGCTGTTCCTGCTGGCGCTCGCCAATCCCTCCTTCACCCGCGAGGACCGCGATCCCCTCACCTCGGTCGCCGCAATCGTCGTCGACAAGAGCCCGAGCCAGAATTTCGGCAACCGCAATCGCGAGGCAGCAACGGCACAGGAAGCGCTGGTCGACAGCCTGAAGAAGATCAAGGGACTCGAGGTTCGCGTCGTCGATGCCGGACAGGCCGACGGCGAGACCGACGGCACAAAGCTGTTCGGCGCCCTCGCCTCGGCATTGTCCGACGTGCCGGTCGACCGCGTCGCCGGTGCGTTCCTGATCACCGACGGCCGCGTCCATGACATTCCGGCCAACGCCGCCGGGCTCGGCTTCCAGGCGCCGGTGCACGCGCTGATCACCGGGCAGAAGGACGAGCGCGACCGCCGCATCGCGATCTTGGCGGCGCCGCGCTTCGGCATCGTCGGGCAGGCCCAGACCATCACCTACCGCCTCGACGACCAGGGCGTCAGCGGCGAGCGCGCCAAGGTCACGGTCCGCAGGGACGGCGAAGTGATCAACGAGCGCACGCTATCGAGCGGGCAGGCCGCAAGCGTCGACGTCGACATCAAGCATGCCGGGCCGAACATCGTCGAGATCGAGGCCTCGCCGCTCGAACGGGAATTGACGCCGGTGAACAACCGCGCCGTCGTCGCCATCGACGGCGTGCGCGACAAGCTGCGCGTGCTGCTGGTCTCGGGCGAGCCGCATTCCGGCGAGCGCACCTGGCGCAATTTGCTCAAATCCGATGCCAGCGTCGACCTCGTCCACTTCACCATTCTGCGGCCGCCGGAGAAGCAGGACGGCACGCCGATCAACGAATTGTCGCTGATCGCGTTTCCGACCCGCGAGCTGTTCCAGCAGAAGATCAACGAATTCCAGCTGATCATCTTCGACCGCTATGCCCGCCAGGGCGTGCTGCCGATCGCCTATTTCGACAACATCGCACGCTATGTGCGCTCGGGCGGCGCGGTGCTGGTTTCCGCCGGGCCCGACTACGCCTCCAACACCAGCATCTGGCGCACGCCGCTGGATTCGGTGCTGCCGGCAGAGCCCGTCGGCGTGACGGAAAAGCCGTTCTACGCGCATCTCTCGGACGTCGGCAAACGCCATCCCGTCACGCGTGGCCTCGAGGGCTCGGCCTCCGAGCCGCCGCGCTGGAGCCGGTTCTTCCGCACCGTCGATACCCGCAATGCGGTCAACCCGCCGGTGATGACAGGCGTCGACGGCAAGCCGCTGTTGTTCCTGTCGCGTTTCGGCGAGGGCCGCGTCGCGCTCCTGCTCTCCGACCACATCTGGCTGTGGGCGCGCGGCTATGAAGGCGGCGGCCCGCATCTCGATCTCTTGCGGCGGATGTCGCACTGGCTGATGAAGCAGCCTGATCTGGACGAGGAAGCGTTGCGCCTGCAGGTGCAGGGCAAGAATCTCGTGGTGGTGCGCCAGACCATGGCAGACAGCGTTCAGCCGGTCAGCGTGACCTCGCCATCGGGCGTGTCGCGCGACCTGACGCTTGCGCCCGGCGATCCCGGCGAATGGCGCGCCAGCCTGCCGGCGAGCGAGCTCGGCCTGTGGCAGGCGACCGACGGCACGCTGAAGGCGCTGATCAATGTCGGCCCGACCAATCCGAAGGAGTTTTCGGAAGTCACCTCCACCGTCGATACCCTGAAGCCGCTGACACAGGCGACCGGCGGCAACGCCGTGCGCGTGGTCGACGGCGCCAGCGTCGAGCTGCCGCGCATCCTGCCGGTCCGCTCGGCGAGCGTCTTCCATGGTGACGGCTGGATGGGGGTGCGGATGCGCGACGCCAGCGTCGTGAAGGGCGTCGGGGTGCTGCCGATCTTCGCCGGCCTGATCGGCCTGTTGCTGCTGCTCGGCGCGTTCGCCGCGACCTGGGTCCGCGAAGGGCGCTGATCTTTGAGAACCGCGTTGAGAGGCAAAGCCATGGCTGCGGTCTTTGGTGTCCTGTGCGCTGTCGCAATGATTTGGGCAGCCGTCAAATACTTCGCGATCCGATCTGCGTTGCTCGACAAGCTGCCCCTGCAATTCCGTGATGAACTGAGCTCGCGCTATGCGATTCCGATTTATGCGCTGGAGCCATCGACGCCGCTGCCATTGCAGGCGGACTATGTGACGCTAATGGCTGTCGGCAGCGTTGCCATGATCTGCTTCGCCCTCGCTTGCTTGTTGGCTGGGCAGATGGCGGGCGCATTGCTCGCCGGCTTGGGCTCAGTCGCAGTCATAGCTTCGACGATCAAATCCTGGTGGACCTACCGGGACAACTGCATTGGGCGTTCGACGGCCATCGGGCCTGACGAGGTGTGATACCGCCATATGCGGCAGTCCGTTGCCCCAATCACACAGATTGAGTCCAACTAACGTCGTTCGCCCGCCCTTAGTTGACATCCGCTGACCGATGCTGCGATGTTACACTATAACATCGTAGGAAGCCGAGGGGATTGGCGCCTCGCGATGTGGGGTGGCGTTTCCAGATGAAGTGGTTCCGGTCGAATATCAGGCACGGCGCCCGGCTCGCGATGTTCGCGATGCTGGTGCAGTTCGCGCTGACGTTCGGTCACAGCCATTGGTTCGCCCAGGCCGCTCCCCTCGCCCAAGCCTCGCTTCAGCAGACCGACGGCACCAACGGCGTTGCTTCGATCGACCGTGCCGCGGTCCAGAAGCAATCGCCCGCGGGCCCCGGCCGGGAGCAGCCGGGCGAGGACAATTGCGCGATCTGCGGATTGGTCGCGATGGCGGGCACCGTCATGTTCGCGGCGCCGCCTGTGCTGCTGCTGCCCCAGGCGATCGAGCTGCTCTACCGCACCACCGACGCTGAATTCAGCCATCTGAAATCGGCCGGCACGGCGTTCCAGCCGCGCGCCCCTCCAGCGTCCTGAGTTCGAACATCGCTTGATCACACCTGGGCTCGCCGCACGTCGGCGCATGCCCGGGAGAAGTTGAAGTCGAATTCCGTCGCGCAGCGACGGCAGGCCGCCTCCGATCAACAGATAATCATGCGGACGGCGCCTGACTGGGAATCATGACCATGTCATTTGAATTGCGACGCGCGCAGCGCCTTAGCGGAGCGAGCCTGCTCCTGCTCGCCGCCGCCGCCGCCCCGGCGCTGGCTCAGGACAAGCCGGCGTCCACCGAGATCCCCGCCGTCACCGTGACGGCGCCGAGCCCGATCGTGCGCAGAGCGGTGGTGCCGACCCGCAGCCCGGTCCGCACCACGCGAACCGCACGCGTGCGCGGTCAACAACGCGCGGCGGAAGCAACGCCCGCGGCAGCGGCGCCCGCCGCCGCACCTCAGCAGGGCGTGCTGCAGATCGTCACCAACCAGTTCGCCACCGTCACGGTGGTGCCGAACGAGGAGATCCGCCGCGAGGGCGGCGGACAGCTCGGCGACCTCCTGTTCTCAAAACCCGGCATCACCGGCTCGAGCTTTGCGCCCGGCGCCTCCAGCCGGCCGATCATCCGGGGCCTCGACGTCAACCGCGTCGGCATTATCGAGAACGGCGCCAATGCGAGCGGCGCCTCCGATCTCGGCGAGGATCATTTCGTCCCGATCGATACGCTCGCGACCAATCAGGTCGAGGTGGTGCGCGGGCCGGCCGCGCTGCGCTACGGCTCGACCTCGATCGGCGGCGTCGTCAGCGCCACCAACAACCGGATTCCGGATGCGCTGCCTAGCTGCGCTCCATCGTTCCAGACCTACGGCATGCCGACCAAGGCGCCACTTGCCGCGGCCGCGACTTCGCCTTGCGTCACCGCCGAGACGCGCTCCGCCTACAGCTCGGTCGATCGCGGCGTCGAGAGCGGCGTGCTGCTCGACACCGGCGGCGGCAATTTCGCGTTTCACGCCGACGTCTATGGTCGCAACACCACGGATTACAGCATCCCGAGCTATCCGTACCTCGCCGACCAGACGCGGTCCGTCGCGAACGGGCGCCAGCCCAATTCCGCAACCCGCGCGGACGGCGCCTCGATCGGCGGCTCCTACTTCTTCCAGGGCGGCTATATCGGCGCGGCGATCACGCAGACCGATTCGCTCTACCACATCCCCGGCATCGACGGCGCCGACCACAACACCCGCATCGACGGCCATCAGACCAAGATCACCGTCAAGGGCGAGTACCACCCCGACGCCGCCGCGATCGACGCCGTCCGCTTCTGGGCCGGCGCGACCGACTACCGGCACAACGAGATCGGGCTTGCCGATCCCGGCGATCCCAACACTGACGGCGTGCGGCAGACCTTCACCAACAAGGAGCAGGAGCTCCGTGTCGAGACCCAGCTGATGCCGTTCAACGCCCGTTTTGCCGAGGTGACGACCGCATTCGGCTTCCAGGCGGGCCACCAGGAACTGACGGCGCCGAGCCCGGATGATCCCGGCGCACTGTTCAACGGGTTGTGGGACCCGAACCGAAACTACCGCGTCGCCGGTTACGTCTTCAACGAGTTCAAGTTCAGCGAACAGACCAAGGCGCAGATCGCGGGCCGGATCGAACATGTCGAACTGCACGGGTCGACGCCCGATTTCCCGGCAGACTTCCTGCCCGACGGGACGCCGCAGACAAGCATCGTCCGCAATCCGTCCTTCACGCCGAAGAGCGGCAGCATCGGCCTGTTGCAGGACCTGCCGGGTGGCATGGTCGGCAGCATCACCGCACAATATATCGAGCGTGCGCCGAAGCCGGCCGAGCTGTTCTCACGCGGCCCGCATGACGCGACCGCGACGTTCGACATCGGCAATCCGAACCTCGCCATCGAGACTGCGAAGTCGGTCGAGGTCGGTTTGCGCAAGGCGACGGGACCGCTCCGCTTCGAGGCGACCGTCTTCTACACGCATTTCGACAACTTCATCTTTCGCCGCCTCACCGGCGTGATGTGCGACGGCGACTTTGACTCATGCGGCACGCCGGGGGCCGAACTGAACCAGGCGGTCTATTCGCAACGCAATGCGAATTTCCGCGGCGGCGAATTCCAGTCGCAGCTCGACGTCGGTGCGTTCCAGGGCGGCATCTGGGGCATCGAGAACCAGTTCGACGTGGTGCGCGCCACCTTTACCGATGGCACCAACGTGCCGCGCATTCCGCCGGTGCGGGTGGGCGGCGGCGTGTTCTGGCGCGACGACAACTGGCTGATGCGCGTCAACCTCTTGCACGCCTTCGCGCAGAACGACGTCGCCGTAATCGCGGAGACGCCGACGGCAGGCTACAACCTGCTAAAGGCGGAGGTCAGCTACAAGACCAAGCTCAACCCGAATGCATTCGGCGCGCGCGAGATGCTGGTCGGCCTCGTCGGCAACAATCTGCTGAACGAGAATATCCGCAATTCGGTGTCCTACAACAAGGACGAAGTCTTGATGCCGGGCATCGGCGTCAGGGCGTTCGCCAACTTCAAGTTCTGATCTCGCGCCGGCCGGGGCCAATGGCCCCGGCCGGCGTCGCAGACTGAGGCGCAATGCCGCGACGGCCTTCGGCAGAGCTGAAATACGACACCTCGCGCACTCCGCGATCAGCGGCCTTGCCCGGATGCAGCGAAAGCGAAATGCGGAAATGCGGAATAGTGCATCTGCAGCGACAGGTTTCCCGGACTGCGCTTTCACTCCATCGGGCCGAACTTAGCGGCCCTACGTGACTGCCGCCGAGCCGGCCTCCGCGGCGCCTGCGCGCATCGAGGTGAGAAAACGCCCGATCAGCGCGCCTGCGGCCTCGCGCGGCCACGCCAGACTGAATTCGACCTGAGCGTTCGGCTCTTCGACGCTCCTGAAGACCACGCCGGGAAAGCTGACCTCCGCCTGGCTCTGCTGCGCAAGCGTGACGCCGAAACCTGCGGCGACAAGGCTGAAGACCGTCTGCTTGCCGGCCGGCTGAGCCTGGAACGGCACGCCTATCCCGATCATCGAGGCGTAGAACTCGCGCATGGCGTGGCTCTGCGGCCATTCCTGCACGTAGATCGTCTCGTCGCGCAGATCGGACCATCGCAAGCTATCGCGGCCGGCGAGAGCATGATCCTGCGGCACGGCAGCCACCATCCGCTCGCGATAGAGCGGCTCCATCACGATCCTCGGCCATGGCGCAAAACTCGGCACCAGCGCCACGTCGATCCGGCGCGCGGTGAGCTCGGCATAGATATCATGGTCGGACAGTTCGTGGATGATGAGCCGAATGCCCGGATGATCCCGGCGCCAACGCGCGAGCATGCTGCGCAGCGGCTCGCCGAGCGGCGGAGAGCGCACGCCCAGCCTGAGCTCTCCGGTTGCCCCGCGCGCGGCGCCGTCGGCGGCTTGCGTCACCGCCGCAAGGCTCGCCAGCATCCGCTTGGTTTCCGCGAAGACCGATGCCGCCCCCGGCGTCAGCACGACACCGCGCCGGCTCCGTTCGAACAGGGTCAGCCCGAGATCGTCCTCCAGTGTGCTGACGCTTCGCGTCAGGGTCGACGGCGTGATGCCTAGCCGCTCGGCCGCCGCGTTGAAGCTGCCGTGATCCGCCACCGCGACGAAGTATTTCAGCGCTACCAGTTGCATTGGTGGATCACGGTGGGAGAGCTTCGGCTTCGGAAGGACCGCACGCCTGTACGCGGCGCCGCCACTATCCGGTAATGGATGCGGCGGCGTTTGCGATGAACTCCGCGACGGCCTCGGGCTGGGAGAGCATCGGCACGTGCGAGCTCTGGAGCACGAGCGTCTCGGCGCCCATGCGGCTCGCCGAGTCCCGCTGCACCTCCGGCGGAATCGTCTCGTCGCGTGCCGCCACGATGTACCACGAAGGCTTCGAGCGCCAGGCCGCCTTGGAGACCGCGTCGCCGAAACATTTGACCGCAAGCGGACCCTGCGTCGCGTAGACGATGTCGGCTTCGTCGGCCGGGATGTCCTGGACGAAGTGCTTGCGGACCCCGTCCCGCGTCAGAGCCACATAGCCTTCGCCATAGGGCCTGATCTCGGCCGCTCCGGGCGCCGGCTTGTAGGGCTTCCACCACGCATCGAACGACTGACCGCTGTCCGGCGCGCCAGCAGCGACGTAAACGAGACCTTTGACCTTGGGATGATTGCCGGCCTCGGTGATGACAGCCCCGCCCCAGGAGTGTCCGACCATGAGCACCGGCCCTTCCTGCATGTCCACGACCCGGTGAGTGGCGACGACGTCATCGGCAAGCGAGCTCAGAGGATTTTGGACGGCGAGAGCCTTCAGCCCGCGCTTGGTGAGAAGAGGAATGACCTTGGCCCAGCAAGAGCCATCCGCGAAAGCTCCATGCACCAGCACGACGGTCCCGATTGCCATGATACGTCTCCCTTTCCTTCGATTCGGATGAGCCGGATTCGCGTCCCTCACGGAGCTACACGGCCGCGCACATCATCAGGTGTTGTCGCGCCGTCGTCATCCCGTCAGTGAAGCAACATCTGTTGCCTGTGAGACAATATCGTTCGAGCTTGGCTGGTGAAGCTGTCCAAGCACAGTCGCCGAGCTTTTTCGTGCGAACGGACAAAAGGAGCGGGAAGACGAAAGGCTGCGGCGTAGGCCGGATGGAGCCCAGCGTAATGCGGACTCTCTCGATCATGCTCAAGCAAGCCGAAGCGTGATGACTAGCCTGACTTCATCGCGCTTTGGCTAAAGCGGCCGCTTCGGGGGCATCCTCTGCCGCCTCCTGAAACAGGACGGCAAACAGCAGGCTCCACAGTGTCAGGAGAGAAATGGGGATCGTGTAGTATGGCGTCGCGATCGGATAGGTGAAGAAGAAGGCGAGATTGAGCGCCAGATTGGCCATCGTGAGCTGCGCGACACGGTGAGCGCCATTCGCCTGCCGCAACAGCCAGATCGAGCCTGCAATTCCGATGACGATCAGCAAGGTCTGGAGCGGGTCGGCGAGATAGTCCCGGACCACTGTGAACGAAAAATCCAGCGGCCTGACATCGGGGTTGTTGCCGTAGGTCGACGCGAACGGACTGCCGGCGTTGACGACGTAAGAGACGATGGTCGGTATCACTCCGGCCAGCAACGCGACGCCGAACACGGCCCCCTGCAAGAACCGGGACATCGTCCGTTCCGCAAGGAATGCGACAAGGAGAAACATCCCATAGCCGGACGCCAGGAAGAGGTTGGCCAACCGAAAATCGACGGTCAATCCGAGCAGGAAGCCGATTGGCGCCAGCAGCCAGATCCTCGGTTGAGATCGCGGGCTCGCCAGCCATCGCGCCGTGAGACATCCTGCGAGCGCGCACACGACGACCGTCGGAGCCATCGAATAGCTCGCCTTGACCGGATTGACCATCAGGTAGATCGCAAGACAGCCGAACGTTCCGGCCATCAGAACCGATCTCGTGCTGCGCGCGAGAGAAAGGGCGAATAGCGCGAAGCCGAGGACGACTACGGTCGCCAGCATGTACATGGGCACGACCTGGTGACCCGGCGGAAACAACGCCAACACGAGGCCGACGCCCGGCGGATATTGGATGACGACCTTCCCCGTGGCCGGCATCAAGTTGTGACAGGGCGCAGCGGTTGTATCGTCCCAGTTCGGGTAGCCGATCTCCTTCAGCCTTGCTTTCAGATAGCCATCGTCGTCGCGGGTGAGGCTCGTGTCGAAGCCCCCCACCAGCCCGAGCCTCTGGAACAGATGCGCCTGCCGCAGGTAGCAGATGTCGTCATAGACGCCGCGAGCTTCATTCCATCGCAACATAGTCCAGAAATGGCCGACCAGCACCGCGAGAAACAAGACGGCGAAGACGGCTTTGCTCGTATGGATATTCTTCATCGGGATCATGCTGCGGCGGGAGGCGCCGGCGCTGCTTTAGCGGAATGCGAGATAGAGATTGGACGATAGCGGGCCGAGCAACAAACCGGTGTAGCCCACTGCGGCGGACTTGACGATCTCGGACTTGACGATCTCGGACTTGACGATCTCGGACTTGGCGATCTCGGACTTGGCGATCCCGGACTTGGCGACCAGCGCGGCGAGCCGCAGCAGCCGTTTTCGCGTCATCAGGATCAGGTTCTGCTCGTCGGTCCATTCCGACTTGCCGGCGATCATGCAGGCGATCCTGAAGGTGCCGTCCAGATAGTGCGCCAACGGGATGGCCGTGTGGTGCTCGACCGGAAAGAACCTGTTGGGCACCGTGATGAACACCCGCCTCGCAACGCGGCAAAGCTCCTTGACCAGAAGCACCTGATTTCCGTGGCTGCCGGTATGCTCGAGCACAGCATTGGACGTCGCAACGTCGAACGCATTGTCGTCAAACGGCAGCCGTGTATTCGGTTCGATCTGCACGTAACGGCAAAGCGGAAAAGCCGCCTTGAACCCTATTCCTTCGCCGAGCCCACAGGCCGTGATCTTGTGCTGATGTGGGTAGCTTCTTTCCAGCACGTTTGCGCCGTCGTTGATCACGTCGGATACGCCGACATCCAGGATCTCGTCCGACCCAGACGGCTGCATCTGGGCGATGAAATCCTGGAATATGCGGTCGCGCGCCGCGATCAGCAGCTTTTCCGCCGTGTTCCCGGACGCCACTTCCCGGTAATATTGCTGATCGACCGGCACTGCCCTACCTTCATGTGAGCTTCGAAGCGATGGCGCGTCAGGTTCGCGTCTTGCTCCAGTCGGGACCGACCGGCCCCGATACGCCTTCGAACGCGCCCTCGACGAGCTCGACGACGAGGAGCCGGCTGTAATCGACCGGGCCCGGCATCGTGACGCGTCCCTTCGGCACCGGCTTGAAGCCGACGCGGCTGTAATAGGGCTCGTCGCCGACCAGAAGCACCAGGCGATGGCCCTGCGCCTTCGCGTCTTTCAGAGCGCGCTCGAGCAGCAGCCGGCCGACGCCGCGGCCGCGGAACGGAGGCTCGACCGTCAGGGGCCCGAGCAGCAGTGCCGTCGTGTCGCCGACGCAGATCGGCAATTGCCGTACGGATCCGACCAGCAACGTACCGACACGGGCGGTGAAGGACAGCTCGAGCACGTGATCCACATGCTCGCGGATGCGGTACGCGCTGAGCACAAAGCGGCCAGGTCCGAAGGTGCGTTCGTGCAGCCGCTCGATCGCGTGAGCATCGCCGGCGGATTCCGACAGGATGGTAAGTGAGAGATCGTTCATCGCGTCACAGCATCTTCAGGCGGGAGTCATGGATTCGCGTCGGGAAAACGCGTCAGGCGGCGTCGGCGGGATATCACCTCGGAGGGCAACGGTCCATTGGATTGCGCCCGGCCCCAGAGGCAATTTCAGTTCCTCCTGAGCGGCGGTTGGGACAGGTAGGCGAGCATCTTCATTTCCCGGCGGCCGCGCGTCACGGTGTCGAGCACGAGCCCCGACGAAGCCGAAAGCAGCGCCATGATCATCAGGCCCATGGAGAGCACGGCGGTCGGCAGGCGCGGTACGAGGCCGGTTTCGAGGAAGGTGATCACGACGGGCAGCCCGAAAGCGATCGACAGCAGCGCGAGGACGACGCCGATCGCCGAAAAGAAGCGCAGCGGCCGCTCCGACCGGTTGAGCTTCAGCATCGTGTTGAAGATGCGCAACCCATCCTGCCAGGTATTGAGCTTGGAGAAGGAGCCTTCCGGGCGCGCGTAATAGGGCGTCTCGACCTCGGCGACCGGCAGCGACAATTCCAGCGCATAGACCGCAAACTCGGTCTCGATCTCGAAACCGCCGGACAGGACGGGGAAGGATTTGACGAAGCGGCGCGAGAACACGCGGTAACCGGACAGTATGTCCCTGAAGGCGTGGCCGAAGGTCGATGCCAGGAAACCGGTAAACAGCCGATTGCCGATGCGATGACCGCGCCGGTAGGCCGCTTGCGATTGATCGACACGCAGACCCACAACCATATCCAGATGCTCGTCGAGGAGCTCGTCGATCATGCGCGACACGCTCGGCGCGTCGTAGGTGGCATCGCCATCGACGAGCACGTAGATGTCGGCCTCGATGTCCGCGAACATGCGGCGCACGACGTGGCCTTTGCCCTGGCGCCGTTCGCTGTGCACGATCGCTCCGGCCTCGCGCGCGATCGCCGCGGTACGGTCGGTCGAGTTGTTGTCGTACACGTAGATCTCGGCCGCAGGCAATGCCTTGCGGAAATCGGCGACGACCGTCGCGACGGCGGCTTCCTCATTGTAGCAGGGAACCAGCACGGCGACCCGAAATGGCCATGACCTCGTCGATTCAGACAATCTTCATCCCCCGTCCATGCGCCGAGACCGCAGACGCGGCGATTTACTAGCACAGGCAGCCCTCACCGCCACGTCGCAATCAAGGGCTTGCCGTCCAGCACTTCCGCAATCCGCAACCGCGTGCCGTGCGTGGTCCCCTCGGGCAGCGCCGTGATCGCGAAGAACCCGCATTCGACGATCTCGTGGTTGGGCGCGGGCAAGCGATCCTGCTTGAACTGCCTGACGACGTAGACCGCGACATGGTCGCGGCGGGAGACGTGGCTGTTGAGAAAGATGCCGTGCAGCACGGCGTCGCCGGTGAGATCGATATCCCCCTCCTCCTTGAGCTCGCGCCGCATCGCCTGCTCCATGGTCTCGCCGAGATCGACGCCACCGCCGGGCAGATACCAGCCGGTGATGTAGCTGTGCCTGACCAGGAATACCCTGGTGTCGGCATCCAGCACCACGGCGCGGACGCCGAGCGTCATGCCGCGGACGAGCAGGAAATAGGCGTGGAAGATTCGCCGCAGCAGCGGCTCGAATGTCCGTCGGACGCTATTGAGACGATCCCCCATCAGGCTCCCTTGACCCCCCGCTTGCACGTAGCCTGCGACCTTGCCATTACAGCGGGCGAATAGCGAGGCAATCGCGCGCCATGGCCCCCTTCACGCTCGCCCATCTGTCCGACCCGCATCTGCCGCCGCTGCCGAAGCCGCGGTTGATCGAGCTCGCCAGCAAGCGCGCGCTCGGCTACGTCAACTGGACGCGCAACCGTCACAAGTACCAGCGCCGCGAGGTGCTCGACGCACTCGTCGCCGACATGAAGGCGCAAAGCCCCGACCACATCGCGGTCACAGGCGATCTCGTCAACCTCGCGCTGGAGGCAGAGTTCGCGCCGGCGCGCGCCTGGCTCGACGGCGTCGGTCCACCCGACCGCGTCACCACGATTCCCGGCAATCACGACGCCTATGTCCGCGCCACCTCTCTTCGCTTCGGCGAAACCTTTGCGCCCTATCTTGCGGGCGACGACGGCCGCATCGGCTTTCCTGCCGTGCGCCGGCGCGGGCCGCTCGCACTGATCAGCCTGTCCACGGCGGTGCCGACCTTGCCGTTGATGGCGACAGGCACCCTCGGACGCGATCAGCTCACGTCGCTCGAACAGGTGCTCGAGCGGCTCGCGGCCGAAGACGTCTTTCGCGTGCTGCTGGTGCATCATCCGCTGAAGTCCGGCGCGCGCCACAAGCGGATGACCGACTCGGCCGGGCTGCTGGCGCTTTTGCAACGCCATGGCGTCGAGCTGATCCTGCACGGGCACGACCACATTCATTCGACGATGTGGTTCGAGGGGCCCAACGGCAACATTCCCGCGATCGGCGTGCCGTCGGCCTCCGCGCTCGCGCACGGGCACTATCCGGCCGCGGCCTATAATCTGTTCACGATCGAGAAGGACAATGCCGGCTGGCGTTGCGAGCAGACGGTGCGGAGCGTGGGGGCTGGATTTCAGATCGGGCAGATCAAGCATGTAAGGTTGTTTTGAGGCCGCCCGTCATTGCTCGTAGTAACGACAGAGAACGTCTCACCAGCTCCGCAGGGCCGCGAGCACGGCAACCCCGAACAGCGCGGCGGCGCCGAGCACAAATCCGAGCACGAACGGCCAGACGCGCGAGCGGCGCGGCCGCGGCGCGACCTCGGGCTTCGGCTCGGGCGGGACCACCATCGCATGCTCGCGCTCGATCATGCGGCGCGCGACGTAATCAGTCACGGCCTCGACGATGACAGCGGTGTCGTGAGATTCGGCGAGCACGATGCGGCCGAAGCGGGTGTCCTGCACGAAGCGGTACATCCGCTTGTCGCGGCCCATCACGATGTGCGCGACGACGTCGATCCAGAGCCTGGGCGTATCGCCCTGGCTGATGCCGCGGTCAAACAGGTCGATCTGCTCCGGCACCTGCGCGAACAGGGGATCGAGCGCGTCGTTGAGGATCTCGAGCCGCGCCACCTCGGCATCGCGCAAATCGACGACGACGCCGGTCCGGTCCGCGGCCTCGATCCGCGCCCGCAACAGCGCATCGCGCAGCCGCACCGGGCGCGGCTGACTGGGATGGGTCCCGCTGGTCTCGGGCTCTGACATTGGCGGCCTCGTCCTCACCTGGCCGCATTAACCTATCAGCAACCAAAGTGTCCGCAAAGGCCCTACAATTCCAGTTACTTACGGCGCCCACAATTCCTTCACCTGTGCCAAAAACAGACGATCCCACCCGGCTTGCGCCGGATGGGACCATCCGTCCTTGGACGTCTTCTTAATTCATGCCTGCGGCAATGCCGTCAGGCCGAGACCCGCGACGGCTCTTCCACGATCGAGAATCGGACGCCGGCCTTGTGGCGGTTCTCTTCCGAGACCGAGCGCCAGGCGTCCTCGGCCTCCTTGCGGGTCTTGAACGGACCCTGCACCTGGGCCGAGCCTTCCACGAGCTTGTGGAAGTTCATCGAACCGAACTCGCCGCCGATCACCCAGAAATTGCTGCCTTTGGTCATTGTCAGTCTCCTGTTTGGTAGGGTGATGCGTTAGCCGAACTGGTTCATCGTGTTGTGGGCACCGCCCGCCTTCAGGGCAGCCTCCCCGGCGAAGTACTCCTTGTGGTCGTCGCCGATGTCGGAGCCGGCCATGTTCTGATGCTTGGCGCAGGCGATACCCTGGCGGATCTCGGCGCGCTGGACGTTCTTGACATAGCCGAGCATGCCCTGGTCGCCGAAATATTCCCTCGCCAGATTGTCGGTCGAGAGCGCCGCCGTGTGGTAGGTCGGCAACGTGATCAGGTGATGGAAGATGCCGGCGCGCTTGGCCGAGTCCGCCTGGAAGGTACGGATGCGCTCGTCGGCTTCCTTCGCCAGCGGCGTATCGTCGTATTCCGGCTTCATCAGCTCGGCCCGATTGTACTTGCTGACATCCTTGCCCGCTTCCTTCATCGCGTCGTAGATCTGCCAGCGGAAGTTGAGCGTCCAGTTGAACGAGGGCGAGTTGTTGTAGGCCAGCTTCGCGTTCGGGACGACCTCGCGAATGCGGTCGACCATCTTGGCGATCTGCTCGATATGCGGCTTCTCGGTCTCGATCCACAGCAGGTCCGCACCGTTCTGCAACGAGGTGATGCTGTCGAGCACGCAGCGGTCTTCGCCGGTGCCCGGCCGGAACTGATAGAGATTGGAGGGCAGCCGCTTCGGACGCATCATCTTGCCGTTGCGGTTGATGATAACGTCGCCGTTGCGGGCGTTCTCCGCGGTCACTTCCTCGCAATCCAGGAAGCTGTTGTACTGGTCGCCGAGGTCGCCGGGCTTGTGGCTGACCGCGATCTGCTGCGTCAGGCCGGCACCGAGCGAGTCGGTGCGGGTCACCACGACGCCGTCTTCGACGCCGAGTTCGAGGAAGGCGTGGCGGCAGGCCCGGATCTTGGCCAGGAACACCTCGTGCGGCACGGTGACCTTGCCGTCCTGGTGGCCGCACTGCTTCTCGTCCGAGACCTGGTTCTCGATCTGGAGCGCGCAGGCACCCGCCTCGATCATCTTCTTGGCGAGCAGATAGGTCGCCTCCGCATTGCCGAAGCCGGCGTCGATGTCGGCGATGACGGGCACGACATGGGTCTGGAAGCCGTCGATCTTCTCGATCAGCGCCTTTTCCTTCGCCTTGTCGCCTTCCTTGCGGGCGGCATCCAGGCTGCGGAAGATGTCGTTCAGCTCGCGCGAGTCGGCCTGACGCAGGAAGGTGTAGAGCTCTTCGATGAGTGCCGGCACCGAGGTCTTCTCGTGCATCGACTGGTCCGGCAGCGGACCGAACTCGGAGCGCAGCGCCGCGATCATCCAGCCGGACAGGTACAGGTAGGTGCGATCGGTCTTGCCAAAGTGCTTCTTGACCGAGATCAGCTTCTGCTGGGCGATGAAGCCATGCCAGCAGCCCAGCGACTGGGTGTACTTGGTGGGATCAGCGTCATAGGCGGCCATGTCGGCCCGCATCAGCGCCGCGGTGTAGCGGGCGACGTCGAGGCCGGTCTTGAACCGGTTCTGCAGGCGCATGCGGGCGACAGCCTCGGCCGACACCCCGTTCCAGGTCGGCTGGGTCTCGAGAAGCGACTGGGCCGCCTCGATCTCGCTCTGATACGAGGACGGTCCCTGGAGGGTGCTGATGCCACGGGGCTGGTAGTTCATGTGCCTGATCCTTTCGCTGACGATGGCGATCGATAGGCCACCGACATTCTTGACAATGCATTGCGAGATGCGTGTCAGAAGCTAAACGCGAGAAAGCAAAGCTCGTACAGGTGGCTTGTGTACGAATGGTGATGTCATGTAACATCAGAACATGTAATAGATGTTATTTTGTAAGCTTTGTAAATAATATAGGTTAGCTAAACTGTCCTTGATGCCTTTGGAGACCTGAAAATGCCCGCCGGTTCCAGCAAGAAACTCTTCGTCGGCCCGCGCTTCCGGCGGATTCGGCAGCAATTGGGGCTGTCGCAGACCCAGATCGCCGAAGGGCTCGGGATCTCGCCGAGCTATGTCAATCTGATCGAGCGCAACCAGCGTCCGGTGACGGCCCAGATCCTGCTGCGGCTGGCCGAGACCTATGACCTCGACCTGCGCGACCTCGCGACCGCCGACGAGGACCGCTTCTTTGCCGAGCTCAACGAGATCTTCTCCGACCCGCTGTTCCGCCAGATCGACGTGCCCAAGCAGGAGCTGCGCGACCTCGCCGAGCTCTGCCCCGGCGTCACCCACGCGCTGCAGCGGCTCTACGCCGCGTATGCAGAGGCCCGGCAGGGCGAGACGCTCGCCGCGGCACAGATGGCCGACCGCGATGTCGGCACGCGCTATGAGGCCAATCCGGTCGAACGCGTCCGCGAACTGATCGAGGCCAACCGCAACTATTTCCCGGAACTCGAGCAGGCCGCCGAAACCTTGCGCGATGAATTGGACGTGCCGGCCGAAGGGCTCTATGCCGCGCTCGCGGCACGGCTGCGCGAAAAGCATTCGATCCAGACCCGCATCATGCCGGTCGACGTGATGCGCGAGACGCTGCGGCGCTTCGATCGCCATCGTCGCCAACTGCTGATCTCCGAGCTGGTCGATCCGCCCGGCCGCGCGTTCCAGCTCGCCTTCCAGCTGGGCTTAAGCGAATGCGCACAGCATCTGGAAACCATCATCGGCCGCGCCGGCCCGCTGGACGACACACCGCGCCGCCTGTTCCGCATCACGCTCGGCAACTATTTTGCGGCGGCCGTGATGATGCCCTACCCGGCTTTCCTGGCCGCCGCCGAAGCGCTCAACTACGACATCCACCTGTTGGCGCAGCGTTTCAATTCCGGCTTCGAGCAGGTCTGCCATCGCCTCACCACCCTGCAGCGGCCGAACGCGCGCGGCATTCCGTTCTTCCTGTTGCGTGTCGACAATGCCGGCAACGTCTCGAAGCGATTTTCATCGGGCACGTTCCCGTTCTCGAAATTCGGCGGCACCTGTCCGTTGTGGAACGTGCACTCGACCTTCGACACGCCGGATCGCCTGCTCAAGCAGGTGATCGAGCTGCCCGACGGCACGCGCTATTTCTCGATCGCGCAGATGGTGCGCCGCCCCGTCGCACCGCATCCGCTGCCGCAGCCGCGCTTCGCCATCGGCCTCGGCTGCGAGATCCGTCACGCCGCACGCCTCGTCTACGCTGCCGGCATCGATTTGGAGAAAACGGAGGGAACGCCGATCGGCGTCAACTGCCGCCTCTGCGAGCGGGAAAACTGCGCCCAGCGCGCCGAGCCGCCGATCACGCGCACGCTGATCCTGGACGAGACGACGCGGCGCGTGAGTTCGTTTGCATTCTCGAATGCACGAGAGCTGTAAGGCACGCGCGTTTGGCAGAAAGCGCACGCCACCCACCGCTGTCGCCCGCGAAGGCGGGCGATCCAGTACTCCGCGGCGGCTGTGATTGAGCCGAGACGCCGCGGAGTACTGGATGCCCCGCCTTCGCGGGGCATGACAGTTGAGAATGGAGCACTAACGCGCCCCGCCTAACACCTACGCCAGCGTATGCACGATCACCGGTCCCGCGGCGGCGCTCGCGTGTCCGGCGAGCAGCGGGCCCAGATCCTTCTCGATCCAGGCGATCGCACGCCGGTTCGCCTCCTCCGCCTGCTCGAACTTGTCAAAGATCGAAATCGCTGTGACCGTGTCGTCGCCGGCATAGACGACGTAATAGGCCCTGAAGCCGTCGACGTCGCTGATGATCGGAGGCGCCGTCCTTGATGCGGCGCGCCAGCTCTTCCGCGCTCCCGCTTTTCGCCTTGGCCTGACGGATGGCGGCGTACATGGCATCCTCCTTCCGGCTACTGATGTGGGCTTGGTGCCCGGTTTCGATCCTACGCCGAAGCGCAGACCCGGGATACCTCCTTGGTTAACCTCGGACTAACCCGCCCCTAACGGTCTGCAACCAACGGTTAAGCACGCCTCAACATCGCTGCCCTAGTCTCGCCCCACTCACTTTTCGCAAACAACGATGGCCTAGTCTGCCGCGTCAAGTGACATCAGGGGGTTCATCATGCGCATTGCGTTGCTGCTGACCGCGACCATTGTCGGCGCGCTTTTCGCCACTCCATCCAATGCCGGACCGCTCGATGCGTCCACCGGGGCGGCGCAGGCGTTGCCGCCGGGCTTCCAGAGCTACCGCGGCTACATGTTCGACCTGTCGGAGAATTCCGACCGCAAGGATGTCGACAAGCTCACCGACAATGTGAAGAGCCAGATCGACGTGGTCGAGGCTGCCGGCCTCTCGCCGCGCGTGCTGCGCTTTTTCCGCACCGTCCCGATCATTGCCAGCGAGCTCGCCTGCCTCGACGAAGGCGCCGCGACCGCGTGCTACGGCCGGGTCGCCCCGAACGTCGAGCGCAGCGTGCCGCGGACGCTGACGGTGTGGGATCATGCCACGCAGCGCTGGACCAATCCCAATGCCGTCGACCTCGCGGTCGATTCGGGGCTTGGCGTGATCATGCTGCGGCCGGACATGATGCGTTACGAGAAGGAGGCCGTGCTGCTGCACGAGCTCCTGCATGCCTACCACGCGCGACTGTTGCCGGACGGCTACGCCAACAAGGGCGTGATCGGCTATTACGCCTATGCCAAGTCCAAGGACCTCCTGCCCAAGGAAGCCTATGCGCTGAAGAATCACATGGAGTTCTTCGCGGTGACCGCCAGCATCTTCCTGGCCGGGAAGAGCGAATTCCACGACCCGAAGTCGCGCGAGACGCTCAAGGAGAAATTGCCGGACTATTACAAATATCTGGTCGGCGTGTTCGGCTTCGACCCCGATCCGGCAGCGTCGAGCGGCCCGGTCGCCTCGCTGAAGTAAGGCAGACATAGCGCGCCTGCGCCGAACACACCAAGGGCCGCGTCAACAACGCGGCCCTGTTCTTTCAAGCTGGAGATTGGCGATCGCGGTGTCGGCAAGCCTTGCTCAGGGCCGCGTGACAGACAGCACAGTAGATCGAGGAAGTATCGGGCATCGTCAGGTCATGGGGGCTGCATCGGGTAGCCTCAAGTGGAAAGATGCCAATCATGACAAAGCTCACCTTCTCCGCCATCGCCGCCCTCGTCACCGTCACGACGCTCGTCGGCTCCGCCCAGATCTCCCCTGTAGCTGCCGGTGGCCTGGACTGGCTCGGTAACGACAATTACGTGCGCTGCCTCAAATATGTCAGCTCGCTCGCCCATGGCGATGCCGCTGCCTACGACCGCGGCCGCAGGACCTGCAATCGGCAATACTACCCCGGCCATCCCGGCTACGATTACTGAACGGCCAGGACGGACTGGACGAAGAGCCGCGCGAACCGCGCGGCTTTTTTGTTTTGTAAGCCGGAAGCTGCGGATGACGCGCGGCCGGGAATTGCCAAGGCGGGGCTCGATCTGCATAGTCCCGCCCGCATCGATATTGTTTTCGAAGAGGATAGAACAACATGGCGGACGCCGACCTGGATGTCGTGATCCGGCAACTGGCCAGACAGCTGCATACGGGCCTGATGACCCGCGCCAAGGAGCGGCGGGATCGATTCAACGGCCTTGCGGCCAAGGCCAAGGGCAAGGAGACCGGCGACCGCTTCAAGATGATGGCCAAGGCCACCATGGAGCAGGCCATTGCCGCCGCCAAGCGCCTGCAGATGTCCGCCGACAACGTCGCCGACAGCTATGCGCGGTCGATTCGGATCGCCGCCAGCACGCCGGTGGCGGCGAAGGTGGAGAAGAAGGCCGCTAAGGAAAAGCCGGTGAAGAAGGCGAAGAAGGCCAAAGCCAAGAAGGCGAAGTAAGCGCGAATCGCGCGCTTCACCTCGCCCCGCTTGCGGGGAGAGGTCGGATCGCTCTTGCGATCCGGGTGAGGGGGTACAGATACCGCGACGGTCGCGCGTGTGGATAGAGCCCCTCACCCCAACCCTCATCTGCGCTAGGTTAGTCGTGCGCGGAGATTGTCGTGTTGTTTTTGGCGCCGTCGCGGTGGTTCGCAGAGGTGGCGGCGGGTTCGGCTGAAGAGATTACGGACAGCC
>NZ_JARWCR020000095.1:0-29358 GCF_029846695.2 Bradyrhizobium nivariense | reverse complement strand
TCAAGGCATTCCGGCAGCAACGTCGTCTGCTGGCGATCCACCCCTTGAACGAAACCCCGCATCAATTCCCCCCGCGATTCAGCAAGAGAATCATAGCATCGACGGAGTTTTTACACAGCCTGGACCCGAAGCTGACGCTGATAGACGATCAGCCCAAAACGCCGATCAATACGATTTGAATTGAGCTCTTAGGCAACCCGAAGAGAAGTCCAGCTATAAGTTTCCAACGAGGGCCATGACAAAGGGGCGGCGCTTGCAGCAGTTCGAAACGCAGCGGGATTTGCGTGGGTTAGGCTTGGCAAAGAAGCAGAATCGGAAGACCGCCGCTGCGGATTGGCTTTCCCTCTGGTTCTCGCGGGGCAGCGACATTGACGGGCTTTGGGTAGGAACTACGGAAAGCAAACCTCACCCCGGCTTGCGTCGGGTCGAGGACGCGCTTCAACTAATCAAACGCCATGACTCGCTTCACTATTCTCGCGTGATTCATAACCTAGAGCGGGTATGGGTGCGCTTACTTCCGACTGCTCGTGCTTGCTATGACAGGTCGCTGAAGGCTTGCGTGCTCGATGAGCGATACATTCTTCCTGAAACAACGACGCTCGAACGGATTGCTTGCACAATAATCCATGAAGCGACCCATGCAAGGCTGGAGCGATGGGGCATCAACTACGGTGAAAAGAAGCGCTCTCGGATCGAAGCGGTTTGTCTTCGGCGAGAACTACACTTCATCGCCAAGCTCCCGCGCGGCGAACAATTATGGGATGAGAGAGCGCTCACATTGGAGTGGTGCATTAGCGATCACGACCATTTCTCCGATGGGAGCTTTCAGCAGCGCAACCTACAAGGCGCGGTCGAAACACTGCGCTATTTGGACGTACCAGACTGGCTCATCAGATTTTTACTGAAAGTGCGGGCCGTAGTTTCCGGGGTGCACCAGTTGGTCCACCGTGTCGCCGGGCGGCCCCGGCGGAAAGCTTAGGAATTGCGGAATTACGGTGCACTCAACTCGGCTCAAAGTTAAGTGCACTGGACCGTAATCTAAATCGCGCAGGATGGTTGACGTCCGATGATGGCCCCCTGCCGACTTTCTAGGGCAGGCTGGCGCCTGTCCGCTCACAAGGGCAGAGCGGACAAGACGTGCCTTCGCTGGCTGATCGAATCCATGAGTGCTGCCGTAATCGGGAAGGTGTTCACGGCGAGGGAGGGTTCGGTGAGCCGTGCCGTCGCCCGCGCCTACGTCTACGCCCGCTTCATCCGCATCGGCGACGGGCCGGATCAGGTGCATCTGGCGGCGGTCGGCAAGGAGCTGATCAAGCGGGGCGGGGTGATGGGGTAGCTGGTGTTGTAGTGCCCTGGGACCGCACTCAAACATCTCTGCTCGAACGGCCTGGCGCGAGAGTGGGTCGGAAGCCTCGGCCCGTTGGGTCTGCCCGGACCGCCCGCGGACGGCGTCGAGATGCTCCCCTCGTCGCGGTTCGATGGTCTATTGACGAGCGCCGATCGACTTAGGATATGTGAGGGCTGGGGCGCGGAGGCGGATGCCGCGAGCCGGGCGTGATGGCACGTATCCTTCGGGGTACGCCACCCGTCCTGGGCACGTCGGCGAAGGCGCGATCGGATCGGACGGGCGATCGCTGGCATGTGGTCTGGAGGCAGTCCTTCGAATGACAGCGATCGACAACGTTGAATGCATAACGCTTTTCGTGCCGGACCTGCACAGCGCCAAAACCTTCTACGAGGCTGTATTCTGCGGCAATTTCATCTACGAGGACGAGACCTCGGCGGTGCTCAAGCTGCGGAACCTGATGATCAATCTTCTCGACGAGCGCGCCGCACCGGAGCTCATCAGGCCGCATCCGGTTGGGAGCCCGGGGGCGCCTCCGCGGCTCCTGTTGACCGTGTTGGTCGATGACGTCGATGCGTGTTGCGTGAAGCTTGCCGAGCGGCAAGTGCCGATCCTGAACGGACCGATCGACCGACCATGGGGACGTCGGACCGCGGCGTTCCTGGATCCCGCCGGCCACGCGTGGGAGCTGGCTCATCCACTCTAAAGCGCGATGAGATGAGGATGAATCATCATCGCGCTTTAGGTTGTTGTTTGAGCATGATCTTTTCGGAAAACCGCTTCGCACTTTTCCGGATCATGCTTTAGGCAGCAAGAGGTCGCGCATGGCGCGTGTCGTTGCCGGGCCCGACGTGCTCCGTATCGAGGATGTGGATATCGCCGCCGGGAGCCCGCGGTGCGATCAGCTGGATGATGACGTCATGCCAGTGTTTTGCCCGACGCGTCAAATTGATTTCGTAAAATCCGCAGCCGTCGCGCCGGGTAGTTAAGCCGTTGATATCGCTATCCCCGGCTACTGTGCATGGGGTTGTTTTCGCGTTTTTTTGTTTGGGGCGTGCTCGCCGCCGGGCTCGTGGCGATCGGCGCGCCGTCATCCCGCCTTGGCGGCGCGGGCATCCGACCGCAAATTCTGGAAGAACTTCTCCACCTCCCGCGACAGCGTGTCGGCCGTCGCGGTCAGGCTGCTTGCCGCCGTCAGCACGGAGGATGCCGCCGTGTCGGTCTCGCCGATGGCGTCGCGGAGCGAGGTAATGTTGGCGACGAGGGTCTCGTTGCCTTGGGCAGCCGATTGCGCGTTGGACGAGATCTCGCGCGTGGCGGCGTCCTGCTGGCCGATGGCGCCGGCGATCGCCGAGGTGACGTCGTTGATCTCGCGCACCGCGCCGCCGATCTCGCGGACGGCGTCGACCGCGTTGCGGGTGGAGGACTGGATCATCGAGACGTTCTCGCTGATGTCGGCGGTCGCCTTCGCGGTCTGGCCTGCGAGTGCCTTGACTTCATGCGCGACGACGGCAAAGCCGCGGCCGGCGTCGCCCGCGCGCGCGGCTTCGATGGTGGCGTTGAGCGCGAGCAGATTGGTCTGCTCGGCGATCGCCTGGATCAGGCTGAGCACGCCGTCGATGCGTTGGGTGGCCGCGGCAAGGCTCTCGATTTCGGCGATCGATTTCTCGGTACGCTGGCCGGTCTGCGCGACCGCGCTTGCGCTCTGCCGCACCTGCCGGCCGATCTCGACCACGGATGCCGACAGCTCTTCGGCCGCGCCCGCCACCGCCGTGACGTTGTGGGAGGCCTGCTCGGTGGCGTTCGCCGCCGTGCCGGCGCGGCTGCTTGCGTCCGCGGTGACGCGGGTGATGGTCTGCGCCGTCTCGCGCATGACGGAGGCGTTGTCGCTGAGGCCGCGCATGATCGCGCCGATCGCCTCGCGAAACGCGTCGACGGATTGTTCGATGTGGCGGGCGCGCGCCTCGCGCGCGGCGGAGTCCTGCGAGACCTGCGAGGCGAGATTGCGGTTGCGCCCCATCGCGTCCTGGAAGATCTGGATGGCGCGTGCCAGCGCGCCGATCTCGTCGGCGCGGTCAGAGTGCGGCACCACGACGTTCTCGGCGCCGTCGGCAACCTGCTTGATGGTCGCGGTGATGGCGGAGAGGGGACGCGCGATCGAGCGGGCGATGATGACGATGCCGATCACGACCAGGGCTAGCGCCACGCCTGCGAGGCAGGTCAGCACGAAGGAGAGGGTGCGGTTGGTCTCGGTCTCGTGCGCGATTTGCCTGCCGCGCTCGGCATAGACCTTGGACAGCGCTTCCAGATCCTTGTTCAGCGCGGAGCGCACGGCGCGGTTGGCGTCGTTGTCGCCCCATTCGCGGCCCGCGGCCGCGTTGATCTCGACGCCGCGGCGCACCAGCTCCTTGCGGAACTCGACGAACTGCTCGATGCGCTTCTTGAAGGCGGCGAACTGCTCGGCATCGTCAGCCTTGACGATGGTCTCCCAGCGCTTCACGACGTCGAGGATCTGGGCGTTGAACTTGAGCAGGCCCTCGCCGTATTTTTTCACCACGGCAGGCTCGGTCGACATGTAGACGCCGCGCGATTCCATCACGACCGCGTAGACCAGCGAGTTGACCCGCTCGACGTTGAGCGCGGCGGCGTTCGCCGTCTCGATCGCGCTGGTCAGGTCGGCGCCGCGGCGGCTGTTGTAGTCGGACAGCATCGCGATCGCCGCCGTGAGCAGCGCGAACAGCGCGAAGATTGCATAGAGCTTGTTGGCAAGCGTGAAGCGGCCGGCCAGGCCGGCATTCCCAGAGCGTTCGGTTGTCATGGTTTTCAGGGCCCCAATGGCCGGGAGCGGCCGGAGAGCGCGGTCGTACAAATTGATGCAAAACTATGCAGAACGAAGATGGATGCGGCGTTAACGCGGGGGTTGGACCCCTTCGCCCTTGGTCGAAAGAAAGGTAAGATATTTCAGCGTCTTGATCTGAAGGTATAGTTTCAGGATCGCTTGAAGTTTGCCCTGGACGCGGTCATTGGCCGACGAACCCCGGAGGGACCCTTGGTCTACCGCCACACCATCGATGCCACGACCTACACGTTCCCGGATTTGCGCGACCTGCTCGCCAAGGCGACCCCGCCGCGCTCCGGCGACCGGCTCGCCGGGATCGCCGCCGCCAGCGCCGAACAGATGATCGCGGCGCGGATGGCGCTGGCCGACGTCCCGCTCGGGCAGTTCTTGCAGGAAGCCGTCGTCCCCTACGAGGCCGACGAGGTCACCCGCCTCGTCATCGACAGCCACGACGCCAACGCCTTCGCGCCGGTGGCCTCGCTGACCGTCGGCGCCTTCCGCGACTGGCTGTTGTCGGATGCCGCGACGCCCGAAATCCTGCGCAAGCTGGCAGGCGGCATCACGCCGGAGATGGCGGCCGCAGTCTCAAAGCTGATGCGCAACCAGGATTTGATCCTGGCGGCACGGAAATGCGAGGTCACCACCGCTTTCCGCAACACCATCGGCCTGAAGGGGCGGATGAGCACCCGGCTCCAGCCCAACCATCCCTTTGACGACGCCAGGGGCATCACCGCCTCCATCCTCGACGGCATCCTGCTCGGCGCCGGCGATGCCTGCATCGGCATCAACCCGGCCAGCGATGACCCGGCCGTAATCGGCCAATTGCTGCGGCTGCTCGACGAGATCATTGCCCGGCTGAAGATCCCGACGCAGGCCTGCGTGCTGACCCATGTCACCACGACGCTGTCGCTGATCGGGCAGGGCGTGCCGGTCGACCTCGTCTTCCAGTCGGTCGCCGGCACCGAGGTCGCCAACCGCAGTTTCGGCATCGACCTCGCGCTTCTGAAGGAGGCGCAGGAGGCCGGGCTGTCGCAGAGGCGCGGTACGGTCGGCCAGAACGTGATGTATTTCGAGACCGGCCAGGGCTCGGCGCTGTCGGCCAATGCCCATCACGGCGTCGACCAGCAGACCTGCGAGGCGCGCGCCTATGCCGTGGCCCGCGCCTTTGCCCCGCTGCTGGTCAACAGTGTGGTCGGCTTCATCGGCCCGGAATATCTCTACGACGGCAAGGAAATCATCCGGGCGGGGCTGGAGGATCACTTTTGCGGCAAGCTGCTCGGCCTGCCGCTCGGGATCGACATCTGCTACACCAACCATGCCGAGGCGGACCAGGACGACATGGATAATCTGCTGACGCTGCTCGCGGCCGCCGGCGTCACCTTCATCATGGGCGTTCCCGGCGCCGATGACGTCATGCTGAACTATCAGTCCACGTCCTTTCACGACGCGCTCTATGTCCGCGACGTCTTCTCCTTGCGCCGCGCGCCGGAGTTCGACGACTGGCTGGCGCAGTCCGGCATTGTGGGCACTGACTTCCGGCTTGCCGGCGATGCAGGCCTGCTGCCCGATTTTGCCTCCCGGCTGATCGCGTGACGCGGCGGAGGCACCCGGCGGCTTGAGGAAACCATTGGCGCCTCTCGGAATTATGCTCATGCCACAATATTGAGAAATTCCGGCGACAGCATTACGCTATATGTCTGGCTGGCAATTTCCGCAGCTATGTCGAGCGTGGCGGGGGAGCTTTGATGCGAGCTGAAAGCAACGGCACGTCCCGGCGGATTCTCTGCGTGTTCCCGCGATACACATCGTCGTTCGGAACGTTCGAGCATTCCTACCCCCTGACCGATGGCGTCCGTGCCTTCATGCCGCCGCAGGGGCTTTTGCTGCTCGCAGCCTATCTGCCCAGGGAATGGCAGGTCAAATTCGTCGACGAGAACCTTCGCCGTACGACAAAGGAAGAGTTCGAATGGGCGGAGGCGGTCTTCGTCAGCGGCATGCACATCCAGCGCCAGCAGATGAACGACATCTGCCGCCGCGCCCATGAGTTAGATCTGCCGGTTGCGCTCGGCGGTCCCTCCGTCAGCGCCTGCCCGGACTATTATCCGTCCTTCGACTATCTCCATGTCGGCGAGCTCGGCGACGCCACCAATCAGTTGCTCGAGATATTGTCGCGCGATACCTCGCGTCCGGAAGCACAGGTGATGCTGACCACCAAAGACCGCGTGCCGATGACGGAGTTTCCGATCCCGGCCTACGAGCTCGCCGATGTGAAGAAATACTTCCTCGGCAGCATCCAGTATTCCAGCGGCTGTCCCTACCAGTGCGAGTTCTGCGACATCCCCGGCCTCTATGGCCGCAATCCCCGCATCAAGTCGCCGGAGCAGATCATCGCCGAGCTCGACCGCTTGCGCGAATGCGGCATGACCGACACGGTCTATTTCGTCGACGACAATTTCATCGGCAACCGCAAGGCGGCGATGGATCTGCTGCCGCATCTGATCGAATGGCAGAAGAGAACCGGCTATGTCGTGCGGCTCGCCTGCGAGGCGACGCTCAACATCGCCAAGCGCCCCGAGATCCTCGAGAAGATGCGCGAGGCCTATTTCTTCACCATCTTCTGCGGCATCGAGACGCCCGATCCCGACGCGCTGAAGGCGATGCACAAGGACCATAACATGATGGTCCCGATCCTGGAGGGTGTGCGCACCATCAACTCCTACGGCATGGAGGTGGTGTCCGGCATTATCATGGGGCTGGACACCGACAAGCCGAACACCTCGGAAGCGCTGCTCGCCTTCATCGAGGAGTCGCAGATCCCGCTGCTCACGATCAACCTGCTTCAGGCGCTGCCGAAGACGCCGCTGTGGGACCGGCTGGAGAAGGAAGGGCGCCTGATCGACGACGAGGGCCGCGATTCCAACGTCGACTTCCTGCTGCCCTATGACGACGTCGTCGCATCCTGGAAGCACGCGATGGCTGTCGCCTACGAGCCCGAGAAGGTCTACGCGCGCTTCCAGTATCAGTGCGACCACGTTTATCCCCATCGCCTCAAGATGCCGGTGCCGGACGAGATGAAGACCTGGACCAACATCAGGCGCGGTCTGGTCATGTTGCGCAACATCTTCTGGAAGGTCGGCGTGCTCGGTGATTACAGGCGCGTGTTCTGGAAGTTCGCGCTGGGACGCATCCGGTGCGGCGATCTCGAAGGCCTGATCGGCTGCACCATGATTGCGCATCATCTCATCACCTTTGCGCGGGCAGCATCGAGCGGCAAGCAGAACGCCTCGAACTATTCGCTGCGGCTGCGCGAGGCGGCCGTTCCCGCCGAATGACACAACATGTCTGACCCGACCGTCCCATGCCGCCCGACCCTCGATCTGCGGTCGCTCACGCCTGCGCGCGTCGCGCTCGGGCGCAGCGGCGCGAGTTTGCCGACGCGCGCGTTGCTCGATTTCACGCTGGACCATGCCCGCGCCCGCGATGCCGTGCATGCCGCCTTCGACGCGCCGCGGCTGGTCGCCGATCTCCGCGCGCTTGGCCTCGTCGTCACCGAGGCGCGGAGCCAGGCGGGCGACCGCCGGGACTATCTGCGGCGGCCCGATCTGGGCAGACAGCTCGATGCCGGATCAGTCGAGGCTCTGGCGCGGAGTGCCTCGGAGCTGTGCCCACTCGCGGTCGTGATCGGCGACGGCCTGTCGGCAGCCGCGGTCCACGCCCATGCGGCCGCGCTGGTGATGCGCCTGCTGCCGTTGCTCGCAGCCGATGATGGTGTCGCGATCGGCCATGTCGTCGTCGCCTCAGGCGCGCGCGTCGCGCTCGGCGACGAGATCGGCGCCATTCTCGGCGCGCGCATGGTCGTGACGCTGATCGGCGAGCGGCCAGGCCTGTCGGCGCCCGACAGTCTCGGCGCCTATCTGACCTTCGCGCCGAAGCCGGGCCGCGCCGATGCCGAGCGCAATTGCGTGTCGAACATCCACAAGGCCGGGCTGAGCTATGACGAGGCCGCCTTCAAGATCGCCTGGCTGATCCGCGAAGGGCTGGCCCGGGAGGTCACCGGCGTGGCGCTGAAGGACGAGAGCGCGGACCGGGCGCCGCGTCGAATTGGCACGGCTTTGCCCGAATGACGGGCATTCCGGCAAAATCGCCACAACTTGATCGATTTGGCCACACTTCGCCTGCTTGCGAGAAGGGTGACTGACCTGCTAAACCCCTCGCGGCGATTTTCCGCGCATTTTCAAAGGGCAAGCCTCCCCATTGGTATGGCATTTTCAAGCCGTTCGCGGGGCGCAATAAGCTCACCAACCGAGCCGATTTAGGAACTGGACAAGGCATGCTCGAAAAGCACCGCGAGAATGAGGTTCATGTCGACAAGGTCGAGCAGGGACCTGCGTCCTCCATCGCCTTCGGGCTCGAGCGCATCGGGC
Source organism: Bradyrhizobium nivariense (assembly GCF_029846695.2). NCBI lineage: Bacteria > Pseudomonadati > Pseudomonadota > Alphaproteobacteria > Hyphomicrobiales > Nitrobacteraceae > Bradyrhizobium > Bradyrhizobium nivariense. The sequence goes on along the minus strand of NZ_JARWCR020000095.1, from coordinate 20,750 downwards.
TGATCGCCGTCCGGACGCCGATCGTCTCCTGCATCGTGTTGCTCGTGCTTATCGTCGGCGCCGTGTTCGGCATTCACCGGATCAAGATCGACGATTCGCTGTCGCAGCTGTTCCGGTCCAACACGCCGGAATTTCGCCAGTATGAAGCGGTGACAAAGAAGTTCCCGGCCGAGGAGTTCGATGTCCTCGTCGTGGTCGAGGGCAAGAATCTGCTGGCGCGGAACAATCTCGAGAAGCTGCGCGACTTCGTCACCGACATGCAGCTCGTCGAGGGCACGCGCGGACTGGTCTCACTGTTCTCCGCGCGTCAGGCGCCGGCGCCCGGCAAGCTGCCGGCGGCACTGTTCCCGCCCGAGCTGCCCGAAGGCGCCGACTACGACAAGTTCATCGAGACCGTCAAAAACAACGAGATCATCCGCGGCAAGCTGTTGTCGGAGGACGGCACGCTCGCGCTGATCGTGCTGTCGCTCGATCCGGAGGTGGTCGCCTCCAGCAAGCTGACCAAGACCGTCACCGACATCCGCGCCCTGATGAAGGAGGACCTCAGCGACACCGGGCTCAACGTGCAGCTCTCCGGCGTGCCGGTGATGCAGCTCGAGATCCGCAACGCGGTCGAGCGCGACGGGCTCACCTACAACATCCTGGGCATTCTCGCCGGCTGTGTCATCGCGATCATCTTCTTCCGCAAGATCTCGTTCATGGTGGCGGCGGCGTTCCCGCCGATGATCGCGATCCTGCTGGCGCTTGGTGCGCTCGGCTGGGCCAATTTCAATCTCAACATGTTCCTGAACGTGATGACGCCGCTCATCATGGTCATCAGCTTCTCGGACTCGATGCAGCTCACCTTCGCCGCGCGCGACCGGCTGATCGCGGGCCAGGACAAGTTCACCGCATTCAAGAACGCGGTGCTGGTGGTGGGACCAGCCTGCGTGCTGACGCACGGCACCGCCGGCATTTCCTTCATCGCACTCCAGTTCTCCGACTCCGATTTGATCCGCAAGTTCGGCGAGGCGGGTCTCGCCGCCACCATCATCGCGCTGGTCGCGGTGTTGTCGCTGGTGCCGGTGTTCGGCGTGCTGCTCGTGCGCAACGAGAAAGTCTTTGCGACCAAATTCCAGAGCGCGGATGCCGGCGTGCAGGCGCTGCGCAATTTCTGCTACTGGATCGCGGTGCGCATGGTGAGCCGCCCCGGCCTGTTCAGCCTGATCGCCGTGTTGTTCGTTGGCGGCCTCGGCGTCATCTACGCCAATCTGGAGCCGCGCTACCGGCTCGCCGACCAGGTGCCGGACAAGCGCCAGGCGGTCGCCGCCAGCGACCGGCTCGACGCCAAGCTCACCGGCGCCAACCCGGTCAACGTGCTGATCCAGTTCCCCAAGGGTGAAACGCTCTATTCGCCGGAGACGCTGCAGACCATCGCGGACGTGCATTCGACCGTGGAGAAGGCGGCCGGTGTTGGCAATGTCTGGTCGGTCGAGACTCTGCGCCGCTGGCTCGCGGAAAAGGCCGGCAGCGCCGACGTCGCGACGCTGAAGGAATATGTCAGCGTCATTCCCGAGCATCTGGTCCGGCGTTTCATCGATGCCGAGCAGGACGCCGTCGTTGTCGCAGGCCGCGTGCCCGACAAGGATTCCAGCCAGCTCCTGCCGATCGTCGAAAAGCTCGATTCCGAGCTCGACGCCGTCCGCAAGAAGCATCCCGGCTATGAAGTGGCGGTCACGGGTCTTGCCGCGATTGCCGCGCGCAACTCGGCCGGCATGATCGAGAAGCTGAATCGCGGTCTCACCGTCGAGTTCGCGCTGGTCGCGATCTTCATCGGCCTCGCCTTCCGCTCATGGGTCGTGATGTTCGCCTGCATCCTGCCGGGCATCTTCCCGGTGGTGATGTCGGGGACGGTGCTGTGGGCGATGGATGAGGGTCTGCAATTCGCCAGCGTCGTCGCGCTCACCGTCTCGTTCGGCCTGGGACTGAGTGCGACCATCCACTTCCTCAACCGCCTCAGGCTCGAGAGCAAGCCGGGCGTCGGCTCGGCGCTCGCGGTCGAGCGCGCGACCGTGCTGGTCGGCCCTGCGTTGATCCTGACCACGCTGGTGCTGGCCTGCGGTCTCGTCGTCACCGTGTTCTCCGACCTGCCGTCGCTGCGGCTGTTCGGCTGGCTCAGCGCGTTCTCGATGGTGATGGCGCTCGTCGCCGACCTCTTCATCCTGCGGCCGACAGCGATGTGGCTGATCAATCTGCACGCCAAGCTTCAGGGCGACAAGCCGGCGATCTGAGCGGCTTCATTCATCGGACATGGAATCGGCGCGGTCTGGGCGACTGCGCCGCGTTTCCGAAAAACAGCAAGCCCCGGTTCGCGAGAACCGGGGCTTGCTGCTTTCGATGCGGTAAGAGCTATCAGCCCTTCGTCATCGTGATGTTGACGCCGCGGATCTCGCCCTTGGAGGAGATCTGCACCGTTTGCTTGGTGCCATTGGTGCGCAGCGACAAATTGGCGGCAAAGCCGTTTGCCTCGACGAACACCTCGATCTGGCCGCCACCGGCGGTGCCCTGGAGATTGCCGAAGATGTTGCGGCTGGCCTCGCTCCAATTGCCGGAGATGCGCTCGCCCTGGCTTGTCACGTCGCTGGTCAGGTCGAACTTGTAGCTGTCGGACGCGCAGTGCAGCGCCTGCTTGAGGTTGAGGCCGCTGCCGGCGACCTTGTAGTCCGCCTTGCAGCGGATGCGCTCGGTGGAGCCGTCGGACAGCGACACTGTGCCGGTGCCGGTCCACGCGCCGTCGAAACCGGCAAACGGTCCGGACGACTGAGCCTGACTTGCCGAAACCGAGAAGAGCAGCACAGCGCCGATGCCGGCCGCCTTGATTGCCAGTTCAGATCGCCCAAAGAATTTCATCTCAAATATCCCGTTTTGGAACGACGTCTGCTTTCGATTGAGAACGTCTCGCCACATCGAAGGTTTAGTGTTCCGAGCCTGTGTCAGGTTCAATGTCTGCCCGCCCCTACATGTCGGCATCGCGAAGCGCGCTTGCCATGGTTCGCCTCCGGATTCTCTGTGTTTCGGTATGTTTCTGGCGCCCAAGGCGGGGTGGAGCGATGCAGCCCTGCAACAGGTGCGCGGCAAAACGCAGCGTGCCTGAATTATGACGTAGTATCAATCTCTTACATTTGCCAGAGAAGGTGCAGGGAAGACCTGATTTGGTGGACGTGGCGCCAATTTGGCCGCATTTGCCAGTGCTTGTGCCTTCTCCGAGGCCGCACTTTCCGCGGCGACTTGCCATCAGAACAATCCGTTCCGGTCGTCCGCCCTGTGCTGTCCGGGATCGGTGCGATTCTGCCGTCAGAATGAAGGAATACAATGCGTAAGCTTCTCGTCGCTCTCACCTTGCTGTCGGCATCCCTCTCGACCGCAGCGTTCGCCCAGCAAGGGCGCGGCACGGACGCCGAGCAGAAGGCCTGCTCGCGCGATGTGCAGAAGCTCTGCCGTCCGGTCATCGACCAGGGCGATTTCACCATCCTGGCCTGCCTCAAGGAGAACCGGGCCAAGATCTCGCAGGCCTGTGACCAGGTCCTGAAGAACCACAACCAGTAAGCTCGGCCACTGGCCGACAAAAGGCGGCCCCCGGGCCGCCTTTTCGGGCCTGATCCGCAAAGGGCAGCCATCGAGAGACGGGATTGGTTTTGCGGCCGTATTCCCCTATATGGGGGCCGCGGCGGCATCGCCGGCACGGGCCCGCGCGAGCGGAAAAGCCCTTCCTGTCCAAACGATTGTAGACCAGCCCTCGATGACCTCTGCGAGTGAATTGCGATCCGGCAAGGGTGAGCGCGACGAGAATTTTCCCGTCGCGTCCTGGATCATTCATCCGCGTCATCGCGCGCTGATCCTGGCGTATTACAATTTCGTCCGCACCGCCGACGACATCGCCGACCACGCCACGCTGCCGCCGGACGAGAAGCTCGCTTATCTCGACCTGCTCGAGGCGGAATTGCTTGGCACGGGCGACACCCAGGCCGAGGCCGTCAGCTTGCGGCGCGCGCTAGCCGAGCGCGGCATGGCGCCGCGCCACGCGCTCGACGTGCTCATCGCGTTCCGCATGGACGTGACCAAGCTGCGCTACGAAAACTGGGACGAGGTCATCCACTATTGCCGGTATTCGGCGATGCCGGTCGGCCGCTTCATGCTCGACGTCCATGGTGAGAGCACCTCGACCTGGGCCGCGTCGGATGCGCTCTGCGCCGCGCTGCAGATCAACAACCACCTCCAGGATTGCGGCAGGGATTTCCGCGAGCTCAACCGCGTCTATCTGCCGCGCGATGCGCTGGCCGCAAGCGGCGCTTCGGTCGAGCAGCTCGGACTGGCGCAGTCGCCGCCGGCGATGCTGGCCTGCCTTCAGGCGCTCGCCGTGCGCAACGAAGCGCTGCTCAACGACGGCAGGTCGCTCAGCGCGGAGATCAGGGATTTCCGCCTCGGCGTCGACGTCTCGGTGATCCAGGCCTATGCCGACCGCATCGTGCGCCTCCTGAAGGTACGTGATCCCCTGCGCGAGCGCGTGCACCTGAACAAGCTCGAGCTCCTCACCTTCAGCCTCGCCGGCATGATCGGCGAAGTCGGCCGCCGCGCGATCGGGCGCAAGGCCATTTCCAGACCGGGGACTGCTCATGACGCTTGAGGCGACCTCGCCCGGCGCCAGTTATGGCTCGACCGCATCCGGCAGTTCGTTCTACGCCGCGATGCGCATCCTGCCGCACGACCAGCGCGAAGCGATGTTCCAGATCTACAGCTTCTGCCGTCAGGTCGACGACATCGCCGATTCCGATGGCCCGCGCGACGAGCGGCTCGCCGCCCTTCAGGCGTGGCGCAACGACATCGATGCGCTCTACCAGGGCAATCCGCCGCCGCGGCTGAAGGACTACGTCACCTCGGTGAAGACCTTCGGCCTCAAGCGCGAGGATTTCCTCGCCATCGTCGACGGCATGGAGATGGACGTGCCGCAGGACATCCGCGCGCCTGACATGGCGACGCTGGATCTCTATTGCGATCGCGTCGCGAGCGCTGTGGGGCGGCTGTCGGTGCGGGTGTTCGGCCTGCCGGAAGGAGACGGCATCGAGCTCGCCCATCATCTTGGCCGCGCGCTCCAGCTCACCAACATCCTGCGCGACATCGACGAGGACGCGGGCCTCGGCCGGCTCTATCTGCCGCGCGAAGCGCTGCTGCATGCCGGCATCACCTCCAATGAGCCGAACCGCGTGATCGTCGAGCGCGCGCTGCCGAAGGTCTGCCTGCCGCTGGCGCAACGCGCGAAGGCGCATTTCGAGGAGTCGGACGAGATCATGAACCGCAACAAGCGCCGCTCGGTGCGCGCGCCGCGGATGATGTCGAAATACTATCATGCCATTCTGGATCTCCTGATCGCGCGCGGGTTCAACGCGCCGCGCGAGCCGGTGCGTGTATCGAAGATCACACGCATCGCCATCCTGCTCCGTTACGCTCTCATCTGATGCAAAAAACAGCTCACATCATCGGTGCCGGAATTTCCGGCCTCTCCGCCGCCGTGCGGCTCGCCAATGCCGGTTTCAAGGTCGCCGTGCACGAGGCGACGCAGCAGGCCGGCGGCCGTTGTCGTTCCTATTTCGACGGCGCCACCAATCTCACCATCGACAACGGCAATCATCTGCTGCTGTCCGGTAACAGCCATGCGCGCGCCTATGCGCGATCGATCAGCACCGAGGCGGGTCTCGTCGGTCCGGAGCGCGCGCAGTTTCCTTTCGTCGATATCACGACCGGGCAGCGCTGGCAGATCGACCTCGGCGACGGCCGGCTGCCGACCTGGGTGCTCGACGAGAGCCGCCGCGTCCCCGACACCGGGCTTGCCGATTATCTGAAGCTGGCGCCGCTGATCTGGGCGTCGGAAGAGACGCTGGTTGGAAAATCGATTCCCTGCGAGGGCGTCCTCTATCAGCGCCTGGTGCAGCCGCTGCTGCTTGCTGCGTTGAATGTCGATCCGCCCGAGGGTTCGGCCGGGCTCGCCGGCGCGATCGTCCGCGAGACGCTGCTCGCCGGCGGACAGGCCTGTCGTCCCCTGATCGCGCGCGACGGGCTCAGTACGGTGCTGATCGAGCCTGCCGTGACGTTCCTGCAGGCGCGTGGCCACTCCGTTCAGCTCGGCCACGAGCTACGCTCGTTTGCGACCAATGACGGCAAGGTCGGCGCGCTGAATTTCGGCGGCGAGGATGTGATCCAGATCGGTGAGGGCGACGTCGTCGTGATGGCGGTGCCGCCGCGGGCTGCCTCCAACCTGCTGCCGGGCCTGAAGACGCCGACCGAATTCCGCGCCATCGTGAATGCGCATTTCCGCGTTGAGCCGCCACCGGGGTCGGCTCCGATCCTCGGCGTGATCGGCGGCGTCGTGGAATGGCTGTTTGCGTTCCCGAACCGGCTTTCCGTCACCATCAGCAACGGCGACCGCCTGGTCGAGATGCCGCGCGAGGAACTCGCGCAGGCGATCTGGAACGATGTCTGCAAGGCCGGCGGTGTTTCCGGCGAGCTGCCCCCTTGGCAGATCGTGCGCGAGCGCCGTGCCACATTTGCGGCGACGCCAGCGCAGAATGCCCTGCGCCCGGGTCCGGTCACTGCGCTCAAAAACCTGTTTCTTGCAGGCGATTGGACTGCTACGGGATTGCCTGCAACCATCGAGGGATCGGTCCGATCCGGTGATCGCGCCGCCGATCTGGTTCTGGCCGCCAAGGGATACTGACAGGCGGCCCTGACGGGCATTTGTCCCGGTCAATTTCGGTCAATTTCAATCGACTATCGGAGCAATCGAGCGAGATGGATTCCGTGAATGCGACCAGCCGCGAAGCCCTGGAATCGAAAATATTGGAATCGAGCATTGCGTCGGCCATCGAAGGCGTCCTCGGCTTTCAGCAATCCGACGGCCATTGGGTATTCGAGCTCGAGGCCGATTGCACCATTCCGGCCGAATACATCCTGCTGCGCCATTATCTCGCCGAGCCCGTCGACACGGTGCTCGAGGCCAAGATCGGCAACTATCTCCGCCGCGTCCAGGGCGCCCATGGTGGCTGGCCGCTGGTGCATGAGGGCGAGTTCGACATGAGTGCGAGTGTGAAGGCTTACTTCGCGCTCAAGATGATCGGCGATTCCACAGACAGTCCGCACATGGTGCGCGCGCGCGAGGCCATGCACGCCCGCGGCGGCGCCATCAAAAGCAACGTCTTCACGCGCTTCATGCTGGCAATGTTCGGCGTCGTGACCTGGCGCGCCGTGCCGGTGCTGCCGATCGAGATCGTGCTGCTGCCGTTCTGGTCGCCGTTCCATCTCAACAAGATTTCCTACTGGGCGCGCACCACCATGGTGCCGTTGATGGTGCTCGCAGCACTCAAGCCGCGCGCGAAAAATCCGAAGGGCGTCGGCATCGACGAGCTGTTCCTGCAGGATCCGCGCTCGATCGGCATGACTGCCAAGGCGCCGCACCAGAGCATGGCCTGGTTCGCGCTGTTCCGCGCGCTTGACGGCATCCTGCGTGTGATCGAGCCGATGTTTCCCAAGAGCCTGCGCAAGCGTGCCATCGACGCGGCGCTCGCCTTCACCGAGGATCGGCTCAACGGCGAGGACGGCATGGGCGCGATCTATCCGCCGATGGCCAACATCGTCATGATGTACGACGCGCTCGGCAAGGACGAGACCTTCCCGCCGCGCGCGGTCACGCGCCGGGGCATCGACAAGCTGCTCGTGATCAAGGACGACGAAGCCTATTGCCAGCCCTGCGTCTCGCCGGTGTGGGACACGACGCTGACCGCGCACGCGCTGCTCGAAGCCGGCGGTGACAGGGCGGTGCCTGCCGCCAAGCAGGGTCTCGACTGGCTGATCCCGAAGCAGGAGCTCGAGGTGAAGGGTGACTGGGCGGTAAAGCGGCCCGATGTGCGCCCGGGCGGCTGGGCCTTCCAGTACAACAATGCGTATTACCCCGATCTCGACGACACTGCCGTGGTCGTGATGTCGATGGACCGCATGCGCCGGGAGCACGGCGCGAGCGGTTATGATGCCGCGATCGACCGTGCCCGGGAATGGATCGAGGGCATGCAGAGCGACGACGGCGGCTGGGCCGCCTTCGACGTCAACAATCTCGAATATTATCTGAACAACATCCCGTTCTCCGACCACGGTGCGCTGCTCGATCCGCCGACCGAGGACGTCACCGCGCGCTGCGTCTCGATGCTGGCCCAGCTTGGCGAGACCGCGAAGACCAGCAAGCGCGTGGCCGATGGGATCGCCTACCTCCGCAAGACCCAGCACCCGGAGGGCTCCTGGTACGGCCGCTGGGGCATGAACTTCATCTACGGAACCTGGTCGGTGCTGTGCGCCCTCAACATGGCTGGAGTTCCCCACACCGATCCGATGATGCGCAAGGCGGCCGACTGGCTGGCCTCGATCCAAAACCAGGACGGGGGCTGGGGCGAGGACGCCGTCAGCTACCGCCTGGACTACCGGGGATGGGAGGCGGCCCCTTCGACCGCCTCGCAAACGGCATGGGCCTTGCTTGCCGTGATGGCTGCTGGCGAGGTTGATCACCCGGCCGTCGCCCGCGGGGTGGAGTACCTGATTGCAACACAGAACGAAAAAGGACTGTGGGACGAGCAGCGGTACACCGCCACGGGCTTTCCCCGCGTGTTCTATCTGCGGTACCATGGTTACTCGAAGTTCTTCCCGCTGTGGGCGTTGGCGCGGTATCGGAACTTGCGGGACACCAACAGCAGGGTGGTAGGGGTCGGAATGTGACTTTGGGGACGGGGGACTATTTTACCGCGGGCAATGCCATTGATCCGCGGCCGATATTGATCGTGACTGGACTGGTTCAGGAGGCCCGCATCGCGGCCGGGCCCGGAATGGCGGTCATCTGTTCGTCGAGCAGCCCGACCCAGTTGCGGGCGCTGCTGACGGTGCTGGATCCCCAGACGATTCGCGGCGTGATCTCGTTCGGCGTGGCCGGCGGGCTCGACCCGACGCTGCGCTCCGGCGACGTCGTGCTGGCGACCGAAGTGCTCTCGGGCGATACCCGCTGGGCCGCCGGGCTGTCGCTCGGCGACGACCTCATTGACCGCCTGACGTCGGGGCGCCGCCGCGTGGTGCGCGGCAGCCTCGCCGGTGCCGAGGAAGTGGTCACGGGGCGCTCCTGCAAGGCGGCGCTGCATTCGGAGACCGGAGCTGCGGCCGTCGACATGGAAAGCCACATCGCGGCCGCCTACGCCGCCGAGGCCGGCTTGCCGTTCGCCGCTGTCCGCGTCATCAGCGATCCCGCCCATCGCGCGCTGCCGGCGCTCGCCCGCGCCGCCATCAAGCCGAACGGCCAGATCGACGTGCTGGCCGTGCTGCGCGGCATCGCGCGCAATCCGATCGCGCTGCATGCGCTGGTCTCGACCGGCCTCGATTTCAACCGCGCGCTGCGTAGTCTGCGCGGCTGCCGCGACTTCCTGATCGGCACCGAGCTGGTCGAGAGCGAGGCGCTGGTCTCCGAGGCGGCCTGAGCGGCTTCTTCGATCTGACAAAACAAAGGGCCCGGTCGTGCGACCGGGCCTTTTTTGATCTGCGTAGCTTGGTCGCCATCGGCGATCGGGCCTCGCAAAGCGTCACTGCGTAGGATGGGTTGAGCCCTCGCGAAACCCATCTCCTCTCGATCACCGCTCTCCATAATCGCGGCCATCAGCTGACTGATCGCCCGCCCAATCGGCTGGATAGTTGCCAAGCTCCACGTGACGATGAAACGAGGATGGCGCCCAGTTGCGTACCCGGTCGGCGAGCCCGTGCTTGACCGGATTGATATGAACATAGTCGATATGCCGGGCGAAATCGATTTCGTCGCGAATGGTGCGCTCCCAATATCTGCGTTGCCAGATGCCCCGTTCACCTTTGGCTGAACGGCTTCGGGATATCCTTTCGTTTCGCACCAGACCGCGCGAAAAGGTGGACTTGATCAACTGCCAGCGCATTGCAAAATCGGCGTCTCCTTCGGGCAACGTCCATACGGTGTGAAGGTGATCAGGCAACACCAGGATGGCATCGATCGTGAATGGATGGCGCTGGTGCGTCTCACGAAACGCCGCGCGCAATAGCTCGACATGATCCGTGAGCAACGATAGCTTCCGTCCCGCCAGATTGACGGTGAAGAAGAAGCATCCACCCGGAACGAAGTTGCGACGGTACGCGGTCATGGCGCAAATTTATCACCAAACAAGTGCGATGGGTTTCGCAAGGCTCAACCCATCCTACGGGCTGAGCGGCATCTTCGATCTGACAGACAAAAGGCCGGGTCGCGCGACAGGGCCTTTTTGTCTGGTGTCCGTAGCCCGGATGGAGCGCGGTGTCGCGAAGCGTGCGCGTTGCGATCTGCTCACAAGTCTGACATCGCCTCTTCGAGGATATCGAGGGCTCGGTCGAGTTCAGCGCGCGAGATCGTCAGCGGCGGGCATAGCGTGACCACGTTGCCGCCGCCGAGCTTGAAGCTCAGGCCTGCCTCCAGGCAGCGATACAAGAGGCGCTCCGCGAGCGCGTTGGCCTCGGCCTCGTCGCGGCGGCCGATCTCGACGCCGAGATAGAGACCTGCACCGCGCACCTCGGAGATCAGAGGGTAGCGGTCTGCCATCGATCGCAGCCGTTCGAGGGCGTGCGCGCCGAGGACACGCGCTGCGGCAAGCAGCCCTTCCTCCGCGATCACATCGAGCGTGGCAAGGGCTGCAGCGCAGCCGACTGGACTCTTCTCGTGGGTGTAGTGGCCGAGCGCTCCCTCGGGCACCACGTCGAGAGCGGCCCGCACCACCATGGCCGCCATCGGCATGATGCCGCCGCCCAGTCCCTTGCCGAGCACGAGAATGTCGGGCGCAGTTTCGGCCTGCTCGCAGACGAACATGGTCCCGGTGCGGCCGAGGCAGCTCGGCACCTCGTCGAAGATCAGGAGCGCCCCGTGCCGATCGCAGCTCGCGCGCACGCGGGGCCAGAAGCCCGGCGGCGGCAGTTCGACCGTGGTCCAACGCATCGGCTCGGCGATCACGGCCGCGACGTCGCCCTGCACCTTGAGGACATAATCGATGTAGTCGGCGAGCCGCTCATGCGCATGGCCGTCCCGTCCGAAGAATCGCGCGGCCAGTCCCGGCGGCGGCACATGCTCCGTGCCCGGCAGCAGCGGGCCAGCGCCGCGCCGAAACAGGGCTTCGCCGCCGACCGAGACCGCGTCGAGATTGGCGCCGTGAAAAGCATCCCACATGGACAGGGTCTTGTGTCGCCCCGTTGCATAGCGGGCGAGCTTCAGTGCCATGCCGATTGCGGCCGACCCGCTGGGGGCCAGCAGCACCTTCTCGAGGAGGGCAGGCGCCAATTCGGTCAGGCGGCGGGCGAGGTCGATGGCAGACTTGTTGGTGTAGCGGCGCGGGCAGAAGGGCAGGGTGTCGAGTTGCGACTTGATGGCCGCCACTACGCGAGGATGACCGTAGCCGACCTGATGCACGCTGTTGCCGTGGAAATCGAGGATGCGCCGTCCCTGGAGATCGACGATGTGGCTGCCTTCGGCGGCGGTGGCCACGTTCAGGCAAGGCGTCGACAGCGACTGTCGCAGGAACCAGCGCTCGTCCTCGTCGAGCCAACTTTGGGTCTCTGCGTCGAGGTGGCGCTTCTGAAACGATCGCCGCTCCGCCGACAAATTGACGTCGCCCTCGGAGGCGCTCATGTCAGACTCGCTCATGTCAGACTCCTGGCCGCTCTCCGCGGGCCAGCCGGCCCTCGATCGCAGCGATCACCGGGATGATGTCGGCGACGCCGTCGATCACGTAATGGGCGCCGGCGGCTGCCAGCCGTTCGCCTGCGGCCGCGCGCCGCTCGGCGAAGGCTTTCGGCGGCAACGCCGCAGTGTCGGCGAGCGACAACCCGAACACGTTGCCGGTGACGGCAACGCCGACGGTCCAGCAGCCGCCGTTGAGACCTTCCTTCATTCCGACCTCGGTGTCGTCGACCTTGACGCAGCTCCAGGCCGGCCAGACGGCGAGCTCCAGAAAGGCCTTGTAGAGCATGAACGGCGTAGGTCGGCCGTCCGGAGTGTCCCCGGTGCAAACGATGCCATCAGGCGCATAGCCTTGCGCAGCCGCAACCGGAATAACCTCGGCCATGATCTCGCGCGTGTAGCCCGTGCTCGAGCCGATCTTCAGGCCGCGGCGCCGCAAGCCGGCGACAGCCTCGGCCACGCCCGGTATCACGTCGGCGTAGCGGGCAGCGACCTCGACATTCATCGGCACGAACACCGCGTAGAGTGCATCGATGTCGGCTTCGGTTGGCTCGCGCCCATGCCTGTCGCGCCACTCGGCGGCGATCCGGGGCAAGCGCAGGAGGGCGGCGATGTGGGGGCGCTTGGCCATGCCCATGGGCCTGCGCGCCTCATCGACGGTGATCGTCACTCCGAAGCGCGCGAATGCCTCGACGAATACGCCCATCGGGGCCAGCGAGCCATGGTCCACCGTCGTGCCGGCCCAGTCGAACACGACGGCCCGGACGTGCTCGAATTTATCGGTCATGTGGCTCGGCTCCCGGACGTCAATTCGTCAAGCACTTCCTCGGCGATCGCAAACGAGGTGCTGGCGCCGGTACCGCTGGTGATCATGACGAGACGCACAGTTTCAGATGGGCGGTCGATCAGCATCAGCCGGTCGGACGCCGAGGCGTAGGTGCCGATCCAGCGCTCGCGGATCATCGGCGTTGGCCAGGCCAGAACCTGCCGGAATTCGTCCATGATCAACTCGTCCACTGTATCCGGACCGAACGGGTCCGGCGTCGCGTCGTAGTGGTGGGAATCGCCGACGACGAGCGAACCATCCTCGCTCTGCACGGCGATCAGATGCACACCGTTGGCCAGATGCTGGCCCTGCTCGGATTCGAGTCGCTGCTTCAGTGCGGCCGCCTCCGGCAGTTCGGCGTAGCCGAGATAGCGCACCAGGCCAAGGTCCGACATCACGGCCGCGTTGAAGCGCGGCATCGCGCTCGCCGATGCGACCCGCAGCATGTGCAGCTTGCAGCGGACGAGGCCGTAGCTCGCCAGGCGTTCCGGATAGAGGCTCAGGAAATCGTCGCCGGGGCAGACCACGCAGAGCCGGGCCCGGACCGGCCCCCGCGTGGTGTCGATGACCGGCGGTGTCACCGCCTTGGCCAGCGTCTGATACAGGAAGGTGACGCCGTGCACTTCGGCCAGCCAGCGCGCCAGTGCCGGCACCGCGATGCGCGACTCCACCCGCAAATCGTGCGGGCTCGCCAGCACGGCTTGCAGATGGTCGGTCCGCAGCATCGGGAAACGGCGGCCCGCCTCAGCCGGGCTTAGAAGCTCGCAACCCTCGCCCATCTCGGTGGTGCGGAATGCCTCGAGCACGGCCACGGCTTCCGGCCGCTGCACCGCGACCGCCAGTCCGACATGCTCGATCCTGATGCCCGCGGCCGAGGCCACTTCGGCCCAGACCTGCCGCGACCGCATCGCCCGCTGCCAGCATTGGCCGCGCTGCTGCCCGGTGACGGTGACAAAGCCGAAATTGCGGATCGAGGCGCCGTTCGCCCTTGCATCGCGCTCGATGACCACGACCCGCAAGCCCCGGCGCACGCCCGCAAGGGCATGGGCGAGACCGCAGATGCCGCCCCCGACAACTGCCAGATCGAATTCGTCTCCAGACACGCTCACCGCTTCCTCCACATCTGCGCGCGCGCAAGATAGCCCTGTGTGAGTAGCATGTAGATGGCTCGCGTTATGGCCGCGGTGGCGAACACCACCATGGCCATGGCCGCGGCCGGGGCCACGTCACCTGCGTCATCCATATTGAGCACGGCGATGGCCGCAAGCGTCGTGTGCGGCGCGTAGATGAAGACCACCGCAGAGACTGTCGTCATCGCGTTCACGAACAGATACATGGCGATATCCAGCACGGCCGGCAGGCAGACCGGCAGGGTCACTCGCATGAAGGTACGCCAAAACGGCACCCTGAGCGATGCCGAAACGGTCTCGAACTCCTGATCGATCTGCTTGAGCGCCGTCACCGCGGTCAGGTGCGAGACGGAGTAGAAATGCGAGATAGTGCAGATGACGAGGATGGCCATGGTGCCGTAGATGAAGTTAAGCGGATTGGCCGGGTTGTTGAAGAAGAAGATGTAGCCGAGGCCGAGCACCAGCCCGGGAACGGACAAAGGAAGCAGCGCGAGAAACTGCACGAAGCCGCGGACGTAGCGAAAGCGCGGGGTCTTCTCGACGAGATAGGCGCCGGCAAAAATCACCGGAGTCCCGAACAGCGCGGTGAGGCCGGCCATGACGAGCGAGTTGAAATAGCTGCGCCAGCCGCCGCCATCCATCATGTCGAAGTCGAAGTTCTTGAAGCTGGGCGTCAGATTGTAGGGCCAGGACGTCGCGATCGAGGCGAACAAGGACATGCCGAGAATGACCAGGATCGTGAACGCGATCAGCGAACAGGTCGCCAGCATCGCGCGATCGATCGTGGCGTCGGGCCTTGGCGCATACGGTACTGCGCGCGCGGAGAGCTGCGCCAACTGGCGCCGCTGCATGAGCTGATCGACGACGAAGGCCAACGCCGCGGGCAACAGCAGGATCAAGCCGACCACCGCACCCATCTGGAAATTCTGCTGCCCGACCACCTGTTTATAGATGTCGGTCGCGAGCACGTTGAACTTGCCCCCGATGACCTTCGGCACGCCGAAATCGGTGATCACCAGGGTAAATACGACGAAGACCGCACTGATCAGGCCATAACGTGCCCCCGGAATGGTCACCGTCCAGAAGGTGCGGCGCGGGCTTGCCCGCAGCGCTTCCGCCGCCTCATACAGACGCGCGTCCGAAATCGCCAGCGCAGTGGTGATGATGATGAGCGCGTGCGGGAAGGTCCAGAACACCTCGCCCATGACGATGCCGATCGGACCGTAGATCGATGCGCCGAACAGCATCCATTTGACGAAGCCCTGGTTACCGAACAGATAGACGAGGCTGATCGCAGGCAGCAACGAGGGTGCGAGAATCGGGATCTGCGCGATGATGCGGAACAGCCCCCGCCCTGGCATGCAGGTGCGGGTGAGTCCGTAGGCGTAGACGAAGGCGAGCAGTACGCAGATAACCGTGCTCAGCAGCGATACCCAGACCGAGTGCCAGATGGAATTGGCCAGCGCCGGGCTGGCGAAATAAGCTTGGAAATTGGCCAGGCCGACGAAGCTGCCATCAGCCGCCTGGAAGCTCTTGGACAGCAGCGCCCAGAGGGGCAGCAACACGGTGATGATCAACCAGAGGCCGAGCGCTACGACCGCGCCGCGCATGATCCAGTCGTCGTGCCCCAGCTTCTGCCGCAGGGGCGCCACCGCGGCGGTATGGTCCGGCAGACTCAGCGTCTCGGTCGCCATCGCTGGTTTCCCGTGTCAGGCGCTCGCAGAGCGCGGTTGGGCAAATACGCGCAACCGCTTCGGCGGCAGCGCGACCTCGATGGTCGCGCCCGAGGAAATGCCGAGGTCGCGCACGGCGTTAATCGAAAAGTCGGCCGAGAAGTTCAGTCCCGTGCCGCTCGCATGCAAGGTCGTTGCGAAATGATTGCCGATGAATTCCATGACGCCGACCTGGACTGACAGGCGATTGTCCGAATGCGCGCCGATGTCGCGCACCACCACGTCCTCCGGCCGAAGGCAGACCGTGACGGCC
The DNA here is from genome assembly GCF_029846695.2 of Bradyrhizobium nivariense. NCBI lineage: Bacteria > Pseudomonadati > Pseudomonadota > Alphaproteobacteria > Hyphomicrobiales > Nitrobacteraceae > Bradyrhizobium > Bradyrhizobium nivariense. Next base: position 5,029 of record NZ_JARWCR020000095.1, on the reverse strand, counting down.
GCGCCCTCGTCGAGCGGCACTTCTTCGCTGAAGTCGAGCACGGCACCCCTGACATTCGCGCGCTTGCTCGTGAGGAGGCGCCCCTCCAGAAAGTTCATCTTGCCGACGAAGTCGGCGACGAAAGCCGTCGCGGGTCGGCCGTAGATCTCGTCCGGCGTGCCCACCTGCTCGATCCTGCCATTGCTCATCACCACGATCCGGTCGGACATGGTGCGCGCCTCCTCCTGATCGTGGGTCACCATGATCGTGGTCAGCTTGAGACGTTGCTGCAGATCGCGGATCTCGCCGCGCAGACGCGCCCGGACGCGCGCGTCGAGAGCGGATAGCGGTTCGTCCAGCAGCAGAAGGCCGGGGGATAGCGCCAGCGCGCGGGCGAGCGCGACTCGCTGCTGCTGCCCACCGGAGAGCTGTGCCGGATATTTGTCGGCTTGCTCGGGCAGACCGACAAGTTCGAGAAGCTCCTTGACCCGTTTGTCGATCTCGATGCGAGGTGTGCCGGCCGACACCAGGCCGTAGGCCACATTGTCCTTGATCGTCAGGTTCGGGAACAGCGCATAGGACTGGAACACGATGCCGAAATCGCGCTTGGCGACTGGCAACGTCGAGATGTCCCGCCCGCCCTGATGGATCGACCCGGTGGTCTGCACGTCCAGTCCGCAGATCGCGCGCAACAGCGTGGTCTTGCCGCAGCCGGATGGCCCGAGGAACGAGACGAACTCCCCGGGCATGATGTCGAGGTCGATATTGTCGAATGCCGTGAACGCACCGAACTTTTTCGAGAGGTTGCGGATGCGGAGATAGGGCACCGTCGTCGGCGTGCTGTCCATTGTACTGTCCCGCATTGACCGGCGGCGCCCATGCATCGCCGGCTTCGTCGCTCCCAGGATCCCCCGGGTCCTCAGTTCAGGTCCCTCAGTTCAGGTCCTCAGTTCTTGGGCTCGGACTTGCCGTCGTAGCGCTTGCTCCACTCCGCCAGAATTTTGTCGCGGTTCTCCGCGGCCCAGGCAAAGTCGTTCTTGATCAGCATCTTGTTGATGTCACCCGGGACGAACTCCATGGAGGCTGCGATGCCGGGCAACGCGACGACGGCGAAGTTCTCGGCGTAGAGCTTGTTGGCCTCCGCCGTCGCGGCCCAGTCGGCAAGCTTCTTCGCCGCCTCGGACTCTTTGGTGGTCTTCATGATTCCGATAGCCTCCATGTCCCAGCCGAGGCCTTCCTTGGGCAGGACAATGCTGATCGGCGCTCCACCTTTCTTGGTCTTGTTGGCGCGATACTCGAACGAGAGGCCGATCGCGTACTCGCCGGCCGCGGCCTGTCGGCACGGCTTGGAGCCGGAATGCGTGTAGGCCGCGATGTTCTTGTGAAGCTCGTCCATGTACTTCCAGCCCTCGTCCCAGCCGAACAGCTGGAGCCAGGCGGAGACCATCAGAAACCCGGTCCCCGAGGAAGCCGGGTTCGGCATGACGATTTGTCCCTGATAGAGCGGTTTAGTCAGATCGGCCCAAGAGGCGGGCTCCGGCAGGTTCTTCTTGCTGGATTCCACGGTGTTGACGCAAAAGGCCGATGCCCAGACGTCCATGCCCACCCATTCCGGCGAGGCAGCGGGATCGCGCATCTTGGCGTCAACCTTGTCGAGACCCGCCGGCGCGTAAGGCATCAACATGCCTTCCTTCTGCAGCAGCATCAGCGAGGTTGCGGCAAGACCCATGACCACATCGGCCTTGGGGTTTGCCTTCTCCGCAAGGAGCTTCGCGGTGATGATGCCGGTGGAGTCGCGGACCCAGAGGATGTTGATGCCCGGATTGCCCTTCTCGAACGCGGCCTTGTAGGGCTTGATCTGGTCGGCCTCCAGCGCCGTGTAAACGGTGAGGTCCGCCGCGCGAGCTGCAGTGCTGAGGCCGAACATAGCGGCGGCGATCGACACAAGAGCGCGTCGCAGACCGCTTGTCGTGCACAGGTTCATGTCGGGCTCCATCGATGTTGGCCACGGGCTGGCACCGTCCGGGCAGGGAACCAATATTGTTAGATGACATTTCCGCGACGTACATGTCGGATTTTGTGCACGGCGCGCCTCGATCGCGGTGTCTCTGCACATCTTAAGTGCACTGTCAGCGTAGCAACAGCGGGCCCGGTGCAAACGTCTGCTTCGAGACCCTCTTCAGCGGCCCCGCTCGGCGTGAGCGGTGCGGGGCGGCTCACCGGCGTCAGCGACAACAGCGCGGCCGTCACGGCGGCTGCGTCGCCTTCCGGGCCATATGTCGCAAGCTACAGCTATGTGAACCGCCCCGGGTTTGCCGGAGGCCATTTGGTTCAAGTTATGCCGCCATGGCGGCAAGCCCCTCGCTGATCATGATCTGAGCCACATCACGCCCGCGAACGGATAGCGCTCCGAATAGGCGTCCATAGTTGCAGAGCTTGGTACCTTTTAGGTCGGGCTTGCAGGCGCTGTAAATGCTGATTGAATAGTGACCCCATCGGCACCGTCGGGACCCCTTCAAGCCATTGATTTCGCTAAATGGGATGATGTGACCCCCACGCCGATGATGGTCGAGACCCCGCGCCGAAACACAGCGTATTTGCAAACCGCGCTCCAGGTTGCACAGAGCCAGAGTGCCAAGTCATTCGAGTTGCGGGCCGCGATCAGTTTGGCCCGACTCCGGCGTGACCAGGGCAAGCACTCTGAGGCCCGCGCTCTGCTCGCGCCGGTCTACGGCTGGTTCACCGAGGGCTTCGACACCCGTGACCTAGAGGAAGCGAAGGCGCTGCTCGACGAGCTCTCGTGATAAGGCCATCGAAATGACCAACAGGATGTAACGAACTTGGGTCAGGAGCGCGTTTCTGACCCAAATTCCTTACAAGGATTCGACTCGCGCCGGCGTCCCAATGATGGCAACGTGACCGGGCTGCGGTGCTACACTCGATGCTACACCGGGCTGCTACACCGTCTCTGCCGGCGGTTTGGGAAACGCCTTGTTTTGAAGGGATTCTGCGTCGTCGCGGTGCGATCGCGGAGGGAAAGAAACTAGAAAAAAACTTGCTCTACCGCTGCATCCGAGAACCTCTCGGGGACGCAAGCTGCGCCTCCTTCAACATGCTCTCCAAATGCGCCCGACACATGAGTAGTCCGCGATAACAGCTCATTGGCGGCTGGCTGATATCAGTTACGAATGAGGCTACCGGCGTGCCACGCTAAGGTTCAGCTTCGGGGCCCAAGAAACGCACGTGAAGGGTTACGACAAGAGCCGGGCAAGATAAAAGGGCTGGCTCTATAAGGCGAAGAACGTTGATTGACAGCAGCTTTAACACCAAACCGAAAACCCTAGCTTTCCCGGAGATCGGTCAGACGGGGGCACAATGGTCGGTTTCCCCGGTGGAACGAAGCTCTCTCCGACGGCCGTCCAAAGTATGAATATGTCAGTAGATCAGGCAGATACAATTGACGTCGCGACCATCGACAAGGCTTCCGGTGAGCTATGGCTCACGATCAGCGATCATCTGCCGTGGGACGACAACGAAGGCGACCATCTCGTCCTTCTTCAGAACAAGCTCAACGCGTATCTTCGCTTTATCGAAAGTGGCGAGGTGTTCAAAAAGGTGCCCGATGCCAACGGGCGCGGTATTGTGATAAACTTGGTCGGGAAGTTCCCGCTGAGCCAAAAGGCCGACTTCTTCTTCGGGAAGGCGCGAGCCGCCATAGAAAGCGCGGGCTTTCGGTTACAGTTTGGCCTTATGCGCCCCAATTGAGCGGCTCTCGCTATTACTGTGACACCCGTGGACTGCACTGGACTGCACCCTTGAAGCCCGTAGGATGGGTTGAGCCCTTGCGAAACCCATCTCTTCCCGATCACCGCTCTCCGTAATCGCGGCCATCATCTGATCGCCCGCCCAATCGGCTGGATAGTTGCCAAGCTCCACGTGACGATGAAACGAGGATGGCGCCCAGTCGCGTACCCGGTCGACGAGCCCGTGCTTGACCGGATTGATATGAACATAGTCGATATGCCGGGCGAAATCGATTTCGTCGCGAATGGTGTGCTCCCAATATCTGCGTTGCCAGATGCCCCGTTCACCTTTGGCTGAACGGCTTTGGGATATCCTTTCGTTTCGCGCCAGACAGCGCGAAAAGGTGGACTTGACCAACTGCCAGCGCATTGCAAAATCGGCGTCACCTTCGGGCAACGTCCATACGGTGTGAAGGTAATCAGGCAACACCACGATGGCATCGATCGTGAATGGATGGCGCCGGCGCGTCTCACGAAACGCCGCGCGCAATAGCTCGACATGATCCGTGAGCAACGATAGCTTCCGTTCCGCCAGATTGACGGTGAAGAAGAAGCATCCACCCGGAACGAAGTTGCGACGGTACGCGGTCATGGCGCAACGTTGTCACCAAACAAGTGCGATGGGTTTCGCAAGGGCTCAACCCATCCTACGGGCTGAATGGATATGTAAACTCGATCGCGAACTTCGCCCCAGTAAATTGGGGTGCAGCGCAACTTGCAGGCTCACCTATCACCGCAAGGATAATTACCTTGGCAACTCCATCTGCGGGTACGGCGGCACAGCAGAATGCCATAAGCCAAGTTATTCAATCCGCGGCTGCGCGCGGTGTTACAGTCAATCCAGTTATATTTCCGTGAGGCCGACTTGAGGAAGGCTACTGCCTATCTGAGGCGCAACAAAGTCATCATCTGTCCGGTCTCGGACACCACGAATGGAGTGGGAGTGATTTCTGCGCCCGTCTTCGATCTTGAAGCGAACAATGTGCTTGGCTTAGGAGAAGCAACACTACAAGCCTTACAGCTTTCAAAAGATGGGATTCCGCACCCTGCGCCCGAGGAATGGAGCAAGCTATTTGATCCCATTCTCAATGCTGCGCGAGTCAGATCGTGGAATACATTCGAGAGCCGGTCCCGGAAATCTGCACAGGACGCTAAGTGGAGTTTCTGCCTGACGGCGGGCACGATAGGCCCCGCGAATCAGGAGAGACCATGAGCAGACGACCCCGCCGGAACCACTCACCGGCCTT
>NZ_JARWCR020000094.1:0-29404 GCF_029846695.2 Bradyrhizobium nivariense | reverse complement strand
CAAGGCATTCCGGCAGCAACGTCGTCTGCTGGCGATCCACCCCTTGAACGAAACCCCGCATCAATTCCCCCCGCGATTCAGCAAGAGAATCATAGCATCGACGGAGTTTTTACACAGCCTGGACCCAGCCCGGAACACAAGGGCACGATCGAGGCTATGCACTTCGAGATTCTCGGCGAGATCACCGAGGTCGAAACCTTCGCCAGCGGCTCGGGCATCCGCGAGATCGCCCGGCTGCGGCGAATCTATGGGCGGGGGCGCCGGCGAAAGCGCAAGGGCATTGCTCGGGTGCGATTATCCGATGGCTCTACCCACCTCGCTGAGATACATTGGTATGAAGCTGCCGGTATCGGTCGCAAGGAATTCAAGATCAAGAACTTGTTCTTACAATCATGACGAAGTCGCGAAGCAAGCAACTGGTGATCTGCGTGAACAACGAGGGCTACGCAGCCTCTCTCGAGAAGCGCAAGATCTATGAGGCATTGCGCGATCCGGCAGCCGAGAAACAGGGCATACTGCGGATCCTCGATGAGTCTGGCGAAGATTACCTCTATCCAAAGACATTGTTCCGCTTGATCGCATTGCCGCTCGCCACAAAGCGCGCCGTATTGGCCGCTTAGCGCTCATCTGCCCAGCACCAGAGATATTGATGCCGATGAACTGTCTTGGTTCTCGCCTTGCGGTCGCAACGATCGCGGTCGCCTTCGCCCTTCCTGCCTCCGCCCAGTTCACGCCGCCGCCCGCAAAGCCCGCGGTCTCCAGGGCGACCGCCGCTTCCCCGCGCGCGGCGTCGTGCCATAACGGGGCGAACTTCGATCGCTTCCTGGCCGATGTGAAGCAACAGGCGGTGGCCGCCGGCGTGTCGCAGCGGACGATCGCGGAGGTCTCGCCCTACCTCGTCTACGACCAGGGCATCGTCAACCGCGACCGCGGCCAGCGCGTGTTCGGCCAGCTCTTCACCGAATTTGCCGGCCGCATGGCCGCGCCCTATCGCATGCAGAACGGCCAGCAGCACATCAAGCAACACGCGGCTGCGTTCGCGCGCGCCGAAAAGGAATACGGCGTGCCGCCGGCGGTGATCGCCGCGTTCTGGGGCCTGGAGAGCGATTTCGGCGTCAACATGGGCAATCTGCCGACACTGAAATCGCTGGTGTCGCTGGCCTATGATTGCCGCCGCTCGGAGATGTTCGTGAACGAGACCATCGCCGCGCTGAAGATCATCGACCGCGGTGATCTCACACCCGACGAGATGATCGGCTCCTGGGCCGGCGAGCTCGGCCAGACCCAGTTCCTGCCCGTGCATTACGTCAACTATGCGGTCGACTATGACGGCGACGGACGACGCGATCTCCTGCGCAGCGAGGACGACGTGATCGGCTCGACCGCGAACTACATCGCCAACGGGCTGAAGTGGCGGCGCGGCGAGCCGTGGCTGGAGGAGATCAAGGTGCCGCAGAATCTGCCGTGGGATCAGACCGATCTCACCGTGCAGCAGCCACGCTCGAAATGGGGGCAGCTGGGGGTGACTTATCCCGACGGCAGGCCGCTGCCGAACGACAATCTCGCGGCCTCCGTGCTGCTGCCGATGGGACGCTTTGGTCCGGCCTTCATGGCGTACACGAATTTCGCGGCTTACACCGAGTGGAATAACTCGCTGATCTATTCGACCACTGCTGGCTATCTGGCCTCGCGCATCGCGGGCGCAGCGGCGATGCGAAAGCCGGCCCAACCGGTGGCGCAGCTGCCGTTCAACGAGCTCAAGGACCTGCAGCAGCTCCTGGTCCGTGCCGGCTTCAATGTCGGCAAGATCGACGGCGTGCTCGGCCAGCAGAGCCGCGCCGCCGTGAAGGCGATGCAGGTCAAATACGGCCTGCCCGCCGATTCCTGGCCGACCGCCGAGCTTTTGGCCCGGATGCGCGGCGGCACGGCGCAGGCACAGCCGGCGGCGACGATCCGGTAAATAATCTACCGTCGTCATGCCCCGCGAAAGCGGGGCATCCAGTACACCGCGACCTATCGATTCAATCACAGTTGCCTCGGAGTACTGGATCGCCCGGTCAAGCCGGACGATGACAGCGAGGGTGTGGCACCGATAGCACCACAAGCCGGCGCGATAGAATTTTCGCACCGCACAAGCCGCTTTCGCGATTGTATTTTTCCATGACGCTCCCATGTGAGTGGCTCAGGTTTCTCCTGAGATTTCCCACCACAGAGCGAGCATCACATGTCCTTCCACGACGCCGTCGTCCCCGCCTATTTGCAAATGCTGAACAGCCTGAGCGGCCTGCTCACGAAAGCCGAGGCGCATTGTGCGGCCAAGAAGGTCGAACCGAGCGTCCTGCTGGGCTCCCGCCTGTTTCCGGACATGCTGCCGCTGTCGAAGCAGATCCAGCTCGTCAGCGATTTCGCCGCCAAGGGCTGCGCCCGGCTGACCCATAGCGACGTTCCCTCCACATCAGACACCGAGACCAGCTTTGCGGAATTGAAGCAGCGCCTGGCGAAGACCATCGACTATGTGAAATCGTTCAAGCCGGAGCAGTTCGAGGGCGCCGACACCAAGGACGTCACCTTCCCGGCCGGCCCCGACAAGTCCATCACCATGAAGGGCCAGCAATTCCTGAGCGCGTTCTCGCTGCCGAACTTCTATTTCCACGCCGCGACCGCCCACGGCCTTCTGCGCCACGCCGGCGTCGAGATCGGCAAGCGCGACTTCCTCGGCGCGAACTGAATTCGATCGATCATGCGGCCGCGGCGGAGATCGAATCTGCTGCCGCGGCTGAAATTGCACGTGCTTTATGCTGCGCGGCCTGGCTGCGCATCTCGCCTGCACTTTCGGTATGGCTCCTCCCTTGCGCCGATTGCCGCGATGCACAAGTGTTCCGGACCTCTCATCGCCTGGAAGCATTTCCCATGAGCCGTCCGACCAAATTGTTTGAGACCTTCAAGCTCGGCCCGATCACGCTGGCCAACCGCCTGGTGATGGCGCCCCTGACGCGCAACCGCGCCGCGCCCGGCACATTCGTACCGAGCCCGCTTGCGGCGGACTATTACGGCCAGCGCGCTTCCGCGGGCCTCCTGATCACCGAGGCAAGCCAGGTCTCGCAACAGGGCCAGGGCTACCAGGACACCCCCGGCATCTACTCCAAGGATCAGGTCGCCGGTTGGCGCAGGGTCACCGATCAAGTGCACGAGCGTGGCGGCAAGGTCTTCATCCAGCTCTGGCATGTCGGCCGCATCTCGCATGTCGACCTCCAGGCGAATGGCGCAGCCCCGGTGGCGCCGAGCGCGATCCGCGCCAAGGGCAAGACTTTCGTGAACGGCACTTTCGCCGACGTCTCCGAGCCCCGTGCGCTCGAGCTCTCCGAAATTCCTGGGATCATCGACGACTTCAAGCGCGCCACGAAGAATGCGCTTGAGGCCGGGTTCGACGGCGTCGAGATCCACGGCGCCAACGGCTATCTGCTCGAGCAGTTCGCCAAGGACGGCGTCAACAAGCGCACGGATGCCTATGGCGGGTCGATCGAGAACCGCGCGCGGCTGACGCTGGAGGTCTCGAAGGCTGTCGTCGCCGAAGCCGGCGCCGAGCGCACCGGCATCCGCATCTCGCCGGTGACGCCGGCCAACGACATCTCGGATTCGAACCCGCAAGCCCTGTACGACCATATCGTCGACGGTCTCAGCGCGCTGAAGCTCGTCTATCTCCACGTCGTCGAAGGCGCCACCGGCGGTCCGCGCGACATCGCGCCATTCGACTATGCGGGCCTGCGCAAGCGTTTTTCCGGCGCCTACGTCGCCAACAACGGCTATGATTTCGATCTCGCCACCAAGGTGCTGGACGCGAACGCGGCCGATCTGATCGCCTTCGGCAAGCCGTTCATCTCCAACCCTGATTTGGTCGAGCGGCTGAAGAAGGGCGTGGCGCTGAACGACTGGGACAAGAACACGTTCTATGGCGGCAGCGCCAAGGGCTATACGGACTACCCGACGCTGGAAGCGGCCGAGGCGGCGGAGTAGTTCTTCTTCCTCTCCCCCGCAAGCGGAAGAGGCGAGAAAAGAAAAAGGCCGGGATCGCTCCCGGCCTTTCGTGGTTATGAGACGTAGCTTACTGCAGCGAGGCGCGCTTGGGCGGCGTCGCCGGCCACGACTTGATCAGGGTGTCGTAGTCGACCGTCTCGCCCTTCGGCTTCTCGTTGGCAAGCTTGCGCTGGGGAGCAATCGTGCCGTCCTTCTGGGCCTTGGCGAACCAGTACTCGGCCGACTCCTTCTTGTGCAGCTTCGGACCGCAGGCGCCCTGCACGCCCGACTTCTCCAGACGCTCCATCACGGAGTCCTGGGCGGCGGCAAGCGAGTCCATCGCGGCTTGCGGCGTCTTCGCACCGGACGACGCATCGCCGATGTTCTGCCACCACAGCTGTGCCAGCTTCGGATAGTCGGGCACGTTGTTGCCGGTCGGGGTCCACTGCACGCGCGCGGGCGAACGGTAGAACTCGACCAGGCCGCCGAGCTTCGGCGCACGCTCGGTGAACGACTTGTCCCAGATGTCGGATTCACGAATGAACGTGAGACCGACATGGCTCTTCTTCAGCGACACCGTCTTGGAGACGATGAACTGGAGATAGAGCCAGGCCGCCTTGCGGCGATCAGCCGGGGTCGACTTCAGGAGCGTGAGCGAGCCCGCGTCCTGGTAGCCGAGCTTCATGCCTTCCTTCCAGTACGAACCGTGCGGCGACGGAGCCATACGCCACTTCGGCGTACCGTCCGCGTTCATCACGGCAATGCCCGGCTTCACCATGTCGGCGGTGAAGGCGGTGTACCAGAACATCTGCTGGGCGATGTTGCCCTGCGCCGGCACCGGGCCCGACTCGGAGAAGGTCATGCCCTGAGCCTGCGGCGGAGCATACTTCTTCATCCACTCGAGGTACTTCGTGATCGAGTAGACCGCGGCCGGACCGTTGGTGTCGCCACCACGCTCGACCGAGGAGCCGACCGGACGGCAGCCTTCCATGCGGATGCCCCATTCGTCGACCGGCAGGCCGTTCGGGATGCCCTTGTCGCCGTTACCGGCCATCGACAGCCAGGCGTCGGTGAAACGCCAGCCGAGCGACGGGTCCTTCTTGCCATAGTCCATATGGCCATAGACCTTGACGCCGTTGATCTCCTTGATGTCGTTGGTGAAGAACTCGGCGATGTCTTCATAGGCCGACCAGTTCACGGGAACGCCGAGCTCGTAGCCATACTTGGCCTTGAACTTGGCCTTGTAGTCGGCGTTGGTGAACCAGTCGTAACGGAACCAGTAGAGGTTCGCGAACTGCTGGTCGGGCAGCTGGTAGAGCTTGCCGTCCGGCGCCGTGCCGAACGACTTGCCGATGAAGTCGTTGACGTCGAGCTTGGGATCGGTGACGTCCTTGCCCTCGCCGGTCATGTAGTCCGACAGCGCGATGGTCTGGCCGTAGCGGAAGTGGGTGCCGATCAGGTCGGAGTCGTTGATCCAGCCGTCGTACACGTTCTTGCCGGACTGCATCTGGGTCTGCAGCTTCTCGACGACGTCACCTTCCTGGATGATGTCGTGCTTGAGCTTGATGCCGGTAAGCTCGGAGAACGCCTTCGCCAGCGTCTGCGATTCGTATTCGTGGGTCGTGATGGTCTCGGAGACGACGTTGATCTCCATCCCCTTGAAGGGCTCGGCGGCCTTGGCGAACCACTCCAGCTCCGTCTTCTGCTCGTCCTTCGACAGCGTCGAGGGCTGGAATTCCGTAATCCACTTCTGGATCGCGGCGTCGTCGGCGGCGCGAACCGGCGCCGACACGGCGAACGATACCGCTATGATGGCTGCCGCACTTGAAACGCTCAGCAAGCTGACCTTGGTCAGCGGACCCTTCCTTCTAGAACGTCGCATGTTGTTTCCTCCGTTGCAGCGACAAACTTTTGTACAGGCCCGGGTTGGTCCCGGATCTGGCCGTCCCTTCGCGGGCTAGACCGTGCGAAAAATGAGCACGGCCGTGGCCAGCGAAATTCCTGATGCGAGCCACAGGCTCGAAATTTCAAGACCATCCTCGCCGATCGGCAGCATAGCCAGTGCGTCAGTGCCGGCGAAGGCGATCCACAGAAGGTGAATGACGGCCGCCGTGATCAGAGAGATGAACAGACGGTCGCCGCGCGTGGTCGGGATGCGTAGCACGCCGACGCGCTCGGCTTCGGGATAGGCCACCCCAAGCCAGGTCATCACCGCGAGCGTGCAGGCGAGCGCGACAAAGAAGATCGCGGTCGGCGGCGTCCAGGCCATCCATGCAATAGATTCCATTGATGCCTCCCTAGACCCGACCGAGCGCGAAACCGCTCGCGATATAATTGCGGACGAACCAGATCACGAGCGCGCCCGGGATGATCGTAAGCACGCCGGCTGCGGCAAGCAGGCCCCAGTCCATGCCGGCGGCCGACACCGTGCGCGTCATGATCGCGGCGATCGGCTTGGCCTGCACCGAGGTCAGCGTGCGCGCGAGCAGCAGCTCGACCCAGGAGAACATGAAGCAGAAGAAGGCGGCGACGCCGATGCCGCTCGCGATCAACGGCACCAGGATCTTGATGAAGAAGCGCGGGAAGGAATAGCCGTCGAGGAAGGCGGTCTCGTCGATCTCGCGCGGCACGCCGGAGACGAAGCCTTCCAGGATCCACACCGCCAACGGAACGTTGAAGATGCAGTGCGCGAGCGCGACCGCCCAGGGCGTATCGAACAGCCCGATCGCCGAATAGAGGTTGAAGAACGGCAGTGCATAGACCGCGGCCGGCGCCATGCGGTTCGACAGCAGCCAAAAGAACAGATGCTTGTCGCCGAGAAAACGGTAGCGCGAGAACGCATATGCCGCCGGCAGCGCCACCGAGATCGAGATGATGGTGTTGAGGACGACGTATTCCAGCGAGTTGATATAGCCGGAATACCAACTCTCGTCGGTGAAGATGCGCTTGTAGTGCTGGAGCGTCGGGGCGTGCGGCCACAGCGTCATCGTCGAGACGATCTCTGCGTTGGTCTTGAAGCTCATGTTGACGAGCCAGTAGATCGGCAACAGCAGGAAGATCAAGAACAACGCCATGATGAGGCGACGGCCGGGGATCGAATGCATCAGGCCACTCCTTCCTTTGGCTTGAGCGCAGTCACGGGCTTGAGCCCGGCCGAAAGCTTGGGCTCCGCCGCCGGCTCGCTCTCCGCCTGCACTTTGCGTTCGGCGCCGGCATTGGTCATGACGGTGTAGAAGATCCAGCAGACGATCAGTATGATCAAATTGTAGACCAGCGACAGCGCGGCGGCCTTGCCGAGGTCGAACTGGCCGAGCGCGATCTTGACGAGCTCGATCGACACGAACGTCGTCGAGTTGCCCGGTCCGCCACCGGTCACCACGAACGGCTCGGTGTAGATCATGAACGAGTCCATGAAGCGCAGCAGCACCGCGATCAGGAGCACGCGGTTCATCTTCGGCAGCTGGATCGCCTTGAACACAGCCCAGCGCGAGGCGCCGTCGATTTGAGCTGCCTGGTAATAGGCTTCGGGAATCGACTTCAGGCCGGCGTAGCACAGCAGTGCGACCAGGCTGGTCCAGTGCCAGACGTCCATAACGATGACGGTGACCCAGGCATCGATGTCGTTGGAGACGTAATTGTAGTCGATGCCGATGGCATTGAGGACATAGCCGAGCAGGCCGATGTCGGGCCGGCCAAAGATCTGCCAGATCGTGCCGACCACGTTCCACGGAATCAGCAGCGGCAGCGCGAGGATGACGAGGCAGGCCGCGACCGTCCAGCCCTGGCGCGGCATCGACAGCGCGACGACGATGCCGAGCGGCACCTCGATCGCTAGGATCACCATCGAGAAGAACAGATTGCGGCCGAGCGAGGCCAGGAAGCGACCGCCGAGGTCGGTCGAAGGATCGAGCAATTCCTTGAACCAGCCGACACCGTTCCAGAAGAACTGGTTGTTGCCGAAGGTGTCCTGCATCGAATAGTTGACCACCGTCATCAGCGGCAGCACTGCCGAGAAGGCGACGACCAGGAACACCGGCAGCACCAGGAACCAGGCTTTTTGGTTGACGGTCTTGTCCATCAGGCGACTCCCTCCACCAGAAGGCTGTCGGCATAAACGTGGACGTGCGACGGATCGAATTTCAGCCCCGCTGTGCCGTCCGGGCTGGTGAAGCCGGCCGGCGCGCGCGCCGCGAGTTTTGCATCACCGAGGCGCGCACGCGCAAAGCGGATGCGGCCGAGATCGTCGATGCGTTCGATGTTTGCGCTGAGCAGACCGGGGGCCGGCGCAACGGTTTCGACGAATTCGGGACGGACGCCGATCTCGATCTTGGCGCCATCAGGCAGATTGTCGTAGCTGCGGTTCAGCGCGATGACGTGACCCTCGATCCGCGCCTCACGTCCGCTCACCTCGGCCGGAATGATGTTCATGCCGGGCGAGCCGATGAAATAGCCCACAAAAGTGTGCGCCGGCTTGTCGAACAGCTCGGCCGGCGTGCCGCTCTGCACGACGCGGCCGTCATGCATGACCACGACGGTGTCTGCAAAGGTCAGCGCCTCGGTCTGGTCGTGGGTGACGTAGATCATCGTCAGGTCGAGCTCGCGATGCAGCGCCTTCAGCTTGGAGCGGAGCTGCCATTTCAGCTCGGGGTCGATCACGGTCAGCGGCTCGTCGAACAGCACGGCGGCGACGTCGGCGCGCACCAGGCCGCGGCCGAGCGAGATTTTCTGCTTGGCATCGGCCGTGAGCCGCGTCGCCTTGCGGTTCAAATAGGGTTCGAGGTCGAGCAGGCGGCCGATCTCGGCGACGCGCTTGTCGATCTCGGCCTTCGGCACGCCGCGGTTCTTCAGAGGAAACGCCAGATTCTGCCCCACCGTCATGGTGTCGTAGATCACCGGAAACTGGAACACCTGGGCGATATTGCGCTTCTGGGTTGACAGCGGTGTGATGTCCTGGCCGTCGAACAGGATTCTCCCCCGCGACGGCGTGATGATGCCGGAGATAACGTTGAGCAGCGTGGTCTTGCCGCAGCCGGACGGCCCGAGCAGGGCATAGGCGCCGCCCTGTCGCCAGGTCATGGTGACAGGTTTCAGTGCAAAGCTGTCCTGCGGCGCATCATTGCCGCCGTAGGAGTGCGCGAGATCGACGAGGTCAATGCGGGCCATGTCGCATCTCCCTCAAGAGCTTTTATTTTTTGACGCGTTTTCTTCACGCGAACCGCTAGGCACTTCGCTTGAAAACGCTGTGGCAGGTGCGGCGACCAGACGGTCGGCCGCATCGAAGACAAAAACGTCGGTGGGATCGAGCACGGCGTCGATGGTCTGGCCGGGCTCGAACTCGTGCACGCCGTGCAGCACCGCAACCCAGTTCGATCCGTCGCGGGTCAGATGCACGAAACTCTCCGAACCGGTGATCTCGGTCACCGTCACCGTGGCGTGGAAGGCATGGCGATCGGCCTGGCCGTTGGCGAGAGCGAGCTGGTGCGCGCGAAAGCCGACCCGGTAGGCGCCGTCGGGCAGCGACGAATACAGACCGGAGGCTGGCGACGCCGCGCCGCCGGCATATTGCACAGAGCCGTTCTTCTTCTCGATGCCGACGAGATTGAGCGGCGGATCGGAAAACACCTGAGCGACCCGCAAGGTCTGCGGATGACGGTAGACGTTGGGCGTCTCGCCGATCTGAAGCGCCTTCCCCTGCCACATGCACACCGTGTTGCCGCCGAGCAGCAGCGCCTCGGTCGGCTCGGTGGTGGCATAAACAAAGATCGCGCCGGACGCCTCGAAGATACGCGGCAGCTCGGTGCGCAGCTCCTCGCGCAGCTTGTAGTCGAGATTGGCGAGCGGCTCGTCGAGCAGCACGAGATCGGCGCCCTTCACCAATGCGCGCGCCATCGCAGTTCGCTGCTGCTGGCCGCCGGAGAGCTGGAGCGGTGTGCGCTTCAGGAACGGCTCGAGCCTGAGCAGCCGGGCGGCTTCCGCGACGCGCGCCTCGATCTCGGCGCGCGGCTTGCCCTGCACGCGCAATGGCGAAGCGATGTTCTCGTAGACCGACAGCGAAGGGTAATTGATGAACTGCTGGTAGACCATGGCGACCGAGCGCTGGCGCACGTCGACACCAGTGACGTCCTTGCCATTGACCAGCAGCTTGCCCGATGTCGGCTTGTCCAAGCCCGCGAGCAGTCGCATGATCGAGGTCTTGCCCGACAGCGTCGGCCCGAGCAGCACGTTGAGCGTGCCGCTCTCGAGCGTCAGGGAGACGTCGCGGATGTGCGGAATCCCGTCGACAGTCCGGGTCACGTGATCGAGTGTCACCGTCATGAGCGTCCTCCCGCTTCCAGCAGGGGACTTTGCTGCA
Organism: Bradyrhizobium nivariense; assembly: GCF_029846695.2. Classification (NCBI taxonomy): domain Bacteria; kingdom Pseudomonadati; phylum Pseudomonadota; class Alphaproteobacteria; order Hyphomicrobiales; family Nitrobacteraceae; genus Bradyrhizobium; species Bradyrhizobium nivariense. Next base: position 19,038 of record NZ_JARWCR020000094.1, on the reverse strand, counting down.
CGGCGTGGGTCCTGATCCAGTCGTCAAGCGCTGCGATCTCGTCGGCACTTAGTCGCAGGCCGAGCTTGGAACGGCGCCAGACGATGTCCTCGGCAGTGACGGCCCATTCGTTCGCAATGAGATAGCGGACCTCGCGCTCGCTCAGCGTCGCACCGAAGGCCTGGCCGAGATCGGTGGCCGATTTCGCATCCCCGAGCAGCTTGATCGCCTTCGTGCCATAGGCGCGCGCGAGGCGCCGCGCATGCTCGTGGCTGAGGAAGGGATAGCCGCGCTGAAGCTCGGCGATCAGGCCGTCGACATCGGACACGCCCATGTCGCCGCCGGGCAGCGGCCATTTGCCGGTCCAGCCCTCGCGCGCTTTCGCACTGCGAAGATAGGGTGCGAGCCGCTCCAGCGCCTCCTCGGCGAGACGGCGGTAGGTCGTGATCTTGCCGCCATAGATCGACAGCAGCGGCACGCCGCCGGGCATGTCGAGCTCGAACACATAGTCGCGCGTTGCGGCCTTGGCTTCGCTGGCGCCGTCGTCATAGAGCGGGCGCACGCCGGAATAGGTCCAGACCACGTTCTCCGGCGTCACCGGCTTCGCCAGATATTCGCTTGCCGCCGTGCAGAGATACTGGATCTCCTCGGCCGTCGCCTTCACCTTGGCGGGATCGCCGTCATAGTCGCGGTCGGTGGTGCCGATCAGCGTGAAATCGTCCTGGTAGGGAATGACGAAGATGATGCGGCCGTCGGCGTTCTGGAACATGTAGGCGCGGTCGTGGTCGTAGAGTTTCTTGACCACGATGTGCGAACCTTGCACCAGCCGCACCTTGGCTTTGGCCTTGGCATTGATGCCGGCGCCGCGGCCGAGCACGTCCTCGACCCAGGGACCGCCGGCATTGACGAGCGCGCGAGCCTGGATCGACGAGCGCGCGCCGGTCAGCGTGTCGATCATGCTGACGGTCCAGATGCCGTCGGACTGCCGGATCTCGGTGGCGCGGGTGCGGGTCCGGATCTCGGCGCCCTTGTCGGCGGCGTCGCGCGCGTTGAGCACGACGAGACGGGCGTCATCGACGAAGCAGTCGGAATATTCGAACGCACGGGTATAGCGGTTCGGGATCAGCGGACGACCGACCTCGTCGCGCCTGAGATCGACCGAACGGGTCGCCGGCAGCAGATGACGACCGCCGATGTGGTCATAGAGGAAGAGGCCGAGGCGCAGCAGCCAGGCTGGCCGCAGGCCCGCATGGTGCGGCAAAACGAAACGCAGGGGGCGAATGATGTGGGGCGCAATGCCCCAGAGGATCTCGCGCTCGATCAGCGCCTCGCGGACCAGCCGAAACTCGTAATATTCGAGATAGCGCAGGCCGCCATGCACCAGCTTGGTCGACCAAGACGACGTCCCGCTCGCCAGATCGTTCATTTCGCACAGGAAAACCGTGTTGCCCCGGCCCACCGCGTCGCGCGCGATGCCGCAGCCGTTAACACCGCCTCCAATGATGGCGAGGTCGAAAATACGCTCCAACAGACGCATCCCCCGGCGACCGCCCGTTCAATCGAGCGGTTACTTTCGTTTTTGATTAGATCACACCGAAAAACGAAAGCAAGATGAAAGAGAGGCGATCACAAGCGAAACCGGAACTTTTTTCTTGGGCAATACGAGGCGGAAGTAGGCCGGCTTGGACGGCAATTCGAGGGCACATCGCTCTTGAACAGTCATGGGGCCGCCATTTATAGTCATAATAGTCAATATGGTTCTTGATGGATATGACCGAACGCAGCACTGCTCCCGATACCTCTCGAGCTGACGACACATGGACGCTTGCCAATGCAAAGGCACGGCTGTCCGAGGTCGTCGACCGCGCCCAAACCGGGCCTCAGATCATCACCCGTCACGGCAAGCCCAATGCCGTGATCGTCTCCGCCGACGAATGGGCGCGAAAGACCGCGCGCAAAGGCACGCTCGCCGAATTCTTGCTGGCTTCGCCGCTGCGCGGCGCCGGCCTCCAGCTTGAACGCGTGCAGGATGAACCACGCGACGAGATGCCGTGAATTTGCTCCTCGACACCAACGTGCTGTCGGAGGTTCAGCGGCCGGCGCCCTCCCCGAAGGTTTTGGCGTGGCTTGATACGATCGACGAGGATCGTGCGTTCATCAGCGTTGCCTCGATCGCCGAGCTTCGCCGCGGCATCGCGTTGCTGGATGACGGCCGTCGGCGCGCAGCACTGACCGCCTGGCTCGCCCATGATCTGCCATCGCGGTTCGCCGACCGCGTCCTTCCGATCGACCACGCGGTGGCCGAGCGCTGGGGCGACCTGATGGAACAGCGCCGCCGCAGGGGCGTCGCACTGTCCGTGATGGCTGGTTTCTTCGCTGCGACCGCGCTCACCAACAACCTCACGCTCGTCACGCGCAATGTGAAGGATTTCGCGGCATTCGACGTCCCCACACTTGATCCGTGGGACGAAGCATAAAATTCTATCTCAGCCGCACCACCGGCGCGGCCTCGGGCGCTTCTTGTGCCTCGGCTTGAGCATCATCAACGTCCGCCCCCTTCGGCATCGCCGCCATCACCTCGATGCCCTTGCTGTGGCAGATCGTGGCGAGGCGCTCGGGCAGTTCCTGGTCGGTCACGAAGGTCTGGATCTGGCTGATATGGGCGATGCGCACCGGGGCGCTGCGCCGAAGCTTGGTGGAATCGGCGACCAGCATGACGCTGCGGGCGTTGGCAATGATGGCCTGCGCCACCTGCACCTCGCGATAGTCGAAATCGAGCAGCGCGCCCTCCTCGTCGATCGCGGACGCCCCGATGATGGCGTAGTCGACCTTGAACTGGCCGATCAGCTGCGTCGCGGTCGAGCCAACCACCGCACCATCGGCGCGCCGTACCGTGCCGCCGGCGACCACCACCTCGATCCGGGGGTGGCGGTAGAGCAGCATGGCGACGTTGAGATTGTTGGTGATGACGAGCAGGTCCTCGTGCGAGGTCAGCGCACTCGCCACCTCCTCGGTCGTGGTGCCGATGTTGATGAAGAGCGAACAACCGTTCGGGATCAGCGATGCGGCCGCAGCTCCAATCGCCTTCTTCTCGTCGGCGGCGACGAAGCGCCGCGCCTCATAAGCAAGGTTTTCGACGCCGGAGGCGATGATAGCGCCGCCATGGATGCGGGTCAGTGAGCGGCGCTCGCAGAGATCGTTGAGATCCTTGCGGATGGTCTGCGCCGAGACCTCGAACCGGCGCGCCAGCTCCTCGACCATGACGCGGCCCGAGGCCCGCGCGATGTTGAGGATTTCGGCTTGGCGATGGGTCAGTCCGGTCACGGCGATGGCCTCAAATCTGGAAGACGCATGGTGCGGCGGTTCGCGCGCCCGGTCAATGCGCGCGCCGATCACGGTTAACGGATGAAGGTCCTCACCACGCCATCGCGACGGCAAGGCGCGCCAGCAGCGTCGGATCATCGTAAGCGCTGGCAGAAGCAACCGCGCCGGCGGCAACAAGGTCGGCGTGGGCGAGCGTGGTGCGCATCCCGATGGTCGGAATGCCGGCGGCCGCGGCCGATTGCACGCCGGAGCGGGAATCCTCGAACGCGATCGAGGCGGCCGCGCTGGCGCCGGCGAAGCGCAGCCCTTCCTGATAGGGCAGCGGATGCGGCTTGCCGTGCGGCAGCTCGTCGCCGATCACGATCGCCTTGAACCGCTCGGTGATGCCGAGGCCGGACAGCAGCAGCTCGGCGTTGAGACGCGGCGCGTTGGTCACGGCCACCATGGGAATGCCGGCGCTATCTGCACGGTCGAGCAGCGCCATCAGGCCCGGCAGCGGCACGATCTGTCCGGCCACCAGGTCACGAAAAATCGCCTCCTTCTCGCCGAGGATCGCGATGCGCCGTTCCGGCGACTCGTCCGGCAGAAACCGTTCCCCGATCGACACATTGGAGAAGCCCTGGAGCTCGCGCTTGAAGCGCTCGTCGTCCACGACATGGCCGCGCGGGCCGAACACGCGATGGAACGCCTCGCGATGAAGAAAATCCGTGTCGGCCAACGTGCCGTCGATGTCGAACAGCAGCGCCCGGCGCATCGCTCCTCCATTGGCTTCGATCATTTCCGTACTTTCCAGAGTGCGCGGCACATCGATGCGAAACACGTATCAATACCGCACCAATCACGCAATGCGCATGCACATGACGGCAACGCGACACTCGACAAAGTCGCGGGCGGCTGCAACACTCCATGCAAGATCAAAAAGGAGGAAACGATGACGATCAACCGACGCGATCTGGCTCTCTCGACTCTTGCTGTCTCAGCTCTTGCCGTCTCCGCGCTCGCTCTCACACCGGCGCTGGCGGCCTCGGCGGACGAGGAAGCCGTGGCGAAGAAGGTCGAGGCCTTCCGCCTCGCCCAGATCGCGGCCGATCCCAAGGCGCTCGGCGCGCTCTGCGCCGACGAGGTGAGTTACAGCCATTCCAACGGCAAGGTCGAGGACAAGGCGACCTTCGTCACCAACGCCACCGACGGCAAGTCAAAATTCCTGTCGGTCGAATACAAGGACCCGACCATCAAGGTCGTCGGCCCCGCCGCGATCGTGCGCTTCCACTGGGTGGCGGAACAGGAGATGGCGGCCGATGGGAAGAAAGTGCCGACCAACCTTCACATCCTGATGAACTGGCAGAAGCAGGGTGACGACTGGAAGCTGTTGTCGCGGGCAGCGACGAAGTTGTGAACAACGACGTCATTCCGGGACGCGCCGAAAGGCGCGGACCCGGACTACTACGCCGCCTCCTCCACATCACCGTTAACCAGCTTGCGCGCGGCGCGCTCGGCTTCGCGTGCGTTGCGGAAGATCTGGCCCTCGAGACGGTTGAAGCGGTCGGACGAGGCGAAGAAGCAGTAGCCTCCTTGAGAACGAACGACGATACCTGCGGTCTGCGAATTGACTTCGATGATGTAGCTGTCCGGCATGGTCCGTGGATTCCTCAGTGCGGGCAAATAACGGCATCCGTGCCCAAAGGTTCCTTGAGCAAATCAGCCGGTTTCCACCCGAATCGACGGGCAATTGAGTACGCCGGGACCTCATCCGTTTTATGACTGGTTCTTGGCGAAGCCGCGACGCGCTGACCTGGAAGCGCCGCGTTTGGCCAATGCTGCACGTCCTCGCGAGATGGAGAGAGCGTCGCGCGCGATTACGTCGCGATCGCAGTGCCGGTCGGCCGAACCGCCTGCGGGCGGCCGTGCTCGTCGATCGAGACGTAGGTGAAGTTGCCGTCGGTGACGAGGAACGGAAGCTGCTCCCCGCGACGCAGCGCCCATGCTTCCAGATGCACGGTGATGGACGTGCGCCCGACGCGGACGAGGTGGGCGTGAACCGAAACGAGATCGCCGACATAGACGGCTTTGCGAAAATTCATCGCCTCGATCGCGACGGTCACCGTGCGCGACTTCGCGACTTTGGACGCAAACACGCCGCCGCCGACATCCATCTGGCTGAGCAGCCAGCCGCCGAAGATGTCGCCGTTCGCATTGGTGTCGGCGGGCATCGCCAGCGTCCGGATGCATAGATCGCCGCCCGGCCCGGTATTGGCTTGTTCGTTCATGCCTCTCTCATTCGATATCTGCTCACTTGAAATTATCCCAGCCCGGATCCGGCGCAAAGCGCTCGCCGAATCTCCCGGCCAGCGCGCGCAAGGTGGATACGACATTATCCACGCCGCGCGCGCGCGCATAGTTCAACGGACCACCACGGAACGGTGCATAACCGGTGCCGAAGATCATTGCGCCGTCGACCGCCTCGGGGTCGTCGACGATACCCTCGCGCAGAGCGGCGACGCAGACGTTGGACATCGGCAGCACCAGGCGGTCGATCATCTGCTCGGTGACGCGCGGGCCGGTCTCGGGCAACGGCGCCTTCTCCGCCTTGCCGTCCTTCCAGGTGTAGAAGCCCTTGCCGGTCTTGCGGCCGAGTTCGCCCTTGGCGACCTTCTCGCGCAGCCAGGCCGGCGTTGGCGGCAGGAGATCGCCGAACTTGGTACGCAGCATGTCGCCGACATCAAGACAAATGTCGAGCCCGACCTGGTCGGCCAGCTCGATCGGTCCCATCGGCATGCCGAACTGCTCGGCTGCGGCATCGATCAGGCGCTGGTCGGTCTTTTCGTCCAGCATCACCATCGCTTCCAGCATGTAGGGCGTCAACGCGCGGTTGACGAGGAAACCCGGCGAGCTCTTCACCGACAGCGGCAGACGGTCGATCGCGCCGACGAAGGCGAGCGCTTGCCTCAGCACCTCAAGGTCGTTGCCGTCGTGGCTGACGATTTCGACCAGCTGCAGCCGCGACACCGGATTGAAGAAATGCAGGCCGACGAGGCGTTCCGGCCGCGCCAGCGTCGTGCGCAGATCCTGGAGCGGAATGCTCGAGGTGTTGGTCGCGAGGATCGCGCCTGGTTTCATCCGCGGCTCGAGCCCGGCATAGACCTTCTGCTTGAGCTCGAGCTTCTCCGGCACCGCCTCGATGATGAGATCAGCGTTTCGGACGCCCTCCCCGTCCAGGTCGGGGATGAGGCGATCGAGCGCGTCGCGGACATCGGTGGGTTTCCGGATGATCTTGCCATAGAGCTCGGCGGCGCGCTTGACCGCGCCCGCGATCGGCTCCGCCTTCATGTCGGCGAGCGAGACGCGCAGCCCCTGCCCGGCACACCAGGCCGCGATGTCCCCGCCCATGGCGCCGGCGCCGATGACATGGACGTGCCTGACCGTGTTGCCGGGGCCTGCCGCCTTCTTCATCTGCTCGCGCAGGAAGAACACGCGGATCAAATTCTGTGCGGTCGGCGTCACCATCAGCTTGGCGAACGAGGCCTGCTCTGCCCTGAGCATCGCGGCCTTGCTGCCGCCATGGCTCTCCCAGAGATCGATCAGCGCGTAAGGTGCCGGATAAAGCTCGCGGGGCGCGGCCTTCGCGGCTTCCGAGCGCATGCGCCGGGCAAGCAGCCCGCGTACCGGTCCGAGATTGGCCGCGCGCGTGAGCAGGCCAGGTTTAACCCGCTTCAAGCGACCGAATAGCACGTCCTTCACCGCGTTGCGGACGTGGCGCTCCTGCGTCACGGTGTCGACGAGGCCGAGCGATTTGGCGCGGCGGGCATCGATGGTGCGGCCGGTCAGCATCAAGGCCATCGACTGGGTCGGATTGACCAGCGCGGTGAAACGCGCGGTGCCGCCGAGACCGGGATGCAGGCCCAGCATCACCTCCGGGAAGCCAAAGCGCGCGCCGTCGATGGCGATGCGCGATTGGCAGGCGAGCGCGACCTCGAGCCCGCCACCGAGGCAGAAGCCGTGGATGACCGCAACGGTCGGCAATCTCAAGGCTTCCAGATGGTCGACCACCGCATGCGCGGCGCCGATGCGAGTCTCCACCATCTCGGCATCACTGGCGCCACGGAATTCGTTGACGTCGGCGCCGGCAATGAAGCCGGACGGTTTTGCGGAGCGGATCACGAGGCCGGCAGGACGCTCGGTCTCGATCGCCGCGAGCACGGCGTCGAACTCCTCCATTACGTCCGAGGTCAGCGTGTTGGCGCTGGCATCGGCGCGATCGAACAGCAGCCAGGCAACGCCGTCGGCGTCGCGCGTCAGCTTGAAGTGCTTGTAGGAACCGTCTGCCGCCGGCTGCGGCCCGAGCGTGAGGACGCGATCGCCGAGCGTGGTCATGATCCTGGAATCCATGGTCACACCGCCTCGATCAGCATGGCGCCGCCGAGCCCGCCGCCGATGCATTCGGTGGCAACGCCACGCCGCGTGCCGAGCCGCTTCATCGTGTTGACGAGATGCAGCACGATGCGGTTGCCGGAGGTGCCGACGGGATGGCCGAGCGAGATGGCGCCGCCATCGACATTGAGTTGTTCACGATCGATCTCGCCGGCCGCGCCGTCGAGACCAAGTATCTCGCGGCAGAATTTGTCGTCATTCCAGGCGGCGAGGCAGCCGAGCACTTGTGTGGCAAAGGCCTCGTTCAATTCCCAGGTCTCGACGTCCTTGATGGTGAGGTTGTTGCGCTTCAGTAGCGGCGTCGCCGACATCACGGGACCGAGCCCCATGATAGCAGGATCGAGCGCGGCCCAGTTGCTGTCGACGATGGCAGCCTTCGGCGTCAGCCTGTGCTTGGCGACCGCCTCGTCGGAAGCAAGGATCACCCAGGAGGCGCCGTCGGTGATCTGCGAGGAATTGCCGGCGGTGACCTGGCCCCAGGGACGCTCGAACACCGGTCTCAGTTTTGCGAGCGTCTCGGCCGTCGAGTCCGGACGCACGCCATCGTCCTGCTCGAAGAATTTTCCGTCACGGGAGAACGCGGTCTCGACTTCGCCCTTGAGAAAACCTTCCGCCTGCGCATGCGCGAGCCGTCGATGGCTCTCGGCGGCATAGGCATCGGACTGGGCACGGGTGATGCCGAAGAGATGGCCGACGACTTCGGCAGTCTGGCCCATGTTCAAGTCGGTGATGGGATCGGTCAACCCGCGCTCGAGGCCGATGATCGGCTTAAGATAGCGCGGCCGCAGCTTGAAGGCTGCGGCAAGCTTCGCGGCGACGCTCTTTGCGGTTGCAAGGCCGGCGAACCAGCGCACGCCGGAATTGGGCCAGACCAGCGGCGCGTGGCTCAAGGCCTCGGTGCCGCCGGCGAGGATCATGTTGGCATGACCTTCGCGGATGTAGCGGTAGGCGGTGTCGATCGACTGCATGCCCGAGCCGCAATTGATCTGCACAGTGAAGGCGACCATGTCCTCGCCCATGCCGAGCCGGAGCGCCGCGACGCGGGCCGGGTTCATTTCGTCCGCGATCACGTTGACGCAGCCGAGGATGAGCTGGTCGAAATCACCAGGCGCAAATGGCTGGCGCGCCAGCAGCGGCCGGCCGCATTGCACGGCGAGATCGACCGGCGTGAACGGCCCCGGCCCCGAGCGCGCCTTCAGAAACGGCGTCCGGCTGCCGTCGACGATGAAAACCGGTCGTGCCATCAGCTCGCCGCCCTCTGTTCACCGAGTTCCTGGAAGAACTGATGCACGCCGCCGGTTTTCTTGTAAATCGGCGACAGCGCCTCCGGCGCAAAATCGTCGACCTCGATCACTTCAGCGACAGCTTCGCGAGCCGCGGCGAGCTGCTCGCCCTCGGCCTGCGTGATCACGCCCTTGGCCACAGCATCCTTCCAGTCGCTCATATGCGCCGCGCGCATGCGCTTGGCGATTGCGTCCGTGCCTGCGACCAGCTTGAACGCGCGCTCCAGCCGGGCGAAGCCGCCATCATCATCGACATGGGCGAGATCCGGCGTGAGGCGATCGCGCGCGGCCGACGGCTCCAGCACGAGGCTTGCGCATTGGTGCACGACGCGGTCGCTTGGACCGAGCACGCGGGCGCCAAAGGGCTGGACCACGAGCTTCAGGATGCCGGCGACGAAACGGTTGGGCAGATTGGCGAGAATCTCCGCAAGCCGGTTCTCGATGGTCCGAAAGCCCGTCGCCATGCACCATTCGAGCGCGGCAAAATCCTCCTTCTGCCGGCCCTCGTCCTGCCAGCGTTTTAGCGCGGCCGAGAGCAGATACAGCTCGGACAGGATGTCGCCGAAGCGCGCCGACAACATCTCCTTGCGCTTCAGCGCGCCGCCGAGCGTGAGCAGCGCCATGTCGGCGCAGAGTGCAAACGCCGCGGAGTAACGCGAGAGCTGGCGATAGAATGGCGTGGCGTCGCCCGCATCGGGCGCAAGCGCGAAGGCACCAAAGGTCCAGCTCCGGCCGAACGCGCGCAATAGTGTCTCGAAGCTGTGGCCGACATGCTTCCAGAACGCTTTGTCGAAGGCGGCGAGCCCGCGTTCACGGTCGGTATCGGCAAGCGCATTCATCTCGTCGAGCAGATAGGGATGCGCGCGTCGGATGGCGCCCTGCCCGAACACGATGAGATTGCGGGTGAGGATGTTGGCGCCCTCGACTGTGATGCCGACCGGGACGGCGCGGTGGAGATTGCCGAGATAGTTTTGGGGACCGTCGATCACGGCCTTGCCGCCATGGATGTCCATGGCGTCGTCGACCGCGGTGCGCATCCGCTCGGTCGCGTGCAGCTTCATGATGCCGGAGATGACGGCGGGATGGACGCCGGCATTCAGCGCCGCGCAAGTGAGCCTGCGCGCCGCATCGAGCTGATAAGCGGTCGCGACAATGCGCGCAAGCGGCTCCTCGACGCCCTCGAATTTGGAGATGGAGATGCCGAACTGCTCGCGGATGCGGGCATAGGCGCCGGTGGTGCGGGCGGCATAGGCGGCGCCGGCCGCGGATAGCGACGGCAGCGAGATGCCGCGGCCGGCGGCGAGCGCCGTCATCAGCATCTTCCAGCCCTGCCCCAGCCGCTCTTGGCCGCCGATGACATAGTCGAGTGGAATGAAGACGTCGCGGCCCCGGTTCGGGCCGTTCTGGAAGACCTGCATCGACGGCAGATGGCGCTGGCCGATCTCGACTCCGGGCAGATTGGTCGGGATCAGCGCCACGCTGATGCCGAGTTCATCCTGTTGGCCTACGAGATGATCGGGATCATAGGCCTTGAAGGCAAGGCCAAGCAGCGTCGCGACCGGACCGAGCGTGATGTAGCGCTTGTGCCAGTTGAGCCTGAGGCCGACGACCTCGCGGCCCTCGAACATGCCCTTGCAGATGATACCGGTGTCGACCATGGAGGCGGCGTCAGAGCCGGCCTCGGGGCTGGTGAGACCGAAGCAGGGAATGTCGCGGCCGTCGGCGAGCCGCGGCAGCCAGCTTTCCCGCTGCTCCTTGGTGCCGAAGTGCATCAAGAGCTCTCCGGGGCCCAGCGAGTTCGGCACCATCACCGTCACCGCGGCGGCGATCGAGCGGGTCGAGATCTTGCGCACCACTTCAGAATGGGCATAGGGCGAGAAGCCGAGGCCGCCGAACTCCTTCGGAATGATCATGCCAAAGAATTTTTCGCGCCTGATGAAAGCCCACACGTCCTGCGGCAGGTCGCGCAATTCCCAAAAGATCTTCCACTCGTCGAGCATGGCGCAGAGCTCGTCGACGGGGCCGTTGAGGAAGGCCTGCTCCTCGTCGGTCAGCGTTGCCTGCGGGACCTTCAGCAGCTTCGACCAATCAGGGTTGCCGGTGAAGAGATCGGCATCCCACCAGACGTCGCCGGCCTCCAGCGCCTCGCGCTCGGTGTCCGACATCGCCGGCAGCACGCCGCGCGCCCAGGAGAAGATCGGTTTTGTGATGGTATCGCGGCGGAAGCTCATGGCGGACCTCATGCATCGGCGCGGTTATCGGGCATTTTAGCGGAAAGTGGCCGGCGGAGGTGAACACTTCGCCTGCGAAAAGACGCGAATTGACGCGGGCGGGCGGCCGCCCAGGGGCCATAACGGCCGGGGCGTGGTGGCAGTTCCGGGAGGGATGGGCTACGAGGTCGGCCGGCCTAATCCGGCCGCACCATCTCGAACATGTTTTCCGGCTTGATCTCGAAATAATCACCGCGGCGGCCGGCGCGGACGATCGGGCGGGCGGCGGCAGTCTGGTAGACGCCGTCCTTGATCATGGCCTTGTCGATGTGGACGGCGACGACTTCGCCCAGCGTCAGCCAGGCATCGGCTTCCTTGCCGTCGGCGCCCTTGAGGCGGACGGTATCCGACACCTTGCATTCGAAGGCGACGGGGCTCTCACCGACGCGCGGCACGTTGACGAGCTTGCCGGGCACGGCGGTCAGGCCCGCGACCTCGAACTCGTCGACCTCGGGCGCGACATGTGCCGCGGTCGCGTTCATGTGCCTGGCGAGATCCATCGTGGCGAGATTCCAGACGAACTCGCCGGTCTGTTGGATGTTCTCGACCGTGTCCTTCCAATTGGTGGAGGAGAAGCCGATGATCGGCGGCACGTAAGCGAACGCGTTGAAGAAACTGTAGGGGGCGAGGTTGACGTGGCCCTTGGTGTCGCGGGAGGAGATCCAGCCGATCGGCCGCGGCGCGATGATAGCGTTGAAGGGATCGTGCTTGAGGCCGTGGCCCTTGGCGGGCTCGTAGAAGTACAGGTCTTTGAAGTACAGGTCTTTGTCGGTCACCGCGCTTGCCTCTCCGCTTTCCGTCATTCCGGGGCGGTGCGAAGCATCGAACCCGGGAATCTCGAGATTCCGGGTTCGGTCCAGCGGACCGCCCCGGAATGACAGTGGAGCTGCTTATAGAGGGAAATACCCGGCCGCGTCAGTGCCGCGGCGACAAGCCCGCGATGACGAAATCGATCATCTGGTCGATGGTCGGGCCCGGCTTGGTGGCGCACTGGGCGATCATCTGGGGGTGGAAGAAGCGCATCATCGCGGTGCAGGCACAGAGGGCGGCCAGTTGCAGGTCCGGCGCCTCGAACTCGCCGGAGGCCGCGCCTTGCGCGATCATCTGGCCGATGACCCCGGCAATACACTCCATATGGGCGACGCAGACGTCCCAGTCCTCCTGCATCGCAATCTCGACCATCTCGTGCAGCTTGTTATCACCGACATAGCGCTCGGTATTCATGCGATGGATGGTGTTGAGCAGATCCCGGAAGCGCGGGAGCACCGGACCGGGCCTGGCCACGATCCGCTGCGCCTCCAGCTCGACCTCGCCCATCAGCGAACGGGCCACCGCCTGGTGGATCGCCTTCTTCGATTCGAAGAAGCGATAGACATTGGCGGGGCTCATCCTGAGCTCCTTGGCGATGTCGCCGACCGTGGTCTTCTGATAGCCGATCTGGCGGAACAGCCGCTCGGCCACCTCGAGAATACGATCCCGGGTGTCGCCTTCGATATGTTCAGCAACCAGTGTCATCTTGTCAGGACTCGTCAATCAGTACTTCATCTCACTTATTCAGCCGCCTCAGCAAGCGGAATTGCGGGACGGCCATCGCTGCCATGCTGCAGCGCGGCAGGCTGCTCGGCAGAACCAGCCTCATCCAGGCTCTTGCGGAACCACAGGGCGTAGAGGCCCGGCAGGTACAGCAGGGTCAGGAAGGTCGCAACGAACAGTCCGCCCATGATGGTGATCGCCATCGGACCCCAGAACGCCGAGCGCGACAACGGGATCATGGCGAGGATGGCGGCGAGCGCCGTCAGCACCACCGGTCGGGCGCGGCGCACGGTTGCCTCCACGATCGCCTCGCGCCGGGTCAAGCCATGAGAAACGTCGGTCTCGATCTGGTCGACCAGGATGACCGCGTTGCGCATGATCATGCCGGCGAGCGCGATCAGGCCGAGCAGCGCCACGAAGCCGAACGGAGCGCTGGCGATGTTGAGCCCGAGGGAGGCGCCGACGATACCGAGGGGTGCGGTCAAAAACACCAGAATCAGGCGGGAGAAGCTCTGAAGCTGGAACATCAGCAGCGTCAGCATCACCATGACCATCAGCGGGAAGAGAATGAAGATCGAGGCGTTGCCCTTGGCGGATTCCTCGAAAGCGCCGCCCGGCTCGATGCGGTAAGCCGGCTCGAGGTTGTCCTTGATGGCCTTCAGCTTCGGCGTGATCTGGCCGGTGACGTCGGGCGCCTGCACGCCGTCAACGACGTCGGAGCGCACGGTAATCGCCATGTCGCGGTTACGCCGCCACATGATCGGCTCCTCGTGGGCATACTCGATCTTGGCGATCTGTTGCAGCGGCACGGCCACGCCGTTGCGCGAGGTGATGGTGAGATCGCCGACGGCACCGAGGTCGAGCCGTTCGGACGAGACGGCGCGCGCGACCACGCCGACCTTCTCGATGCCGTCGCGCACGGTCGTGACCTGCGAGCCCGAGATCAGCATCGACAGCGCCTGCGACACGTCCTGCGGGGTCAGGCCCATGGCGCGGGCGCGGTCCTGGTCGACGACGAGCTTGAGGTAAGGCGACTGCTCGTTCCAGTCGAGCTGGACGTCCTTGACGCTCTTGTTCTGCCGCATGACGTCGCGGACCTGGTAGGCGATCTCGCGCACCTTGTTGGCGTCGGGGCCGATTACGCGGAACTGCACGGGAAAGCCGACCGGGGGACCGAAATTGAAGCGGTCGACGCGCACGCGGGCCTCGTTGAGCGCGCCGTCGGCAACGGCGTTCTCGAGCTTGGCCTTGATGCGCTCGCGCGCCTCGACGCCCTTGGCGACGATGACGACCTCGGCAAAAGCCTCGTTCGGAAGCTGCGGATTGAGGCCGAGCCAGAACCGCGGCGAGCCCTGCCCGACATAGGCCGTGTAGGTCTCGATGTCCTTGTCGTCCTTGAGCAGCGTCTCGGCCTTCTTCACCGCCTTCTCCGTGACGTTGAAGGCGGTGCCCTCGGGCAGGCGAAGCTGGAGGAACAACTCAGGGCGCTCGGACAGCGGGAAGAACTGCTGCTGGACGTGACCGAAGCCAACGATCGAGGCGATGAAGACACCGACGGTCGCAACCACCACGGTGATGCGGTGGTTGACGCACCATTGCACGATGGCGCGCAGGCCGCGGTACATGCGGGTCTCGTAGACCGCGTGCGGATCGTGATTGTGGTGCACCTTGATGTTGGGCAGCAGCATGACGCCGATATAGGGCGTGAAGATCACCGCCACGAACCAGGACGCGACCAGCGCGATCGCCACGATCCAGAAGATGCTGCCGGCATATTCGCCGACGGCGGAATTGGCAAAGCCGATGGGGAGGAAGCCAGCGGCCGTGACCAGCGTTCCCGTGAGCATCGGAAACGCAGTTGATTCCCAGGCAAAGGACGCCGCACGCATGCGGTCCCAGCCCTGCTCCATCTTCACGACCATCATCTCGACCGCGATGATGGCGTCGTCGACAAGCAGGCCGAGCGCAATGATCAGCGCTCCGAGCGTGATGCGGTGCAGGTCGAGCGACATCGTGTTCATGACGATGAAGACGATGCCGAGCACCAGCGGCACCGACAGCGCGACCACGATGCCGGTGCGCCAGCCGAGCGCGAGGAACGACACGAACAACACGATCACCAGCGCCTCCATGAAGGAGTGCACGAATTCGCTGACGGCGTGCTCGACCACCTTGGGCTGGTCGGCGATCAGCTTGACGTCGACGCCCTGCGGCACGGCCTTCATGAATTCGGCCGTCGCCTTCTCGACCTCCTTGCCGAGATCGAGGATGTTGGCGCCCTTGGCAGTGACGACGCCAATACCGATCGCGGCCTTGCCTTCCTGGCGCACGACGAAGCTCGGAGGGTCGACATAGCCATGGGCGACGGTGGCGATATCGCCGAGCCGGAACACGCGGCCATTGCTCTCGACCGGGGTCTCGGCCACGGCCTTGGCGCCGTCGAGCGCACCGGTGACGCGCAGCGGCACGCGCTGCGACGAGGTCTCGACCGTGCCGGCCGGCGTGACGTTGTTCTGCTTGGCCAGCGAATCGAACAGCGCCTGCGGCGTGATGCCGAGGGTGGCGAGCTTGGCGTGGGAGAATTCGACGAAGATGCGTTCATCCTGGTTGCCGTAGACGTCGACCTTGGTCACGCCGGGCACCTTCAACAGGCGCTGACGGAAGCCCTCCGACACTTTCTTGAGCTGGGCATAGTCGGCGCCGTCGCCGGTCATCATGTAGAGGATGGAATCGACGTCGGAGAACTCGTCGTTGACGACGGGTCCGAGAATCCCTGCGGGCAGCTGGCCCTGCGCGTCGGCCAGCTTCTTGCGCAGCAGATAAAAGAGATACGGCACGTCCTTCGGCGGCGTCGAGTCGCGGAAGGTCACCTGGAGCGCGGTGAAGCCGGGCTTGGAATAGGTCTGCACCTTCTCGAAGTAAGGCAGCTCCTGGATCTTCTTCTCGATGGGATCGGCGACCTGCGCCTGCATCTCCTGCGCGGTCGCGCCCGGCCAGAGCACGGAGACGTTGACCACCTTCACCGTGAAGAACGGATCCTCGGCGCGGCCGAGCTTCTGATAGGAGAAGAAGCCGGCGACGCCCAATATGACCATCAGAAACAGGACCAGCGTCGGATGGCTGACGGCCCAGGCCGAAAGGTTGAAGCGCTTCATCGCTCTCTCCGCAAGACGATCCAATTACAAAAAACGGCAGCCACTCTGTTCAATCCGTCGTCGCGAGGCAGCGAAGCAATCCAGGGGGCTGGGCAGGTTCTGGATCGCTTCGCCGCTTCAGCCCCAGCATTTGCGCTTGGGCCGAAACTCACCTCACACGACGTGACTCGTAAAAACGCGCCTCAAAAGGACAGTGACGACACGATCCGCACCCTCTGGCCCGGATCGAGCTTCTGCACACCGAGGGCGACGATCTTGGCGCCCTCTTCGACACCGCCGGTGATGACGACATCGTTGCTCTCGTAGGACTTCACCGCCACCGGCTTCAGCGTGACCGCGCCGTTGTCGTCGACGACATAGAAGGAGGCCTTGCCGCCTTCGTTGAACAGCGCCGACAGCGGCAACCGCGCGACGCGCTCGGTCGCGGCATCCGACAGCGTCAGCGTCGCGGTCATGCCGAGCGAGACCTTGTCGTCGGCCTCGGGCAGCGAGAACTTGGCGAGATAGGTGCGCGTGGCGGGATCCGCAGTGGGCGCGATCTCGCGGAGCTTGGCCGTATATTTCTTGCCCGGCTCCGACCAAAGAGTGACGCTGGCGGCGCCCGATTTGGCACGTCCGACCAGCGTCTCAGGGATCGCGACGACCGCTTCCTTCTCGGCAAAGCGGGCGACACGGATCGAGGTCTGGCCTGCGGCAACCACCTGGCCGGGCTCGATCAGCGTTGCGGTGACGACGCCACGGGCGTCGGCGTTGAGCGTCGCGTAGGAAAGGGAATTGTTGGTCAGCTCGACCGAGCGCTCGGCCCGGTTCAGGCGCGCACGCGCCTCGTCGGCGGAAGCGCGGCTCTGGTCGAGCTGGGCGTCGGTGGTCCAGCCCTTGGCCTTCAAGTCCTTGGCGCGCTGCTCGGCGGCGGCGGCCTGGGCCAGCACGCCGGTCGCAGCGGTCTGCTCGGCGACGGATTGCTCGGCCTGGAGCTTCAGATCGACCTCATCAAGGGTCGCGAGCGGCTGGCCGATTTCGACGGTCTGGCCGACCTCGACCAGACGCTTGGCGACCTTGCCGGCGACGCGAAAACCGAGATCGCTCTCGATCCGCGGCCTGACGGTGCCGACGAAGCTGCGCTCGGGCGTTTCGGCATCATAATGGGCGGTTGCGACCAGAACCGGCCGCGGCGGCTCGGCCTTTTCAGCAACGGTGTCATTGCACCCGGCCAGGGCGGCAGCCATCAGGGCCAGCGACACACCTGCCAGGAGCTTGGAATAGCTGGATAAAACTGACCGGACGAACATCGAAGGACACTCCGCGGCTGCAATGAGAGGAATGTCGACTAATCACTGATGAAAGTCAATAATCGTCAGTCATCAGAAAAGCGTGATCGTTAAGGGTAGTAAGAATCGCCGGCGGGTCCGCTGGCGAGGCGCAGTATTGCATGCTAAGGTTACATGTAACCGATGGAGTGCGAATGCCCGGCCCCTCAAAGCCCCGGTCGTCCCGTGTGAAGGTGCGAGCGCACCGAGATCGACTGCGCGCACAAGGGCTGCGGCCGATCCAGATTTGGGTGCCGGATGTTCGCTCGGCATCCTTCCGATCCGAAGCCCACCGCCAATCCCTTGCGGTCGCAACCAGCGCTCATGAATCCGAGGACCAAGCCTTCATCGATGCCATTTCGGATTGGGCCGACGAATGAAGCGAGGCGATATCTGGACGGTGGCAGGCGGCAAGGACTACGCAGGCAAGCCGCGCCCCGTCGTCATTGTGCAGGACGACAGCTTTGACGCCACGGACTCAATCACCATCTGCGCCTTCACGACCGACGGAACCGAAGCGCCTCTATTCCGGCTGCAAGTTGAGCCGAACGAAGGCAACGGCCTTCGAGCTCCTTCACGGCTCATGGTGGACAAGATCACGACGGTCCCGAAATCCAAGGTCGCGACGCGTGTTGGGCGCCTCGATGATGAGGACGTCGTACGCCTTAACCGCGCCATGCTCGTCTTTCTCGGGCTGGCCGGTTCGCAAAGAACGGCTGCCAACGCCTAAGCCGTCTCCCCGCGCGCCCCAAGAGGGCCCACGGGGTATGTGCCCTGGCTTTCGCCAGGGCGACGTAGGCTACCGCGCCTGTTCGGCGAACTCGTGCTTGCTGTCGTGGCCACCGATGAAGACCAGGATGCCGGCGAGCAGAGGCAGGACTGCCAGCACGAGCAGGCCGGTCGAGGTCTGGCCGGTGGCTTCCTTGACCCAGCCGATCAGGTAAGGACCGCCAAAGCCGGCGAGGTTGCCGATCGAGTTGATCAGGGCGATGCCGCCGGCCGCCGCCGTGCCGGAAAGCCAGGCGGTCGGCAGGGTCCAGAACACGCCGAAGCAGCAGAACACGCCGATCGCGGCGACAGTGAGCACCACCATCGTCATGGCGGGATCGGTGAGATAGGAGGAGACGGCAAGCGCAGCGGCGGTAAGCAGCAGCGGCGCGCCGACATGCATCACGCGCTCACGCGTGGCGTCCGAGTGCCTCGCCCACAGGATCATCGCGATGGTGCCGAACAGATACGGGATCGCGGTGACGAAGCCGGTCTGCGCGTTGGTGAGGCCGAACGCCTTGACGATCTGCGGCAGCCAGAACTGCATGCCGTAGAGCGCGCCGACGAAGCCGAAATAGACCAGGCTGAGTGCGATCACCTTCGGCGACGACAAGGCTGCGCCGAGCGACAGATGCTTCACCGCCTGCTTGGCCGCGACTTCCGAATCGAGCCTGGACTTGAGCCACGCCTTTTGCTCGGCCGAGAGCCAGTCCGCCTTCTCCGGCCTGTCGGTGAGGTAGAACCAGGTGACGATGCCGAGCAGCACCGAGGGGATGCCCTCGATGATGAACAGCCATTGCCAGCCCTTCAGGCCCATCGCACCGTCGAGCCCGAGCAGCAGGCCCGAAATCGGCGCGCCGATCAGGGTCCAGGCTGTGTAAAAACTCCGTCGATGCTATGATTCTCTTGCTGAATCGCGGGGGGAATTGATGCGGGGTTTCGTTCAAGGGGTGGATCGCCAGCAGACGACGTTGCTGCCGGAATGCCTTGA